>JAPOVI010000185.1 GCA_026708265.1 Acidobacteriota bacterium
CCGACTTGAGGGGTCGTGTCGCCCACAAGGGATACGGGAACTGGACTCGATTTCGCCCCGCACGGATTCCCCACGGAACACGCAGCGGGTCAGGGACAGCGTGACGCTGCACGAAAGGAGTCACGACGTTGGCTGACGTGACGACCACGGAGCAAACCGCCCCCGAGGCGGAGGCGCACGGGCACGACGAACACGCCCACGACGACCACGGCCATCACGACCTCGGCTTCTGGCAGACCTACGTGTTCTCCGTCGATCACAAGGTGATCGGCATCCAGTACGCCGTGACCGGACTGCTCTTCCTGCTGTTCGGCTTCATGCTGATGATGCTGATGCGCTGGCAGATCGCCTACCCCGGCGAGGCCATCCCGCTGATCGGCGAGTGGCTGGGCGACGAGCGGGCGCCCGAGGGCATCATGCTCCCCGAGTTCTACAACCAGCTCGGCGCGATGCACGGCACCATCATGGTGTTCCTCGGCGTCGTGCCGCTGGCCGTCGGCGGCTTCGGCAACTTCGTGCTGCCGCTGCAGATCGGGGCGCCCGACATGGCGTTCCCGAAGCTGAACATGGCCAGCTACTGGTCGTTCTTCGCGGGCGGCGTCATCATGTTCGCCAGCTTCTTCGTGCCCGGCGGGGCCGCGAACTCCGGGTGGACCTCCTACGCGCCGCTGTCGGTAATCGCCACCACCGGGCAGACGCTGTGGTTGATCGGGATGATCTTCCTGATCACGTCGTCGCTCCTCGGCTCGGTCAACTTCATCGTCACCACGATCCAGCTCCGGGCGCCCGGCCTGAGCTTCATGCGGCTGCCGTTCTTCGTCTGGGCGCAGCTCGTCACCGCGTTCCTGCTGCTGCTCGCCTTCCCGCCGCTCGAGGCGGCCGGCGTGCTGCAGCTCATGGACCGCGTGGCCGGCACCAGCTTCTTCATGCCGAGCGGGCTCGTCGTCACGGACGTGCCGTTGGAGGTGAGCGGGGGCGGCAGCGTGCTGCTGTGGCAGCACCTGTTCTGGTTCCTCGCCCACCCCGAGGTCTACGTCCTGATCCTGCCGGCGATGGGCATCGTGGCCGAGATCCTGGCCAACAACACGCGCAAGCCGGTCTGGGGCTACCGCGTGCTGGTCTACTCGGTGGTGTTCCTCGGCTTCATGTCGTTCGTCGTCTGGGCCCACCACATGTTCCTGACCGGCATGGGCACGACGATGAGCTCGTTCTTCCAGACGACGACGATGATCATCTCGATCCCGTCCGTCGTCATCCTGTCGGCGCTGTTCATCACGCTCTACGGCGGGTCGATCCGCTTCACCGTGCCGATGCTCTTCGCGCTGGCGTTCCTGCCGATGTTCGGCATCGGCGGCCTGACCGGGCTGCCGCTGGGGCTCGCCGCGCCGGACATCCACCTGCACGACACCTACTACGTCATCGGGCACTTCCACTACGTGGTCGCCCCGGGCACGCTGATGGCGCTCTTCGGCGGCATCTACTACTGGTTCCCGAAGGCGACCGGCCGGAAGATGAGCGACCTCCTCGGCCGCATTCACTTCTGGGGGTCGTTCATCACGATCAACGTCGTCTTCCTGCCGATGCTCTACCAGGGCTCGGCGGGCATGAACCGCCGGATGTACGACGGCGGCGCGCAGTACCAGATGAACGCCGACGTCCTGTGGCTGAACGAGGTCATCAGCATCGGCGCCTGGGGACTCGCGTTCTTCCAGCTCTTCTTCATCTACAACTTCTTCCGCAGCATCAAGGGCGGCGAGAAGGTGGGCGACAACCCGTGGCAGGCCACGACGATCGAGTGGCAGGCGCCGTCGCCTCCGCCGCACGGCAACTTCGCGGCGCCGCCGGTGGCCTACCGCGGGCCCTACGAGTACAGCGTGCCCGGCGCGCCGAACGACTTCGTGATGCAGGGTGAACCGGATTCGGCGGCCCAGCCGGCCAAGGTGTAAAGCGACGTCATGGATATCCCGTACATCGTCGAAGAACGGGCCGACACCGGGCTCAACAACGTCAAGCTCGGCATCTGGCTCTTCCTGGCGTCCGAGGTCATGCTCTTCGGCGCGCTCTTCTCGTCCTACGTGCTGCTGCGCCTCATCGCGCCGGAGTGGCCGCTCGGGGTGGACGTGCTGAACGTGCCGCTCGGGGCCGTCAACACCGCCGTGCTCATCGGCTCGAGCGTCACGATGGTGCTGGCCTACGCCTCGCTGAAGATGGACAACCTCGACCGCTACAAGCAGTGGATGGGGTTGACCGTCGCGCTGGCGCTGCTCTTCATGGTCATCAAGGCGTTCGAGTACAACCACGAGTTCGAGATCGGGAACTTCCCCTGGACGAGCACCTACCTGGCCATCTACTTCACGATGACCGGGCTGCACGCGCTGCACATCATCGGCGGCGTCATCGTGAACTCCTACTTCCTCGGCCCGGGCGCGAAGATGTGGGAGACGAACAAGGCGCAGTTCACGAACCGGGTCGAGGCGGCCGGGCTCTACTGGCACTTCGTCGACCTGGTGTGGATCTTCCTGTTCCCCGTGCTCTACCTGCTGTAGGACGGCCACTCATGAGTGAAGACGTACAAGCCCACATCAGAACGTACATGAAGGTCGGCGCCGCCCTCGCGGTGCTGACCGTCGTCACCGTGGCGGTCTCGTACCTCCCGTTCGGGGTGCCGCTGGCCGTCACCGTGGCCCTCATCATCGCGGCCACGAAGGGCTCGCTGGTGGTGAGCTTCTTCATGCACCTCATCGAGGAGAAGCGGGGCATCTACGCGACGCTGCTGCTGACCGCGTTCTTCTTCATCGTGCTGCTGTTCATCCCCCTGCTCGGCCACGCCGACAAGGTGGGCGAGTACTACACGGTGCCGAACGCGAACGCGCCGGTCGCCGAGAGCGGCGGGCACTGATCGAAGCCCGGAGCACGGGAGCACGCACAGCGAGCCAGGGACGACCGATGTCGCTCCGATCCATTCATCTCGTCTTCATCGCGGCGTCGATCCTGCTCGCGGTGTTCACGACGGTGTGGGGCATCCTGATGTTCATGAGCGAGCGGGGCGTCGCCGGACACCTCGCTTTCGCCGTGATCTCGTTCGTCGCGGTGGCGGGCATGTCGGTGTACGCGGTGCGCTTCGTGCGGAAGACGCGCGCGATCGGCATGCGCTGAACCGGGCCGACGCCGCGCTACCGGGAGATCGCCAATGACCAACACACGCTCGACCGTCGCGCGGGCCGTACCGGCCGCCGTGGCGCTCGTGGTGCTTGCGCCGGCCGTCGCCGCGGCGTGCCCGATCTGCTTCGGCCTCGAACCCGGCTCCGACGAGGCCCGCAGCCTGAACTGGGCCGTCTTCACGCTGCTCGGCGTGACCGGCGGCGTGCTCAGCGGCTTCGTCGGGTTCATGTTCCACTTGCTGAAGCGTTCCCGGCAGGCGCTCGGGAGCGACCCATCGTTCGACGCCGCGGCGCGGCGCGCCGAACCCGGAGGGGAATCGTAGGATGAGTGAACTGCTGGGACTGCCGGTCCAGGCGTCGGAGCACGCCGCCGAGATCGACAACATGATCGTGCTGCTCCACTGGCTGATGGCGGTGCTGTTCGTCGGCTGGGGTGCCTTCTTCATCTACACGCTGATCCGCTTCCGGGCCAAGGCCAATCCGAAGGCCGACTACACCGGCGTCACCAGCCACACCTCGAGCTACCTCGAGATCACCGTGGCGGTCATCGAGGCGGTGCTGCTCGTCGGCTTCGCCATCCCGGCCTGGGCGAGCCGCGTCAACGAGCTCCCGCCGGAGGAAGAGGCGACCGTCGTCCGCATGATCGGCAAGCAGTTCGAGTGGCACTCGCACTATCCCGGCGCGGACGGCCGGTGGGGCCGCCGCGACCTCAGCCTGATCACGCCGACCAACTCCATCGGACTCGATCGCAGCGACCCGAACGGCGCCGACGACATCGTGTCGATCAACCAGATGAACCTGCCCGTCGACAAGCCGGTGATCGTCTACCTGTCGTCGCAGGACGTCATCCACAGCATGGGCATCGCCGAGATGCGGGTGAAGCAGGACGCCATCCCCGGCATCGAGATCCCGGTCTGGTGGGTGCCGAACCTGATCGGGGACTTCGAGGTCAACTGCTCGCAGCTCTGCGGCCTGGGCCACTACCGGATGCGCGGCTTCGTGAGCATCATGACCCAGGCCGACTACGACGCCTGGCTGGCGGAGGAGGCCGCGCTCATCCCCGCCAACTGACGGCCTGCGCGTCGGAGTTCCGGAACGGCCGGTCTCCGCGGCGGGATTGCCCGCGGCAGGCCGGCCGTTCGCACGTCGGACCGCAGAGCTGCGATGCGGCACGTCGCGCCCGCGCAGACTCCCAACGCGACCGTCAGGGTGCGCTACGGCCGGTTTCGGGGAAGAGGACGCCCGGGGCCAGCCTGCCGTCCGGATCGAGCGCCGCCTTGACCGCGCGCATCTCCGCTATACCCGCCGCGCCGTAGAGCTGGCCGAGCAGGGCCTGCTTGACCGGATTGCGGCCCACCCCGTGCTCGGCGAGGGGCGACCCGCCCAGGGCGACGACCGCCCGCCCGCAGGCCAGGATCGCCTCCCGGCCCCGCGAGACGTCGTCGGCCGAGCGGGGGATGACGTTCGGATGCACGTTGCCGTCCGACAGGTGCCCCCAGATGGCGTAGTCGAGCCCGCGGGCGCCGAACGCGGCACGGAAGAGATCGAGGCTCTCCGCGAAGCGCTCGAACGGGACGACCATGTCGGCCGCCGTCTTGGCCACGGCAGGGCCCAGACGCCGCGCCGCGTCGCCGACCCGCCGATTGACTCCCTCGGGCACGGCCTCCCGGACGGCGATGAAGTCCGCCTGGCGGCGCGGCTCGGAGGGCAGCGCGATCTCCGCGTCGTCGAGGACGCCGGCGTCGGCCAGGAGGCGGCAGAGGCGGCCGAGCGCCGTGTCCGGCATCGGCGGGCGCGGCCTGCCCCCGGCCGGGACCCGCGGCGGGCCGGGCCGGTCGCGGGCGGGATCGGGGCGGCCGCCCGGGCTCGGTTCCAGGGCGGCGCCGATCTCGGCGTAGGCCGCCTCCGGCGTCGGCTCCGTCCCGGGGGGCCACTCCACCTGGACCAGCAGCGCGACCGCCGCCCCGGCCGGTACCGGGACGTTGCGCCGCCGGGCCACGCCGTCCTCCCGGACGATCGCCAGGCTCCGGGCATCGAGGTGCTCGATGGCGGCGACGTCGAGGCCTGACCCCGGGGCTTCGCTCCCCGGGCCGCCGCGCCCGGCACGAGCGCTCCCCGCGCCGTCGCTCCCCGGGCCGCCGCGTGCGGCACCGGCGCCGCCCGGGCCTCCGCGCCGCGATCCGCCGAGCCACGCTTGGCGGGCGTCATCGCGCAGACGGCCGGCAAGGGAGATCTCGGTTCGCTCCGACTCTACCGGAACCC
>JAPOVI010000363.1 GCA_026708265.1 Acidobacteriota bacterium
TCGGCTTCTTCGCCGCGGTCGCGCTGCTGCTGGCCACGTTCGGCGTCTACGGGCTGCTCAGCTATGTGGTCGCCCAGCGCCGGGGCGAGATCGGCATCCGAATGGCGCTGGGCGCACGGCGGAGCGACGTTATCGGCCTGGTCTTGCGGCAGGGAGCCGCGCTCGTGATCGGCGGCGTCGCGGTCGGCCTGCTAGCGGCCGCCGCAACGACCAGCATTCTGGAGGGCTTCCTCTTCGGCGTCTCCACGGACGACCGGTTGACGTTCGCGGTCGTGACCGTCGTGTTGATGACCGTCGCGTTGGTGGCTTGCTGGTTCCCCGCGCAGCGCGCGGCCCGCGTCGACCCGATGCAGGTGCTCCGGCTCGAGTAGGTCCTGCTGACTCCTGAACCGAAGGGTCGACCGTCGTCCAGGCGGTCTGCGGCCCTGACGCGGAGGCGGACACGTTGACAAACCCTGGAGCGAGCCGCGAACCTGGCATATTGGTCGGGTCCGGGTTGCCGAGCGGCGCAGGGTCGCCGCGCGGCCAAGAGGGAGGGGAGTATGGCTGCTCCATCAGTCCGGCGGCGCCGACGTGCTTTGAAGGACGCTGGCCCGACGGTGGCAGTGCTTGCGGCGCTCACGGCCGCGACGTGCGGGCCGACCGGCGGCGGTGACCAGTGGGCGGTCGTCCAGGAGTACATCGAGCAGCGGGCCGCCTGGGAGGAAGAGTCGGGCGACGAGCGCGACATGGCCGGCATCTGGGCGGGCGGGGGCACTCCCGAGGAGCTGTTGCGGCGCACGGAGGAGGCGTACGGAGTCTTGCCGGACGCGACCGCCGCCGATGCCGCCGCTCGGGAGATCGTCGCGAAAGGAGGACCACGAACCGCGGATGCGGCTGCGTTCCTCATCGGCCGCTGGGGCGGCGTAGTGGGCCTGTTGGAACGGGCGCAAAGGGCGTCTGAGTTGGTCCGAGAGGGTGTCGACCCTGCCGAAGCCCAAGCGCGACACGAGGCGGAGGAGGTGCGGACGTGGGCCGCGTTGATCGAGCACACGGAGCCCGACTGGGCGGTCGTGCAGGACTACCTGGAGGAACGGGAGGCGTGGATGGCCCGCCGGGTCATGGAGGCGGGTCTTTCGCTCGCAAGCTCGCGACCCTCCGGCGTTCGGCCGCTCGCGACGGCGCAGGCGATCCTCGGCCTCGACGGCGCGCATCAGAGGACCATCGAAGCGGCGGAGTTCCTCGTGGATGTCGACCCGGGTGTTCCGCGATGGGGATTGGCACGTGGCGGCCGGCGCCCGGGCACTGCTGGCGCATGCCCCCGACTTCGAGTGGGCGCGCGTGCTGAGGCCCCTGGACCGGGCAGGGGGGTTCCTGGAGGGGCAGGAATCGCCGCTCCAGTCGTTCCTGGAAGAGGCGGCAACCTCGAACGATCCGATGCTGCGAGCGTCCGCCCGGTACCACCTCGCGGCGCGCCTGATACGCGCGGCGAACGCCCCGATGCTGTCGCCGGACGACCGTGTGGCTCTCGTGGACCGCGCTCTCGAGCAGGCGACGGGCCTGAGTGCAGGGCTGGAGGACGAGACGTTCGGCGAGACGGACCCGCGATCCGATAACGGAGCCGCGCTAGCTCCCCGGACGTTCGAGCAAGCCGAGGCCGACCTGCTCGCCCGCATTCGGCACTCCACCGTGGGGGGCATGCTGCCGGGGTGGACGGGGCGGCGGCTGGACGGCGCCCAGGAGCCGCTCTCGGCCTATCGAGGCCGGGTGCTGTTGATCGACTGGTGGGCGACGTGGTGCCGCCCCTGCATCGACGCGCTGTCGGCTCTCCGCGAGATGGTTGCCGACCTGCCGGCGGATCGATTCGCCCTGCTGGCGGTCAGCGTCGACGAGGACCCCGCCACCGTGACCGCGTTCCTGGAGACGGAACCGATGCCCTGGAACAACTGGCCCGTCGGCGTCTCCAGCGACCTCGAACGGCTTCTCGACGTGCGCGGCTTCCCGACCTACCTGCTCGCCGACGAGCACGGCACGATTCTGGCCAGGGGCAACGCCCCGGTCGCGCAGTGGCGATGCCTGGCCGAGAAGGCCTTGGCGGGTGAGGAGCCGGAGTGCTCGCCCGAGGACTGGATCGACGGTCAGTGAGCCGGTGTTTCGGAGCGTCGACCGTTCGGGGCGGCGGAGCGCGCGGGCCGCTGGGGCGGCGGGCGGTGCTGGCCATGGCGAAGCCGCCGGGCGTCGGCGGCGAGGCTGCCGGCAGCGACGTGCCGCCGAACGCCATCCGAGCCGTTCGCCGCAACCGCAGAGGGCGAGCATCCGCAGACGGTCAAGGCGGCCGAGTTTCTGACCCGGGAGGACTTCTCGACGGGGCCGGGTGATGACCACCACCGAGTGGCTGGCGCCCGGGGCCTTGTGCGTGCCCTGCATCGTCGCTCTGCCGGAGCTTCGCGCCTTGGTCGCGGATCTGCCCGCGGACCGGTTCGCGCTGCTGGCGGTGAGCGTCGACGAGGAGCTTGCCACCGTGACCGAAGGCACGTGGGCAGGGGCAGCGACATCGAGCGGAGCCTCGCCGTCCGCGGCTTCCCGACCTACGTGCTCGTCGACCAGGAGGGCGTCATGATCACGTTCGGAGTGCAGCAACTGCAGCCGGCGGCGCCGCGCGTCGAGCCGCCGGAGACCCCGTCGAACCTCCGGCGGCACTTCGTTCAATTCCCGGCGCACAACCAAGGAACGCGACCTGACCGCGTGTGGGGACCTCGAACGATGTCGATGCGTCAAGCACGCGCTATCAGAGACAGCATGAATCCTGCAGCAGCTCGTGCTGTCCTGATCAACGCGCTTCTCGTCCTCAGCGTCTGTCTCATCCTTGTCGCGACGACACCAACGCCCGCTCTCGGTCAGGCTGCGGTTACCGCGTCGGAAGAACACGCACTGGCAGCGGGAGGCGTCGTGCCCGTGGCCGCGGTCCAGCCGACCGCGACGCCGACCCGACGCCTGTCGGTGGACCAGGCCGTCGCGCTGGCTCTCGAGAACAACCTCGGCATCCGCGCCGAACGCTACGGACCGCAGATCCAGGACATGGAGGTAGCCTACGCCCGCTCGGTCTGGCTGCCCAACCTGTCGCTCGACATGCTGCGGGACAACGCCGTTACGCCGTCGGCGACCTTCCTGGACGGCGTCGACACGCAGGTCGTCAACAAGCTCTTCAGCAACGTGTTCGCCGTGAACCAGCAGATGCCGTGGGCCGGCGGCTCGTACACGGCCGCCTGGGACGGGACCCGGCGCACCACCACGAGCTTCTTCAGCTCCTTCAACCCGGCCCTGGGCTCCAACCTGCGCCTCTCCTACACGCAGCCCCTGCTGCGGAACTTCGCCATCGACGCCGGCCGCCAGCAGGTCGCGGTGGCCACCACGAACCGGGAGATCGCCGACCTCGGCCTGCATCAGGCGATCGCCTCGACCGAGCGCAGCGTACGGAACGCGTACTGGGACCTGGTCTACGCCATCGCGTTCCTCGACGTGCAGCGGCAGTCGCTGGAGCTCGCCGAGGAGTCGCTG
Organism: Acidobacteriota bacterium; assembly: GCA_026708265.1. Lineage (GTDB taxonomy): Bacteria > Acidobacteriota > Vicinamibacteria > Vicinamibacterales > UBA8438 > JAGWAJ01. The sequence continues at coordinate 3,538 of JAPOVI010000363.1, forward strand.
CGCAACAACCGGCGGCGGGTCGAGGTCGGCACGATGGCGCCGATCGAGATCGTCGAGGCCGAGGCGGAGGTCGCGCGCAACCAGGAAGCCGTGATCCTCGCCGAGGCGCAGCTCGCGCGCGCGGAGGACCTGCTGCGCACACTCATCCTGGATCCGGCGGCGTCCGACTTCTGGGTCGTGCGCCTCCAGCCGACGGACCCGCCGCTCCTCGGCCCGCGCCCGATCGACGTCGACGAGGCGATCCGCACCGCGATCGCGCGGCGCACCGACATCGACCAGCTCCGCAAGCAGATCGAGAACACCGACACGAACACCCGGTTCTTCGCGAACCAGCGCCTGCCCGACCTCAACCTGTTCGTCGACTACTCGGTCGCCGGCCTCGGCGGCCGGCGCTTCCTCCGCGGACCCGGGTTCCCGGGGCCGGTCATCGGCGAGCAGAACTACGCGTTCGGAGATGTTCTCGGGGATCTCCTCGGGAACGACTTTCCTTCCTGGCAGGTCGGATTGACGGTCGGCTATCCCCTCGGCCGCAGCACCGCCGACGCCAACCTCGCCCGGACCCGGCTCGAGCGCTCGCAGACCGAGGCGCGGCTGCTGGAGATCGAGGTGCGCGTCGCCAGCGAGGTGCGCGACGTTGCCCGGCGCGTGACCACCAGCCTGCAGCGCGTCGAGGCGACCCGCATCGCGCGAGAGCTCGCCGAACGGCGGCTGGCGGCCGAGCAGCGGCGCTTCGAAGTCGCCCTGTCGACGAGCTTCTTCGTCTTCCAGGCGCAGCGAGACCTCGCCGTGGCGCGCAACAACGAGCTCCTGGCGACCCTCGACTACCTGAAGTCTCTCGTCGATTTCGAGGCTGTGCAGGAGGTCCCGCTCATCGGCGGGTAGCCGGGGCTTGAAGCCGGCCCGCAGAGCGGCGAGACGGCGTTCGGCGGCTCGGAAGCGGCCGTGGTGATGGTGCCCGATGCCGGGAGCCGGCGCCTCCGCTACATCCTGCTGGCGATGAGACCAGGGACGTTACAGGAGGTCGCTGTCCAGGTCGTCGAGCTGCTGAGTGCTCGTCGCCCTCGGCATCGCACCTTTCTTCTCGCTCGCCGGCCTCAACGCCGCCATCACCGAGCTCCTCGAGCGGCTAAACGCACGGCCCTTTCCGCAAGCTCCTCGGCTCACGGCGGTCCCAGTTCGAGCAGCTCGACCGGCCCGGCGCACCGCTCTTTCCTCGTCACCCACCCAACTGCCCTGCAAGCTGGGACACCGTTCAACTTCACCGAAAGACGCAACTGGCGGGTCGGCTTCCGCATCTGCGGTTTCGGGGCCTGCTCGGCGTTCACTCGCGTTGCGGCCCGCGTGGTCGCTGAGCCGCCCAGGGCGGCCCTTTGTCGTCGGAGTGCTTCAGCCGATGTCGTTACCTCCATCGTCCGCTCCGACTGCTACCGGCTGGAGCGACAGTTGCCGGGCGGGATTCGCACCCGCTGAGGAACGGCGCCTTTCACGGCGCACAGGGACCTATGCAGTAGTCTCGATTGCGAACTGGCTCGGAATGTCCGGCACGCCGTGCGAGTGCTCGCACGATACCGCAGCTTCACGCTGGTGGCGCTCGCCATCATTGCTCTCGGCATCGGCGCGAACACCGCCATGTTCAGCATCGCCTACGGCCTGCTGCTGCGGCCGTTGCCGTACCCCGACGCCGCCGCGATCGTGCGGGTGGGGTACCGGAGCGCCGCGCAGCCCGGGATCG
>JAPOVI010000106.1 GCA_026708265.1 Acidobacteriota bacterium
GGGCCCCCGTCAATTCCTTTGAGTTTCAGCCTTGCGACCGTACTCCCCAGGCGGAATGCTTAACGCGTTAGCTCCGGCACGGCAGGGATCGATACCCGCCACACCAAGCATTCATCGTTTAGGGCTAGGACTACCGGGGTATCTAATCCCGTTTGCTACCCTAGCTTTCGCTCCTCAGCGTCAAGACCGGTCCAGGATGCCGCCTTCGCCACGGGTGTTCCTTCAGATATCTACGCATTTCACCGCTACACCTGAAATTCCGCATCCCTCTCCCGGCTTCAAGCCGCTCAGTTTCGGTCGCAGTTCCCCGGTTGAGCCGAGGGATTTCACAACCGACACAAGCGGCCGCCTACGAGCCCTTTACGCCCAGTAAATCCGAACAACGCTAGCCCCCCCCGTATTACCGCGGCTGCTGGCACGGAGTTAGCCGGGGCTTCCTTTAGCGGTACCGTCACACCCGCGAGGTATTGGCTCGCAGGTCGTTCTTCCCGCTCGACAGGAGTTTACGACCCGAAGATCTTCGTCCTCCACGCGGCGTTGCGTCGTCAGGCTTGCGCCCATTGCGAACAATTCCCGACTGCTGCCCCCCGTAAAGGTCTGGGCCGTGTCTCAGTCCCAGTGTGGCCGTCCGCCCTCTCAGGCCGGCTACCGATCGTCGCCTTGGTGAGCCGCTACCTCACCAACAAGCTAATCGGACGCGAGTCCCTCTTCAAGCGCCAGGTCCGAAGATCCCCAGCTTTGATCACCACTCATCCAAGAGCGGGATGTCATGCGGTATTAGCCCCCCTTTCGGAAGGTTATCCCCCACTCGAAGGCAGGTCACCCACGCGTTACTCACCCGTCTGCCACTCTACTCACGGCCCGAAGGCCGCTTTCGCGTTCGACTTGCATGTATGAGGCACGCCGCCAGCGTTGATTCTGAGCCAGGATCAAACTCTCAAGTTGAAAGCCTGGGCCTCGGGCGCCCCGAAGGGAGCCGTCGGACGAAGGTTCAACACGAGAACCGAATTGGCTCTTGCGTTGTCGAATTGCGTGTCAGGCTGATACTCGACGTGTGCCCACGTCGATGTCCTATCCAGTTTTCAAAGAACCCGGCCGCGGGGAGCGCCCGCGCGGTGCCCGCGGTGGGGTCGCCCACCATGAGCACAGACCGGCGATCATACAGAGGGCGCCCGGGCGTGTCAACCGGGAAATGCCGGGGAATCTGCCGGCGGCGAGTCGGCGGCGGCGGGCGCGGGGACGACGCGGGCGACGCGGCGCTTGCCGACCTGCAGCACGAAGGGGGTCGCGGCGGGGGCGACCGAGCGCCAGGGATCCTCCACGCGCTCCCCGTCGAGGCGGACGCTGCCCTGCCGGATCAGGCGGCCCGCGGCGGCGGCCGAGGGCGCGAACCCGCAATCGACGAGAAGGCGGGTCAGGCGGAGGCCGTCGGCGGGGATGGCGACCGGGTGCTCGGGAACCGCCGAGGGCAGCGACTTGCGAGCGAAGCGCCGCTCGAACTCGGCGGCGGCGTCGCGGGCGGCGGTGGTGCCGTGGAAGTCGGCGACGACGGTCGCGGCGAGCTCTGCCTTGACCGCCTTCGGGTGGCGGGCTCCGGAGTCGACGGCGTCCCGGAGGGCCGCGATCTCCGGCTCGGAGCGATCCGTCAGAAGGGTGTAGTAGGGCCACATCAGCGGGTCCGCGATGGACATGAGCTTGCCGAACATGTCGTCGGGCGGCTCGGTGATGCCGACGTAGTTGTTGGCCGACTTCGACATCTTCTCGACGCCGTCGAGGCCGACGAGGAGCGGGGTCGTCAGCACCACCTGGGCCGGCAGGTCGTACGACGGCATGATGTCGCGGCCGACGTTCAGGTTGAAGAGCTGATCGGTCCCGCCGAGCTCGACGTCGGTCTCCAGGTACACGGAGTCGTAGGCCTGGGCCAGGGGGTAGAGGAACTCGTGAATCGTGATCGACCGGCCCTCGTCGTAGCGCTGCCGAAACTCCCGGCGCTCCAGCATCTGGGCCACGCTGTAGCGGGCGGCGAGCCGGATGAGGCCTTCGCTGCCGAGCGCGCCGAGCCAGCGGCTGTTGAAGTCGACCACCGTCCGATCGGGGTCGAGCAGCTTGAAGACCTGCGCCTTGTACGTTTCGGCGTTGGCGTCGATCTCCTCGCGGGTCAGCGGGGGCCGGGCCTTGGAGCGGCCCGTCGGGTCGCCGATCAGCGCGGTGAAGTCGCCGATGACGAAGACGACGGTGTGGCCGAGGTCCTGAAAGTGCTTCATCTTTCGAATGAGCACCGTGTGGCCCAGGTGGAGATCGGGCGCCGTCGGATCGAAGCCGACCTTGACGTGCAGGGGCCGGCCTCCGTCCGCGGACGAGCCGAGCTTGCGGCGCAGATCGGCCTCGCGCACGACGTCGACGCAGCCCTTGGTCAGGTAGGCGTACTGTTCGGCCGGCGTCATCGCCGCGATTCTACAGGACGCCTTCCGGGCGCCCGGCGACGAAGCGGCGCCCCTCGATGCGCCAGCCTCCGTCGAGGACCTTCCGGATCGCTTCCGGGTAGATGCGGTGCTCCGCCTCGAGGATCCGGGCCGCGAGCGACGCGGGCGTGTCACCCTCGCGGACCGGGACGGCGGCCTGGCGCACGATCGGCCCGCCGTCGAGCTCCGGGGTCACGACGTGCACCGTCGCCCCGCTCACGGCGACGCCGTGCTCCCACGCCTGGCGCTGCGCGTCGAGCCCCGGGAACGAGGGCAGCAGCGACGGATGGATGTTGAGGACGGAGTCGGGGAACGCGCGGAGGAACGCGGGGCTCAGCAGGCGCATGAACCCGGCCAGGCAGACGAGGCCCACGTCGTGCCGCCGGAGCTCCTCGACGACGGCGAGATCGAACGCCTCGCGCGAGTCGTACTCCGTGTGGCGGATGGTCGAGGTCGGGATGCCCGCCCGCCGCGCCCGCTCCAGGCCCGCCGCGCCCTCGCGGTTGGAGACGACCACCGCAATGTGGGCGTCGAGGGCGCCGTCCGCGACGGCGTCGATGATCGCCTGCAGGTTGCTGCCGCGGCCGGAGATGAGCACGCCGAGGCGGCGGTTCGCGGATCCGCTCACGGCCGGCGGTCCCCTCCGCGGTAGACCACGCCCCGCGACCCGGGCTGCACCGCTCCGATCCGCCCCGCCCCGCCCTCGCCGGCCCCGGCCAGCAGGGCCAGCAGCTCCGCCTCGGCGCCGCCGCCGCAGACCAGGACCATACCGATCCCCATGTTGAACGTGCGGTACATGTCCGCGGTGGGGACCTCCCCGCGCGCCTGGAGGAACGAGAAGATCGGCGGTACCGGCCACGCCGCCCGGTCGACGTGCGCCGCGCAGCCGTCGGGCAGGATGCGCGGGAGGTTGTCGCTCAGGCCGCCGCCGGTGACGTGGGCGAGGCCCTTCACGAGGCCCGCCTCGATCGCTGGCCACAGCACCCGCAGGTACGAGCGGTGGGTCTTCAGGAGCTCCTCGCCCACCGTGCAGCCGAGCTCACCCACGTGCGATTCCACGCCGAGCCCCAGCGACTCGAAGAGGATGCGCCGCGCCAGCGAGTAGCCGTTCGTGTGCAGGCCCGACGACGGCAGGCCGACCAGCACGTCGCCCGGGACGATGCGCCGCCCGTCGACGAGAGCCCGTCGATCCGCGAGTCCGACCACGAAGCCGGCCAGGTCGTACTCGCCGGCCGCGTACATGCCGGGCATCTCCGCCGTCTCGCCGCCGAGGAGCGCGCACCCGTTCGCCCGACACCCCTCGGCCACGCCCGCGACGACGGCCGCCGCGACGTCCGGACCGAGCACGCCCGTGGCGAGGTAGTCGAGGAAGAAGAGAGGCCGCGCGCCCTGCACCAGGATGTCGTTCACGCAGTGGTTGACCAGGTCGACGCCGACCGTGTCGTGGCGGCCGGCCGCGAAGGCCACCTTCAGCTTGGTGCCGACGCCGTCGGCGCTGGCCACCAGGACCGGCTCGGCGAAGCCCGCCAGGTCGGGCCGGAACACGCCGCCGAACGCTCCGATGTCCGAGAGCACGCCGCCCGTGAACGTGCTGCGCGCCAGGTCGCGGACGCGCGCCACGAGCGCGTTCGCGCCGTCGATGTCGACGCCCGCCGCCTTGTAGTCCATCGCCTGATCGCGCCCTTCCGCGTGCTTGCGCCGCACCCTCAGAGCGGGAAGCCGGCGAGGGGCCCCGGCGGGCCGGCCGGCAGGTCGGCGAGGCACGCCGCCGCGGCGAGGCCGGCCCGGCGTGCGCGCGCGATCATGGGTCCGCGGAGCGCTGCGCCGACGCGTCCGCCATCTTGAGCACCATCTGCATGTAGGCCTCCTGGTCGCGCGGCGGGCCTACCGGATAGTCCTTCGTGTAGCAGGCCGTGCAGTAGTCGCCGCTCCGCGGTCCGACCGCCGCGCGCAGCCCCTCCATGCTCAGGTAGGCCAGGGTGTCGGCGCCCATGAAGTCGCGGATCTCGTCGACGCCGCGGCGGGCTGCGATCAGCTCTTCGCGGTGCGGGGTGTCGATGCCGTAGTAGCAGGGAGCGACGGTCGGCGGGCAACTGATCCGCATGTGTACCTCGGCCGCTCCCGCCGCCTTGATCATCGAGACGATCTTGCGGCTCGTCGTGCCGCGCACGATCGAGTCGTCCACCAGCACCACGCGCTGCCCGTCGAGGATGTCGCGCACGGTGTTCAGCTTGACCTTCACCTTGAACGCCCGGATGGACTGCTGCGGCTGGATGAACGTCCGCCCGACGAAATGGTTGCGGATGAGGCCCATCTTCAGCGGGATGCCGGACTCCTCGGCGTAGCCCATCGCCGCGCAGAGGCCCGAGTCGGGAATCGGAACCACCGCGTCCGCCTCGACCGCGGTCTCGCGCGCCAGCCGCCGCCCCAGGTTCGTGCGCACCTCGTTGACGCTCCGCCCGAACACGTAGCTGTCGGGCCGGGAGAAGTAGACGTGCTCGAAGACGCAGTGGGCGGGCTGGACGGGAGCGAAGGGGCGGAACGACCGCAGCCCCTCGGCGTCGATGACCAGCACCTCGCCCGGGGCGACGTCGCGAACGTAGCGGGCGCCGATGAGGTCGAGGGCGCAGGTCTCCGAGCAGACCACGTGGGCGTCGTCCAGCCGCCCGAGGGCCAGGGGGCGGAAGCCGTGCGGGTCGCGCACCGCGATCAGGCGCTCCGGCGTCAGCATGGCAAGCGAGAAGGCGCCCCGCACCTGCGACACCGACTCGACGATGGCGTCCGCCGGCGACGCCGCCTGCGACTTCGCGTAGAGGTGCAGGACGACCTCGGTGTCGCTGCCGGTCTGGAAGATGCTCCCGCGCCGCACCAGCTCGTCGCGCAGCTCGCCCGCGTTGACGAGGTTGCCGTTGTGGCAGAGGGCGATCTGGCCGTGGGCGCAGTCGATCAGGATCGGCTGTGCGTTGGTGATGCGGCTGTCGCCGGACGTCGAGTAGCGCACGTGGCCGATCGCGGCGGGCCCCGTCAGATCGGCCAGGATCCGGTCGTCGAACACGTCCGACACGTAGCCCATGGCCCGCGTCAGCCGCAGGCGGCCATCCTCGGCCACTGCGATGCCCGCGCTCTCCTGCCCCCGGTGCTGCAGGGCGTACAGGCCGAGGTAGGTCATCGAGGCGGCCTGCTGATGCCCGAAGATGCCGAACACGCCGCACGCGTCGCGGAATCCGTCAGACACGGCTCACCCCAATTATGCCGCGGAAGGCTCCCAGTGGTGCGACAGCCCCGTCGACCAGGCCTGCTCCGCCTCGGCCAGGGGCAGGTCCACGAGCGCGGCGCCGCCGTCCGCGATGCGCAGCCGGGAGCCGCCGGTGCGCCCGAGCACGTGCGCCGGCACGGCGGCGGCGCGCGCGCGGGCGAGGACCTCGTCCGCGTCGTCCTCGGACGTCGAGACGACGACCTGCGTGGCCGCCTCGCCGAAGAGCGCCGTGGCCTGCGCCACCCGGTCTTCGCCGGCGGGGGCCGGGAGCGCGATCGCGGCGCCGATCCCGCCGCCGCCGAAGCAGCACTCGGCCAGGGTCACGGCCAGCCCGCCCTCCGCGCAGTCGTGCGCCGAGTCGAGCCGCCCGTCGGCGGCGAGGGCCGCCACGAGGCCCTGGAGCGCCTTTTCGGCCCCGAGGTCGATCGCCGGCGGCGTGCCCCGCGTCCAGCCGTGGATGCGCTTGAGGTACTCGCTGCCGCCGAGGGTCGCCCCGTCCGGCGCGCCGAGCAGCACGATCACCGCCCCCGGCCGCCGGAAGACGCCGCCCAGGACGCGGTCGGCGTCGTCGAGGATCCCGACCACGCCGACGACCGGCGTCGGCAGGATGGCCTGGCCCGCGGTCTCGTTGTAGAGGCTGACGTTGCCTCCCGTGATCGGCACCTCCAGGGCTCGGCAGGCGTCGCCCAGCCCGGCCACCGCGCGCGCGAACTCCCACATGATCTCGGGCCGCTCCGGGTTGCCGAAGTTGAGGCAGTTCGTGGCCGCCACCGGCCGCGCCCCCGCGCAGGCGACGTTGCGGGCCGACTCCGCGACGGCCAGCACCGCGCCGCTGTAGGGGTCCAGCCAGCAGTGCCGCCCGTTCCCGTCGACGGAGAAGGCGAGCGCGCGGCGGGTCCCCTTGACGCGCACCACGCCCGGGCCCCGCCCGGGGGGCAGCAGCGTGTTGGTCCGCACCATATGGTCGTACTGCCGCGAGATCCAGCCCGTGCTCGCCACGGACGGCGACGCCAGGAGCGCCAGGAGCGCATCCGCCGGGGACGGGGCCGGACGCGCGCGGAGCGCCTCCGGGTCGAGCGTCTGCCGCGCCGTCAGGTCCTCCGGCTCGCGGACCGGCCGGTCGTAGAGCGGCGCCTCGTCGGCGAGCGGCCGGTTGGGGATCTCCGCCACCGTCGCGCCGCGGTGTCGGACGCGCAGGAGGCCGTCGCCGGTCACGGTCCCGATGCGCACCGCGTCGAGATCCCACTTGGCGAAGATGCGCTCCACCGCCGCCTCGCCGCCCCGCCGGACGACGAAGAGCATCCGCTCCTGCGATTCCGACAGCATGATCTCGTAGGGCGTCATGCCGGCTTCCCGCTGCGGCACGTCGGTGATGTCGATCTCGATGCCGACGCCGCCGCGGGCGCCCATCTCGCAGGCCGAGCACGTCAGGCCCGCCGCGCCCATGTCCTGCAGCGCGACGATCGCATCCACCCGGAGCGCTTCCAGGCACGCCTCGAGCAGCAGCTTCTCGAGGAACGGGTCGCCGACCTGCACGTTCGGCCGCTTCTCGGCCGACGCGTCGTCGAACTCCGCCGACGCCATGGTCGCGCCGTGGATGCCGTCGCGGCCGGTCTTCGCCCCGACGTAGTAGACGGGGTTCCCGATGCCTTCGGCGCGTCCCCGGATCAGGCCGTCGCGCCGGACCACGCCGAGGCAGAAGACGTTGACCAGCGGGTTGCCGGCGTAGCTCTCGTCGAAGCCCACCTCGCCCCCGACCGTCGGTACCCCGATGCTGTTCCCGTAGCCGGCGATGCCGGCCACCACGCCCTCCAGGATGCGCCGCGCGAGCGGCTCGTCGAGCGGCCCGAAGCGCAGCGAGTCCGCCAGCGCGATCGGCCGCGCGCCCATGGTGAAGATGTCGCGGATGATGCCGCCCACGCCGGTCGCGGCGCCCTGGTAGGGCTCGATGAACGAGGGGTGGTTGTGGGACTCGATCTTGAAGACGGCGGCCAGCTCGTCGTCGATCGCGATGGCGCCGGCGTTCTCGCCGGGGCCCTGCAGCACGTGCGGCCCCGCCGTCGGAAGCCGGCGCAGGTGCACGCGCGAGCTCTTGTAGCTGCAGTGCTCGGACCACATCACCGAGAAGATGCCGAGCTCGACGAGATTCGGGCGGCGCCCCAGGATCGAGACGATGCGCTCGAACTCTCCCTCCGTGAGTCCGTGCGCCGCCGCCTGCTCCCGGTCGACGGCGCCGCGGCTGGCGTCGTTCATTGCGCTCCCGTCCGCGCCGTTTCTTCGCGCGCCGCGACTCCGCCGCCTCCCGCCGCCGTCCGCGCGCCTCCGCCGCGTGCCGCCGCGCACGCCTCCACCAGCGACTCCAGCACGACGCGGCCGTCGGCGCTCCCGAGCGCCGCCTCGCAGGCACGCTCCGGGTGAGGCATCAGCCCCACCACGTTCCCCTGCGCGTTCGAGATGCCGGCGATCGCCGCCGTGGAGCCGTTCACGTTCCACCGCTCTTCGATCGTGCCGTCCGGCGCCGCGTAGCGAAACACGACGCGCCCGTCGGCCTCCAGCCGTTCCAGGGTGGCCGGGTCGGCGTAGTAGTTCCCCTCGCCGTGCGCGATCGGCATCCGGAGCACCTGCCCGGCGCGCGCCCGTCCGGTGAACGGCGTGCCGGTCCGCTCCACGCGCAGGTGAACGTGCTCGCAGATGAACTTCAGCCCCCGGTTGCGCCGCATGCCGCCCGGCAGCAGGCCCGCCTCGAGCAGCACCTGGAAGCCGTTGCAGATGCCGAGCACGGGCCCTCCCGCCGCCGCGAACTCGACGACGCGGGCCATGATCGGCGAGAAGCGCGCGATGGCCCCCGTCCGCAGGTAGTCGCCGTACGAGAAGCCGCCCGGCAGGATCACGGCGTCGGCGCCGCCGAGGTCGCCCGCCTTGTGCCAGACGAACGCCGCGTCGCAGCCGATGACGTGCTTCAGCGCGTGGTACGCGTCGTGATCGCAGTTCGAGCCCGGGAACACGGCCACCGCGACCTTCATGTCCGCCCCGGGTCCTCGATCTCCACCCGGTAGCTCTCGATCACCGGGTTCGCCAGCAGGCGGTCGGCCATCTCCTCCGCGAGGGAACGCGCCTCGCCGGCCGACCCGGCGGCGACGTCGATCTCGAAGAACTTGCCCTGGCGCACGTCCTGCACCGCGCCGTAGCCCAGCGAGCGCAGCGCGCCGAGGATCGTCTTGCCCTGCGGGTCGAGGATCGACGGCTTGAGCGTCACGAAGACCCGCGCCCTCATCGCGCCGCCTCCGACGGGGCGGGGGCCGCCGCGCCGGCGGGCGTCGCGGCCGAGGCCCCACCGGGGGCCGGGGCGCCTGCCGCCGCGCCGGATCCGAAGACGCGCTCGAAGATCGTGTCGACGTGCCGGAGCTGCGCCTCGACGTCGAACGCGCGGTCGATCTCGTCGCCGGAGAGCACCGCCGTCACGTCGGGGTCGGCGTGCAGCAGACTGCGGAACTCGGCGCCCTCGTCGTGCGACCGCATGGCGTTGCGCTGCACCATCACGTAGGCGTCCTCGCGCGACACGCCGCGGCTGGCCAGCGCGAGCAGGACCGAGCCGGAGAAGACCACGCCCCGCGACCGGTCGAGGTTCTCCCGCATCCGGCCGGGGTCGACCACCAGGTCGCGCACGATGCCGGTGAAGCGGCGCAGCATGTGGTCGAGCACCGCGAAGCTGTCCGGCAGGATCACGCGCTCGACCGACGAGTGCGAGATGTCCCGCTCGTGCCACAGGGCGACGTTCTCGAGCGCCGCCATCGCGTTCGATCGGAGCAGGCGGGCGAGCCCCGTGATCTGCTCGCAGCCGATCGGGTTGCGCTTGTGCGGCATCGCCGAAGAGCCCTTCTGCCCCCGCGCGAAGGGCTCCGCCACCTCGCCGATCTCGGTCTTCTGCAGCCCGCGCACCTCGACCGCGAACGTCTCGAGCGACGCGCCGGTGATGGCCAGGGCGCTCGCGAGCTCCGCGTGGCGGTCCCGCTGCACGACCTGCGAGGCGACCGGAGCCGGCGTCAGGCCGAGCTCGTCGCACACCGCCCGCTCGATCTCGGGCGCGAGGTGCGCGTAGGTCCCGACCGCGCCGGAGAGCTTGCCCACGCTGACCGCTTCGCGCGCGCGCAGCAGCCGCTGGCGGTCGCGCTCCAGCTCGGCGTGCCACAGGGCCAGCTTCAGCCCGAACGTCATCGGCTCGGCGTGCACGCCGTGGGTCCGGCCGATCATCGGCGTCCGCCGGTGCTCGTGGGCCCGCGCCGCGACCGCCCGCATCAGGGCGCAGAGGTCCTGGAGGACGAGGTCGCAGGCGCCCCGCATCTGGAGCGCCAGCGCGGTGTCGAGGACGTCGGACGACGTCATGCCGAAGTGCAGCCAGCGGGCCGACGGGCCGACGTGCTCGGCGACGGCGGTCGTGAAGGCGATCACGTCGTGACGCGTCTCGCGCTCGATCTCGTCGACGCGCGCGGCCTCGACCTTGCCGCGCTCGGCGATGTCGCGCGCCGCGTCGGCCGGGATGACGCCGTGGGCCGCCATCGCGCGAGCCGCCGCGATCTCGACCCGCAGCCAGGTCTCGTAGCGCTGCTGGTCGCTCCAGAGGTAACCCATCTCGGGGGGCGTGTAGCGGGGAATCATCGCGGGGTCACATGGGATCGGTGCGTCAGAAGGGCAGCGCGACCTGCTGCGCCCGGCCCGCGAGCGGAGCCGGCACCGCCGGCCACGCGCCGAGGTCGATGGTCTCCGTGGGGCGATCCTGGCGCGCGACGACGACCTCGACGTTGCGCCGCCCCGACGCGTGGAGCGCCTCGCGGCACGTCATCTCGGCGAGCTCCGGCAGGTTGTTCACCCGGCTCACGTGGGCCAGCACGATGCAACGCACGGCGTCGGCCAGCTCCTCGCGCACGAAGGCGGCGAGGGCCTCGTTCGACAGGTGCCCCTCCGCGCTGGCGATGCGCTCGCGCGTCGACCGCGCGTAGGGGCTCACGCGCAGCAGCTCGGCGGCGTGGTTCGACTCGATGACCAGAACCCGGCAGTCGCGCAGCCGCGCCGTGACCGGCGGCGTCAGCGCCCCCACGTCGGTGGCGTAGCCGATCGCGCCCTCCGCCGTCTCCACGCGGAACCCGACCGCCGCCGTGTCGTGCGGGATCTCGAAGGGCACGAAGCGCAGGCCGCCCACCGCCCGCGCCCGTCCCGGCCGCAGCGTCCGCCACACGTCGACGCCGGGCGCGCCCCACTCCGACCGGATGGCCGCCGTGGCGTGCACCGGCACCCCGTGCCGCCGCGAGAGCAGGGCCGCGCCGCGCGTGTGGTCGCCGTGGGCGTGCGTGATGAAGACGGCGTCCACGGCGGCCGGGTCGACGTCGAGCCGGAGCAGGCGCCGAGTCAGCTCGCGGTAGCTCAGGCCGGCGTCGATCAGCACGCGCGAGGTCCCGTCGGAGACGAGCGTGGCGTTGCCGGCGCTGCCGCTGGCGAGCACCGTGAGCCGGACGGCGATGGCGCGGTCTCCTTTCCGGGCGTCACCCGAGTCCGGGCGTCACCCGAGATCGAGCTGCGACTCCGAGAGGCCCTGGCCGCCGACCGGGCCGAGCACCGTCGCGGCGAGGTTGCCGTTCGCGAACAGGTCCGCCGCCACGCGCTGCACGTCGTCCGCCGTCACGCGGTCGAGGGCCGCCAGCGTCTCGTCGATGTCGATCTGGCGGCCGAAGTACATCTCGGAGCGCGCGAGCTGCGACATGCGGCTCGAGGTGCTCTCGAGGCCCAGCACCAGGCTGCCCTTCAGGTGGTCCTTGGCCCGCTGCAGTTCGGACGCCTCCATCGGCGCCGCCTTCATGCCCCGGAGCTCCGCCACCACGAGATCGACCACCTCGGAGACCGAGGCGGCGTCGCAGCCGGCGTAGACGGTGAGCGCGCCGACGTCGCGGTACGCCGCCAGGCTGCTCGCCACCGCGTAGGCCAGCCCGCGCTTCTCCCGCACGTTCTGGAACAGGCGCGAGCTCATCGAGCCGCCCAGCACCGTGTTGAGCACGTAGGTCACGTAGCGGTCGGGGTGGTCGTGGGCGTAGGCCCGCGTGCCCAGGCAGAGATGGCTCTGCTCGAGGTCCTTGTCCCGGACGAGCAGTCCCGCCGCGACCTCCGGGGCCGCGGCGGGAGCCTGCGGCGTGCCCGCGGTCAGCGTCCCGAACGCCTCGCCGACGAGCTCGCGGACCGCGCCCGCCTCGACGTGGCCGGCCGCCGCGATGACGAGGCTGCCCGCCGTGTAGCTGCGGGCGAAGTAGTCGCGGAGCGCGGGGGCGTCGAGGGCCCCGACCGACTCCGCGGTGCCGAGGATGGAACGCCCCAGCGCGTGGTCCGGCCAGAAGCGCGCCGTGTAGAGCTCGTGCACGAGGTCGTCCGGCGTGTCCTCGACCATCTTGATCTCCTCGACCACCACCTTCTGCTCGCGCGCGATCTCGCGGGCGTCGAACGCGGGGTTGAGGAGCAGGTCGGAGAGGATGTCGAGCGCGCGCGGCAGGTGCTCGTCGAGCACCTTGACGTAGTAGCTGGCGCACTCCTTGGCCGTGAACGCGTCGAGGTGCCCGCCGAGCGAGTCGACCTCCTGCGCGATCGCCTCGGCGCTGCGCGAGGTCGTGCCCTTGAAGAGCATGTGCTCGACGAAGTGGGCGATGCCCGGGTGCTCGGCGCCCTCGTCGCGCGACCCGCGGGTCAGCCAGGCCCCGAGGCTGACCGACCGCACGTCGGGCATGCTCTCGGTCAGCAGACGGAGCCCGTTGTCGAACACCGCGCGCTCGATCATTGCCGAAGCCACACCGGCCGCCACCTGCCCGCCGACCCGGGCGGGCAGGCCTCAAGAGGGGCTTCTGGGGCCCCGTAAGGGTTGCGGGGGAATGAGTTGCTGGAAACCAACCGGCGCCGCGATCATAGCACAGCGCCGCGGTAGTACCATGCCGCGATGAGCGCCACGGAAGGGGCCGCTCCGGCGCCGGGCGGCGCGCCAGACGCTGCCGGCCCGCGCGATCTGACGGAGCTGGAGCTGCCGGCCCTCGAGGCCGCCGTGGCCGGTCTCGGCGCGCCCGCCTTCCACGCCCGGCAGATCTACCGCTGGGTCTATCGCCGCGGCGTGACCGACTTCGCGCGCATGACCGACCTGCCGGCGTCGCTGCGGACGCGCCTCGCGGCGGCGTTCGCCGTCCCCACGCCGACCGTCGTCGAGCGGGCGCGCTCGCGCGACGGCACCGTCAAGTTCCGGCTCGCCCTCGGCGACGGCCGCGGCGTGGAGGCGGTCTTCATCCCGGACACGCCGGCCCGGACGTTCTGCGTATCGACGCAGGTGGGCTGCGCGATGCAGTGCGGCTTCTGCCTCACCGGCCGCATGGGGCTCACCCGCAACCTGACGGCGGGCGAGATCGCCGGTCAGGTGCGTGCGATGGCCCACGACCTGGCGCTCGCCGACCGACCCTTCAACGTCGTCCTGATGGGGATGGGCGAGCCGCTGCACAACTACGAGCCGACGATGCGCGCCCTGCGCATGCTGGCGTCGGAGTGCGGGCTCGCCGTGCCGCCCCGCCGCGTCACGCTCTCGACCGTGGGCGTCCTGCCCGGCCTCGCGCGCCTCGCCACCGAGCCCGTCATGCCGAACCTCGCCGTCTCGCTGCACGCCGCCACCGAGGAGCTCCGCGAGCGCCTCGTCCCGCTCGGCCGGAAGTACCCGCTGGCCGAGCTGCTCGCCGCGTGCCGCCGGTTCCCGGTCGGGCGCCGGGAGCGCATCACCTTCGAGTACGTGCTCCTCGACGGCGTGAACGACGCCCCCGCCGACGCCCGCCGCCTCGCCCGGCTGCTGCAGGGCATCCGCTCCAAGGTGAACGTGATCCCCCTCAACGAGGCGCCCGGCATCCCCTACCGCCGGCCTCCGGACCACCGCGTGGACGCGTTCGGCCGGACCCTGGCCGCGGCCGGTGTCCGGGTGTCGGTGCGCAAGAGCCGGGGCCGCGACATCCGCGCGGCCTGCGGCCAGCTCATCCTCGAGGGGGCCCTGCCGTCGGCGGGGCAGCGGATGGCGGCCCGCCTGCCGTGACCACGAGGCCGTCTACGGTGTCTCCGGCCTTCGTGATGCGGACCGTCACGCGGGCGTTCTCCGGGTGACCGGCCGGAATGCGGACCTTCAGGTAGTTGTCGGTCAGGGCCACGGCCCCGCCTCCGGCGCGCGCGATGTAGTGCTCCATGCTGGTGCGCAGCGTGCCCACCTGCGCGCGGCGGAAGCGGCCGGCAAGCGCCGCCCCCGCCTCGCGGACGGCGCGCGCCCGCTCGCGTACCCGCGCCCCGTCGACCTTGCCGCCGAGACGGCTCGCCGCCGTGCCGGGGCGGTCCGAGTACGGGAAGACGTGCAGGCCGGTCAGGGGACTGCGCGCGAGGTACGCCAGCGTCGCCTCGAAGTCGCCGTCGGTCTCGCCCGGAAAGCCGACGATCAGGTCGCTGCCGATCGCCGCGTGCGGCATCCGCGCCCGGATGCCCGACACGATGCGCCGGTAGTCGTCCAGCGTGTAGGGGCGCCGCATCGCGCGCAGCACCGCGTCGCTCGCGTGCTGCAGCGGCAGGTGGAAGTGGGGGGCGAAGCGGGGGCTCGCCGCGACGAGGTCGACGATGGCCGGCGTGCAGTCCATCGGCTCGAGCGAGCTCAGCCGCACCACCACCGTCGAGGGATGCCGGTCCAGGGCGCGCAGCAGGTCCAGCAGGGACGCGCGCGGCGCCAGGTCGCGCCCGTAGCTGCCGAGGTGCACGCCGGTGAGCGCCGCTTCCCGGTAGCCCGCCTCCGCCGCGCGGTCGAGCTCGTCGAGGACCCGCGCGAGCGGCACGCTCCGCCCGCGCCCCCGCGTCGACGGGATGATGCAGTAGGAGCAGACCTCGTCGCAGCCGGTCTGCACGCGCAGCGTATACGTCGTGCGGCCCGCCGCTCCGGGCGGCAGGGGCGCCCCGCAGGCGCCGTCGCCGTCCCCGAAGCGCTCCGCCGTCGTCGGGCCGGGCGCCTCGCGCTCGCGCGGGGTCCCGGCGCGCCCGTCCGCGCGGGCGAGGGTCAGGAGGCGCTCGGCCAGCGCTTCCTTGTCGTCGTTGGGAACGACGGCGACGACGCCCGGGAGCGCGGCCACGGCGGCCGCGTCGCGCGTTGCGTAGCAGCCGGTGGCGACGATGCGCGCGCCCGGGTTCAGCCGGGCCACCCGCCGGATCGCCTGGCGCGTCCCCTGGTCGGCGGAGGCCGTCACCGAGCAACTGTTGACCACGACCAGATCCGCCGCCTCGGCCGGGGCCGCGCGGCCGCCCGCGGCGCGGAGCTGCCGCTCCAGGCCGAACGAGTCGGCCTGGTTCACGCGGCACCCGAAGGTCACGACGGCATAGCGCATCGCGGCGGAGTATACGGGACGCCCCCGGACGCCGCCGGACGCCCCGCGACCGCCCGGAGCGTCCGGGCCGGCCGCGGGGCGGGGCGGCCGGACGACTTCACTCGCAGAAGACGCGGACGGTGTCGCCCTTCGCCGAATCGACGTCGACCGTCAGCTCCCGCAGCTCCTCGACCAGGGCGTCGCCGCTCAGGTTGGAGAGGTCGATGCCGTTCTCGCTCAGCTTCTCGCCGGCGACGGCCGGCAGCAGCATGGCCAGGCTGACGCCGGTGCGCAGCAGGCCCAGCGGCACCCGGACGTTGACCTTGTCGCCGTCGGCGCTGTCGACGAGGACCCGCAGGTACTTGAGGGGCGCCCGGCCGTTCGCCTTCGGGCCCTCCGCCGCTTCCGCCGCGCCCCCGGCGCCCGCCGCGCCGCCGGCGCTCGGGGCATCCCCGGCGCCGGATCCGTCCAGCTTCTCGAGCAGCCGCTCCGCGTCGTCCGCCGAGACCTTGCCCTCCGCCAGCATTTCGAGCACCTTTCGCCGTTCGCTGTCCATGACGCTTCCTCCTCTTGTCACGCAATCGCCTCCCGCGAGCGACCCTCGGCACGCGCCGGTCGGGCGCTCTACAGGAGCCACAGCAGCACGCGGACTCCGCGTGCGGAACAGACGTCGATCCGCAGGCCGGACAGTTGCCACAGCATCGCGAGCACCGCGCCGGCCACCGTGGGCCGACGCGGGCTGGCGGCGCTCGGTCGAAGCAGTCGCTCGAGCCCCGCCGCCGCGCCCAGCGGCACCAGGACGAGCGGCCACAGGAGGACGAGGGGGAGCGGCAGCGGCACGGTCCACCGCCGGCCTCCGACCCCCACGACTCCGAGGACGGGCATCATCCTTCTTCAATCCTCTCGAGCGCCTGCTCCACCGTGATCTCGCCGGCCGCGAGCCGGTCGAGCACCGCCGCGTTCGGCGACGGGGCGTCGAAGCTCCGGTCCAGAGCGGCTCCGATGGCCCGCAGGCGGTTCTTGACGGTGGGGTAGCTGACGCCGAGCAGCCGCTCCATCTTCTTGATGGAGCCGTGGTGCCGGACGAAGGCCACGACGAAGAGCTGGTCCTTCACCGGCAGCCGGGCCAGCGGCGGAATGTCGAAGGCCGCCTCGAGGGCCACGCCGCAGCGGCGGCACGCCATGCGGCCGATCTGCATCATCCGCCCGCAGCTCGCACATTTCAGGTTCGCGATATCCATGATCGATCCTGGAATCAATATATACGATTCGAAATCGGAATGTGCAACAGAAAATTGAGACTAGGATTTACTTTACTACCCACGGTGACCCGAGGACTCCTGATGCGGGCTCCGCGCGCGACGTGCAGGGCGCCGTGTACGGAGGGGCGGGGATTCACTCGGCCGGGCGGCGTAGAATTGGGTGTGGCGGGAGCGCCCTGCCGGGGCGCACCGGGCGAAGGTGCGAGTTGCGGCATCGCACAGTGCTGATGCCGCAGGCCCTTATGGCGCGCCCGGCGGCGGTGGGAGGATCACTCGCATGCTGGAGAACGTGAACGCCGTAGACGTACTGACCGCAGCCGGCGTGCTCTGGCTGACGGTCCGAATCGAGCGCCTGGCAGGTCGTGTCGATGCAGTCGAATCCACCCTCCAGACCGTGCTGACCGCCCTGATTCCACGGCGCCCCGATTGAGTGCGGCGGGCTCGACCGCTGCTCCCGTCCTCGCGTCATCCCCGTTCGTGGTCAGGCATCGGTGTCCGGTACCGGCGGTCCGGGCCGCACCGGCTCCAGGCCCTCGATGAGCGACCCGACCAGGTAGATCGACCCCGCGGCACCGGCCAGCGGGCCGTGCCGCCAGGCCTCGGCGAGTGCCTCGAGCGGCCCCCGCGCCACGTCGACCGGGGTCCCGGGGCGCACCCGCCGCACCAGCTCCGCCAGCTCCGCGGCCGGCCGCTCCCGGGGCGTGCCGGCCGGCGTGCAGACGAACCGGCTGGCGGCCGAGCCGATCGCCCGCACCATGCCCGCCGCATCCTTGTCGCGCAACGTGCCGAACACGAGCGGCAAGCCTTCGGGTGCGATCTCGCGGACGTAGGCGCCGAACGCGGCGGCCGCCGCGACGTTGTGGGCGGCGTCGAGGAGCACGCGGCGCCCGGGACCGCGCTCCCGCAGGTCGAGACGGCCCGGCCAGCGGACCTCCGTGAGCGCGCGCTCGATCGCGGTGGCGGGGACGGCCAGGCCGGCCGCGCCGAGCTCCTCCAGGACGCGCACCGCCACGACGGCGTTGCGGAGCTGGTGGCGGCCCCGGAGGGCCAGCGTCAGCGGACCGTAGCGGCCGCGCGGCGTCCTGAGCCTCTCCACCTCCGAGCGCCCCTCCCGGATCCGGGCGCGCAGGTCGGCGCCGGCGCCGGCGCCGGCGTCCACGAACCGCGCGCCGCGCTCGCGGGCGATGCGCCGCAGCACCTCGCGCGCGGCCGGCTTCGGCTCGCCGCTCACGACCACCGCGCCCGGGTCGATCACGCCCGCCTTCTCGAACGCGATCTCCTCGATGGTCGATCCCAGGAAGCGCTCGTGGTCCAGATCGATGGAGGGGATCGCCACCGCCACCGGGCGGGCGACGTTCGTGGCATCGAAGCGGCCGCCCATCCCGACCTCGAGGACGGCGACCTGGATCTCCGCGGCGCGGAAGCGGGCCAGCGCCATCGCCGTCGTCGCCTCGAAGAAGGTCGGCGGCGCCTCGAGGCGGCCGGCCGCGCGCAGCCGGTCCACGAGCGCCCGGAGCCCGTCGGCCCCCGCCGCGAGGGTGGACTCGCTCACCGGGCGCCCGGCGACGGCGATGCGCTCGGCGAGGCGCACCAGGTGAGGCGAGGTGTAGAGCCCGGTGCGGTAGCCGGCCGCCCGCAGTCCCCGCTCGATCATCGCGGCCACCGAGCCCTTGCCGTTGGTCCCGGCGACCAGGATGGGCGCGAACGCGCGCTCCGGATGGTCCAGGGCGGCGGCCAGGGCGCGGATGTTGGCGAGGCCGAGCTTGATGCCGTGCTGCTCGAGCGCGAAGAGCCAGGCGAGCGGATCGGCGGGGGAGCGGGGGCTGGTGGTCACGCGGCGTCGGCCTAATGCTATGATGGCGCTCATCCCCGTGACGTCGCTCGCCGCCCGGTCGCTCGCCGGCCTGCTCCTCCTGGGTGCGGTCTGCGCCGGCGCCTGCGCCGCGCGGCCGATGACGCCCGCGCGGCCGATTCCTCCGACGACGGACCAGAAGCTGGCGACCATGCTGCGCCTGGAGGACCGGCGCATCCTGGGCGATGCACCGGCGGGTTCCCGCGGCGCCGGCGGGGCAGGCCTCGACGGCGCCGCCCCGCAGCTCATCGCCTACCTCGACGATCCCAGCTCCCGCATCCGGCGGCGCGCCGCCCTCGCCCTCGGCCGGGTGGGGCTCCCCGAAGCCGTGGAGCCGCTCGCGCGCCGTCTCGAGGCGACCGAGGCGGAGCCCGAGGTGCGGCTGATGGCGGCGTTCGCCCTGGGGCTGATCGGCGACCCCGCCGCCGCGGCTCCGCTCCGGCTCGCCCTCGAGGATCCGTCGCCGAAGGTTCGGGGGCGCGCGGCGGAGGCGCTCGGCCGCCTCGGGGACCCGTCTGCGGCCGGCGCCATCGGCGCGCTCGTCGAGCGCCACCGTTCCGCCGCCTTCGACGTCGATCCGGAGGACGTCTCGTACCCGCTGAACGACGAGGTCGAGGCTTTTCGGCTCGGGGTCTATGCGCTGGCCCGCCTCGGGGAGTACGAGCCGCTGGCGCAGGCCATCCTCTTCGAGGACGGGCAGCCGATCCTCTGGTGGTGGCCCGTGGCCTATGCGCTGCAGCAGGTCGCGGACCCCCGCGCCTTCGACGCCCTCACCACGCTGGCCACCATTCGCGGCTCCATCGGCGTCGCCTTCGCCGCGCGGGGGCTCGGGGCGCTCGGCGATCCGCGTGCCGTCGGGACGCTCGCGGCGCTCCTCGATCGCGACCGCCGCGACGACCGCGTCGTCGTCAGCGCCGTCCGCGCCCTCGGCGCGATCGACGATCCGGCCGCCGCGGCCGAGCTCGACCGCTTCGTGCGCATCCGCGACCTCGACCGCATGCTCCGGCTGGAGGCCATCGACGCCCTTGCGCGCCACCGCAGCGCGGCGTCGGTCCCCGTGTTCACCGAGCTCATGACGCATTCGTGGGCGCCGCTCCGCGCCGCCTCGCTGCGCGCCCTCGCGGCCGCCGATCCCGAGGCCTTCCTGCGCATGCTGTCGGGGCTGGGGCCGGATGCGGACTGGCGCGTCCGGCGGGCCGTGGCCGAGGCCATGCGGGAGGTCGATCCCGAGGCGGCCGCCGGCCGCCTGGCCGCGATGCTCGACGACACGGACGAGCGGGTCGTGCCCAGCGTCCTGGAGGCGCTGGCCGCGGTCGGCGCGCCCGGCGTCGAGGCCGCGCTGACCGCGCACCTGGCGGCTTCCGACGTCGTGGTGCGGGCGACGGCGGCGCGCGTCATCGGTGAGCTCCGAGGTCGGCTCCGCGGCGGGTTCCGGGGCGAGCTCCGGCCGCCGGCCGGCGGCGAAGCGCTCGCCGAGGCCTATCGCGCCGGGCTGGGGGACGCGTCCTACCTCGCCCGCGCCGCCGCCCTCCGGGCGCTCGCGGCCCACGGCCTCCCGGCGGCGCGCGAGACGCTCGAGGCGGCTCTCGACGATCCCGACTGGGCGGTCCGTGTCGTGGCCGCGGAGCTGCTCGCGGACCTCGCCCCGGGCGACGGGGACTACGCGCAGGCGATCCGGCCCGCGCCGGGCGCCGGCACCGACACCGACACCGATTACGCTGCGCCCGACCTCGTGGCGCCGTCCGTTTCGCCGCGCATCTACGTCGAGACCGACCGCGGCACCATCGAGATCGAGCTGGCCGTCCTCGACGCCCCGCTCACCGCCGACAACTTCATGCGCCTCGCGCGCCGGGGCTTCTTCGACGAGCTCTCGTTCCAGCGCGTCGTGCCCAACTACGTCGTCCAGGGCGGCGACCCCCGCCACGACAACGAGGGGGGCCCGGGCTACACGCTGCGCGACGAGCTGAACGACCTGCCCTACCTGCGCGGCACGGTCGGCATGGCCCTCGACTGGCGCGACACCGGCGGGAGCCAGTTCTTCATCACCCACTCGCCGCAGCCGCACCTCGACGGCCGCTACACCGCGTTCGGCCGCGTGGTGGCCGGCATGGAGGTGGTCGACGCCCTCCTGCCCGGCGACCGCATCCGCCGCATCCTGGTGTGGGACGGCCGCCGGCCGCCGGGGGAGCGCCCCGCGGACGGCGTCTGAAGCGTACGTTCAGTCCGTCACGCTCGTGCGCAGCCGCTGCTTCGCGGCGTGGCGGGCCACCGCCAGCTCGATCACGCGGTCGAGCAACGCGGCGTAGGGGAGGCCCGACGCCTCCCACAGCTTCGCGTACATGCTGATCGTCGTGAACCCCGGGATGGTGTTCACCTCGTTCACGTAGATGCGGTCGTCGGCCGCGGCGAGCAGGAAGTCGACGCGCGCCATGCCGGCGCCCTCGACGGCCCGGAACGCCTCCGCGGCCATCTCGCGCACCGCGTCGGCCCGCGCCGCGGAGAGCCGGGCGGGGATGATCAGCTCCGAGTCGTCGCCCAGGTACTTGGCCTCGTAGTCGTAGAAGTCGCCGGCGGGGACGATCTCGCCCGGCACCGAGACCTCCGGCGCGTCGTTCCCGAGGACCGCGCACTCGATCTCGCGCGCATCGGCCACCGCCCCCTCCACGAGCAGCTTGCGGTCGAACTCGCGCGCGCGAGCCAGCGCCCGCCGCAGCTCCTCGCGGTCTGCCGCCCTCGACACCCCGATGCTCGACCCGAGGTTGCACGGCTTGACGAACACCGGGTAGGGGAGCGCCTCTTCGACCCGGGCCGCCACCCGCCCCGGGTCCGCGTCCCAGTCGGGCCCCGCGACCACGCAGTGGTCGACCTGCGGCAGCCCGCGCGCGGCGATCAGGGTCTTCGCCACCGCCTTGTCCATCGCGACCGCCGAGCCGAGGACGCCCGCCCCGACGTACGGCACGTTGGCGAGCTCGAGCAGCCCCTGCAGCGTCCCGTCCTCGCCGTACGGCCCGTGGACGACCGGGAAGACCACGTCGAGCGCCAGCCCCGCGACCGTGGCCGGGTGCGCGCCGTCGCCGCCCGCGCCACCCGCGCCGGCTCCGACCAGGCTGCCTGCGCCCGCGCCCCGGCCGGCGCGCTCGCGGCGGATGGTGACGATCGTGTCGCGGCGGGGATGGGCGACCAGGTGCGCCTCGACGCGCGCCTCGTCCGGGCCGGGGGCGGCGCCCTCGCCGGGCCGGCGCGCCCCTTCGATCACCGCGCGGGCGGACGACTCCAGCGGCGGGCGCTCCGGCAGCGACCAGCCGCCGCCGCGGTCGATGTGGATGGGGACCGATTCGTAGCGCGCCGGATCGAGGTGGGCGAGGACCGCGGCGGCGGATGCGACCGAAACCTCGTGCTCGCTCGAGCGGCCGCCGTAGATGACGCCGACGCGCAGGCGCTGCACAGGAAGGAAGTATGTACCATACGGCAGTGTCGGCCGCGTTCGGCTTTCGCGTCACCCGCACGGACGGCCGCGCCCGCACCGGCATCCTCACCACGGCCCACGGCGCCGTCGACACGCCGGCGTTCATGCCGGTCGGCACGCAGGGGGCGGTGAAGGCGGTGACGCCGCGCGACCTGCGCGACGCCGGCGCCCGGGTGCTGCTCGCCAACACCTATCACCTGCTGCTGCGCCCCGGCGACGCGCTCGTCGCCCGGCGCGGGGGCCTGCACCGCTTCATGGGCTGGAGCGGGCCCCTCGCGACCGACAGCGGCGGCTACCAGGTGTTCAGCCTGGGCGCGCGGCGGTCCATCGACGAGGACGGGGTGTCGTTCCGTTCCCACCTCGACGGCCGCGCCGTCCGCCTGACGCCGGAGAGCGCCACCGACGTCCAGGTGCGCCTCGGCGCGGACCTCGCGATGGCGTTCGACGAGTGCACGCCGTACCCCGCCACGGCGGACGAGGCGCGCGCGTCGATGGAGCGGACGCTCCGCTGGGCGCGGCGCGCGCGGGAGCGCTTCCTGGCCTGGCGGGCGGGGCGGGCCGGCGGGGGCGAGTCGATGACGACCCCCGGCCAGGCGCAGTTCGGGGTGGTGCAGGGAGGCGTCCACCCGGGGCTGCGCGAGGTGAGCGCGCGGGAGACCGTCGCGCTCGGCTTCGACGGCTACGCCATCGGCGGGTTGAGCGTCGGCGAGCCGCCGCCGGTGCTGCACGAGACGGCGGGCCTCACGGCGGAACGGCTCCCCGCCGATCGGCCGCGCTATCTCATGGGCGTCGGCATGCCGGACGACCTCGTGGAGGCCGTGGCGCGCGGCGTCGACCTGTTCGACTGCGTGCTCCCGACCCGCAACGCCCGCAACGGCCAGCTCTTCACCCGCCGCGGCCCGCTGTCCATCAAGGGCGCCGTCCACGCGGAGGACGATCGGCCGCCCGACCCCGAGTGCGGCTGCTACACCTGCCGGCACTTCTCGCGCGCCTACCTGCGGCACCTGTACGTGGCCCGCGAGATGACGGCGGCCACCCTTAACACGCTGCATAACCTACACTTCTACCTTGACACCATGCGGCGGATGAGGGAAGCTATAGTTTCCGGCTCGTTCGACGTGTTCCGGCAGGCCTTCCACCGAACGTACTCCCGCCGACCGAGGCACGAGCTCCCGGGCGATTGATGCAGGCTTTCGACACCGCGGCCCTGTTCGCGATGGCGCAACCGGCGGGCCAGCAGCCCCTGCTGGTGCAGTTCCTCCCGTTCGCGCTCATCCTCCTCATCTTCTACTTCATCATCCTCCTGCCCATGCGCCGGCAACGGAGGCGCGTGCAGGAGTTCCAGGGCGGCCTGAAGGTCGACGACCGGGTGGTGACGACGAGCGGCATCTACGGGACGGTCAGGAAGGTGAACGAGAAGTCCGTGCAGCTCCAGATCGCCGACAAGGTGCGCATCGAGATCTCGCGCGCGGCGATCGGCGGCTACCAGGGCAAGGATCCGGTCGTGTCGGAGTCGAACCAGTAGGGGTGGACCATGCGCAAGAACCTGCAGTGGAAGATCCTGGCCATCCTGGCGATCGGGGTGCTGGCCGCGTGGGCGGTCTATCCGCCCGAGGAGCGCATCCGGCTCGGCCTCGACCTCGAGGGCGGCGTCCACCTCGTGATGCGCGTGCAGACGGAGGACGCGCTCCAGGTGGAGACCGAGACCGCGGCCGAGCAGCTCGGCGAGCAGCTCTCGCTGCAGGGCATCGACACCGCCACGGTGCTGCCCGAGGACTCGACGACCATCCGCATCGAAGGCGTGCCCGGACCCCGCGACGCCGAGTTCCGCCAGCTTGCCGACGAGCGCCTCTCGGCCTCGTACAACCGCGAGTCGGGGCCGGGCGGCTCCTACATCTACCGCATGCGGGCGCCGGTGGTGCAGACGCTGCGCGAGGAGGCGGTCCGCCAGGCGCTGGAGACCATCGAGCGCCGCGTCAACGAGCTCGGCGTCGCCGAGCCCATCGTCGCCCCCCACGGGGTGGGCGGGGATCAGATCCTGGTCCAGCTCCCCGGCGTCTCCGACGTGGCCCGCGCGAAGGAGCTCATCCGCTCGACGGCGCTCCTCGAGCTCAAGCTCGTCGAGGAGGGCCCCGCGCCCAGCCGGGAGGCGCTGCTCGAGGCGCGCAACGGCGTCGTGCCGCCCGAGATGGAGGTGGTGACGCAGGTCTCCAGCCTGCTCAACCCCGGCGGCGCCGCCGAGCCGCTCTACTATCTGGTCCGCCGCGTCGCCGCCGTGACGGGGCGCGACCTGCGGAACGCGCGGCCGTCGCTGGACGAGTTCAACCAGCCGGCCGTCAGCTTCACCCTCAACCAGGAGGGCGCGCGCAAGTTCGGCGACATCAGCGGGAACAACATCGGCCGGGCGCTGGCCATCATCCTGGACGGGCAGGTGCGCTCGGCGCCGATCCTGCAGGGCCGCATCACCGACCAGGGCCAGATCACCGGCGTGACCATGCAGGAGGCGGAGGATCTGCAGATCACGCTCCGCTCGGGCGCCCTGCCGGCCTCGCTGACCTACCTCGAGGAGCGCACCGTCGGCCCGACGCTGGGCGCCGACTCGATCCGGTCGGGGGTCACCGCGTCGCTCGCGGGGCTCGTCCTCGTCGCGCTCTTCATGCTGACCTACTACAAGCTGGCCGGCATCAACGCGGTGGTGGCCATCGGGATGAACCTCGTCATCCTGATGGGGTGCATGGCCTACATCGACGCGGTCCTGACCCTCCCCGGCATCGCCGGGCTCATCCTGACCATCGGCATCGGGGTCGACTCCAACGTGTTGATCTTCGAGCGGATCAAGGAGGAGCTGCGCTCCGCCAAGAGCGTGTCGGCGGCGGTCGCGGCCGGCTTCGACCGCGTGCTGCTGACGATCATCGACACGCACGTCGCGTCGCTCATCGCCGCCGCGTTCCTGTTCCAGTTCGGATCGGGGCCGATCCGGGGCTTCGCCACGACGCTCTTCTTCGGCCTGGTCTCGAACATCTTCACGGCGGTGTTCGTATCCCGGACCCTGTTCGAGACGATCCTGTCGCGCCGGCGGGCGGCGACGCTGAGCATCTAGGAGTCTCCGCCGTTCGTCATGCCTATCTTCAAGACGCCCAACTTCGACTTCCTCCGCTGGCGCTGGCACGCCTTCGGGGTCTCGGCGCTGATCATCGCCGCCGGCGTGGCCGTGCTGGTCGTGCGCGGCGGGCTGCCCCTCGGGCTCGACTTCTCGGGCGGAACCCAGATCATCGTGGAGTTCGAGCAGCCGGCGGGCGAGGGCGCCGTGCGGCAGGCCCTCGACGCCATCGAGGAGAAGGTCGTCCAGCAGTACGGCGACGCGGCGGACAACGCCATCCTGGTGCGTCTGCCGCAGGCCGGGCCCGAGGTGGGAACCAGCCTCGAGGAGGGCGCCACGGCCGTCGTCGGCGCCCTGCGCGAGAGCGACCTCGGGGAGTTCGAGATCATCGGGCAGGAGCTCGTCGGCCCGGTCATCGGCGAGGAGCTCCGGCAGCGCGGGATCAACGCGTTCGTCTTCGCGATGATCGGCATCCTGATCTACATCAGCCTCCGCTTCCGCTTCAGCTTCGCGGTCGGCGCGGTGGTGGCGGTCGCGCACGACATCCTCGTCACGGTGTCGATGCTCACGTTCCTGGGCTACGACCTGTCGCTGAACGTCGTGGCCGCGATGCTCACCATCACCGGCTACTCGGTGAACGACTCGATCGTCATCTTCGACCGCGTCCGCGAGAACCTCCGCCTCATGCGGCGCGACCAGTTCGATCAGGTCGTCAACAAGAGCATCAACCAGACGCTCGGCCGCACCATCATCACGTCGGGCACGACCGGATTCGCCGTGCTCGCCCTCTACGTCTTCGGGGGCGAGGTGCTGCGGGGGTTCGCGTTCACGATGCTCGTCGGCGTGGCCACGGGGACCTACTCGACCATCTTCATCGCCGCGACCATCGCCATTCTCATCACCCAGGGCCGGGCGGAGCGGCGCGCGCGGGCGGATGCGCTGCCCGCGGCCGGCGCCCCCGCGGCGCAACGGGCGCGCGATGCACGCCCGAAGCGCCAGCGGCGGAGGGCGCGGGCATGAGCGTTCCCGTGCGACCTTGAGCGCGCTCGAGGCCGGACTGCTCGGAGTCGTCCAGGGAGTGACCGAGTTCCTCCCGATCTCCAGCTCGGCGCACCTGATTCTGGTGCGGGACCTGCTCGGATGGCGCCTCGACGACGACTTCGCGCTCGCGTTCGACGTCGCCTGCCACGTCGGCACGCTGGCCGCCATCGTCGCCTACTTCCACGCGGACCTGCGGGCGCTGGCCCGGGCCGCACTGCGTCCGGCGACCTGGTTCGAGCCCGATCGGGACGGGCGCCTGCTGTGGTCGCTGGCCGTGGCCTCGCTCCCCGTCGCTGTCGTCGGCCTGGCGGCGGCCGACGCGATTGCCGGCTCGCTGCGCACGCCCGAGGTGGCGGCGGCAAGCCTGGCCGTGGGGGCCGTCGCGATGCTGGCGGCCGAGCGCGCCGGCCGCCGTCCCCGCCGGGCGCCGGATGGTCCCGCCGCCCGCGCCTCCGACCCGGGCTCCCGCTCCGGGGCGGACGGCCCGCCGGGCTGGCTGCCGTCGCTGGGGCTCGGCATCGCGCAGGCCGCGGCGCTCGTCCCCGGCGTATCGCGCTCGGGGGCGGTGCTGACCGTCGGTATGCTGCTCGGCCTGCGCCGCGAGCCGGCCGCCCGCTTCGCGTTCCTGCTCGGGGTGCCGGCCATCCTCGGCGCCGGCGCGAAGGGGGCGTGGGACGCGATCGCGGGGAGCGCGCCGCCGGACGGGCTGGCGGCGCTCGCCGTCGGCGCCGCCGCGTCGGGGCTGGTAGGCTACGTGGCGATATTCGGGTTTCTCCGGTATGTTGCGCGGCACACGCTCGTTCCGTTCGCCTGCTACCGGATGGGCCTTGCGGCGGTGGTCCTCCTCGCGCGGTGAGGGGCGCCCCCGCCGCATCCGGGTGACGCGATGCAGTGGCTACGTCGAAGTCTCGTCGCCGGTTTCGTGGTGACCGTGCCGCTGGTCATCAGCGTCGTGGCGTTCGTCTGGCTGTTCCAGGTGGTCGACGGCGTGATGGTTCCGGTCTACGCGCAGTGGCTGGGGCGCGAGGTTCCGGGCCTGGGCCTCGCCACGCTGCTCGTCGTCGTGCTCGTGGTCGGCGCCCTCACCACCAACGTCCTCGGGCGGCGCCTCTTCGATCGCGGGGAGGCGTATCTCCTCCGGCTGCCGGTCTTCCGGGCCGTCTACGGTCCGGTCAAGCAGCTCGTGGCGGCCTTCTCGCCGGACAACCAGCTCGGCTTCAAGCGCGTCGTGCTGGCCGACGACCCGAAGCGCGGCCTCGTCCTCGGCTTCCTGACGAAGGAGTTCAGCCTGGAGCGCGACCACGGGCTCGAGCACCTGATGGCCGTCTACGTGCCGACCAACCACATCTACTTCGGCGACATCCACATCTACCCGCGCTCCGTGGTCACGTTCCCGGACATCACGGTCCAGGAAGGGGTGCAGGTCTTCCTGACGGGCGGCATGGCGCTGTCCGAGCGGCACCACACGGCGGCCGAGCGGTTGCGGCGGACCGCGTCTTGACACGTTTCCGGGGCGTCGGTTAGGGTGCGGGGTTTGGCCGCCGTCTGGAGGGAGTGCACCGGGCAATGGATCAGTCACTGTATTTCGTTCTGGGCTGGGGGGCGCCGGTCGCGTCCGCCCTCTTCGCTCTGTACCTGATTCGCACCATCAATCGGCAGTCGCCGGGGACGGAGCGGATGCAGCGCATCGCGGCCCTGATTCGGACGGGCGCGATGGCGTTTCTGCGCACCGAGTACACCGTGCTGGCCGGCTTCGTCGCCGTCATGTTCCTGGTGCTCTGGCTCTTCCTCCCCGGGAACTCGCTGCTGACCGCCGTCAGCTTCCTCGTGGGCGCGCTGCTGTCGGCCTCGGCCGGCTGGATCGGCATGCGCACGGCGACCGGAGCGGCGGTGCGGACCACCCACGCGGCCACCGAGAGCCTTTCGCGCGCCCTGCGCGTGGCGTTCTCGAGCGGAGCGGTGATGGGGCTGACCGTCGTCGCCCTCGGCACCTTCGGCATCGCCGCGCTCTACTTCGCCTACGGCGGGCTCGGCGGCGAGGGCCGCAGCGCCGTCGAGTCGCTGTTCGGCTTCTCGCTCGGGGCTTCCTCGATCGCGCTCTTCGCCCGCGTCGGCGGCGGCATCTACACGAAGGCGGCCGACGTGGCGGGCGACCTGTCCGGGAAGGTCGAGGCGGGCATCCCCGAGGACGACCCCCGCAATCCGGCGACCATCGCCGACAACGTGGGCGACAACGTGGGCGACGTCGCGGGCATGGGCGCCGACCTGTTCGAGTCGTACGTCGGCAGCATCATCTCGTCGATCGCGCTCGCCTGGGCCCTTGGGGCGGGCGCGGCGGCGGCGCTGTGGGGCGTCGACGAGTCGGCGTTCGGCGAGCTGCAGCAGAACCTCGTCGTGTTCCCGATCCTCCTCGCCGGCACCGGCATCCTGGCCTCGATTCTCGGCACCTTCGTCGTCAACACGGACGACGAGAGCAAGATCGGGAGCGCGCTGCACCGCGGGCTACTCGTGGCCTCCTTCCTCGTCTTCCTCGGCGCCGGGGCGCTGATCTTCTACCTGGGGATTCCGCTCGCCGTGCTCTGGTGCGTCGTCTTCGGCGTCGTCGCCGGCGTCGCCATCGGCCAGCTCACGGAGTACTACACGGGCAAGGACAAGCCGCCGGCCCACCGCATCGCGCAGCAGTCCGAGACCGGGCCCGCCACCAACATCATCGCGGGACTCGGCGTCGGCATGATGTCGTGCGCCCTGCCGATCCTCGTCATCTGCGTCGCCATCTACGCCAGCTACTCGTTTGCGGAGCTCTACGGCATCGCGATCGCGGCGGTCGGCATGCTCTCCACCCTGGGCATCAGCCTCGGCGTCGACGCCTACGGACCGGTGGCCGACAACGCGGGGGGCATCGCCGAGATGAGCCGCTCGGAGCCGTTCGTCCGCGAGCGGACCGACGCGCTCGACGCGGTCGGCAACACGACGGCGGCCATGGGCAAGGGCTTCGCCATCGGCTCGGCGGCGCTGACCGCGCTCGCGCTGTTCAGCACGTTCCGGGCCACGGCGGCCACCGCCGTCGCCGAGGCGGGCGGCGAGGCGGCCTTCGACCCGCGCCACCTAAGCCTGGCCCTCGACAACCCCAACGTGCTGCTCGGCATGCTACTCGGCGGGATGCTGCCGTTCCTCTTCTCGGCGCTGACGATGAACGCGGTCGGCCGCTCCGCGAACGACATGATCGAGGAGGTGCGCCGGCAGTTCCGCGAGATCACGGGCCTCATGGAGGGGAAGGCGGAGCCCGACTCGGCGCGCTGCGTCGAGATCTCGACCCGCTCGGCGATCCGCGAGATGGTCATCCCGGGGCTCATCGCGGTCCTGGCCCCGGTCGTGGCCGGGTACCTGCTCGGCGTCTCGGGCCTGGGCGGGCTCCTGGCCGGCGCGCTGGTCACGGGCGTGCTCATGGCGCTGATGATGGCCAACGCCGGCGGCGTCTGGGACAACGCCAAGAAATACATCGAGGAAGGGCACCACGGCGGCAAGGGCTCCGAGCCGCACAAGGCGGCGGTCATCGGCGACACCGTGGGCGATCCCTTCAAGGACACCTCGGGACCGAGCCTCAACATCCTGATCAAGCTGATGACGATCGTGGCCGTGATCTTCGCGCCGCTCGTCGTCGCCTGGATGGGATGAGGAACGGCATTGACTCGCCCCCGGCGCACGGGTAATATGCACCGCTTCGCGGGTGGCGTCAGCCGCCGGCGAGCCCCGGGAACGGGGCGGCCGCAGGCCGTTTCGGAGGCCCCGTTCGATTGACAGCCGCCTTGGGGCGGGTATAATCAACGCTCCCAATGGCGGAGTCCGCGCTCACGGCTAGCGAGGAGGTCCAGCGTGGCCGAGACTAAGGGCAAGGCGAACGCGAAGGCTCAACCGTCAGGTCCGGCGGCTGCACAGCCGAAGGGACCGCAAATGTTCGGCGAGGTGGTCAACCCCTCGTTCCAGGTCGGCACCCGCAAGTGGTATACGGTGCCGCTCTCGATCGCGGTCCACGTCCTAGGCATCGGCGCGATCGTCATCGTGCCGCTCATGGCGGTCGACGCGCTGCCGACGCCGAGCTCGATGATGGCGTTCGTGGCCGCACCGCCCCCGCCGCCTCCGCCGCCCCCGCCGCCCCCGCCGCCCGCCGCGGCAGAGGCGCCGCCGGCGCCGGTCATCGACGTCAATCCGAACGCCGCCCCGATTGCGGCGCCGGAGCAGATCGTCCAGGAGAGCGGCTTCGATCTCTCGCAGGTGCAGGGCGTCGAAGGCGGCATATCGGGCGGCGTCATCGGCGGCATCGTCGGCGGCCTGCCGCAGGCCCCACCGCCGCCGCCCCCGCCGCCGGAGCCCGTCCGCGTCGGCGGCAACATCAGCCCGCCGACCAAGACGCGCGACGTATCGCCCACGTATCCCGAGGTGGCCCGGGCGGCCCGGGTGCAGGGCGTCGTGATCCTCGAGGCGACAATCGGACCGACCGGGGCGGTGACCGACGTCAACGTGCTCCGCTCGGTGCCGTTGCTCGACGAGGCCGCCATCGCCGCCGTGCGGCAGTGGCAGTACACGCCGACGCTGCTGAACGGCGTGCCGGTTCCGGTAATCATGACGGTTACGGTCAATTTCTCGTTGCGGTAGACCTGGGAGCCAACGGCCCGCATTCAGGGAGGATCAGATGGACTTTCTCGAACTCTGGGAGCAGATGAGCTTGCTGGTCAAGCTGCTGATGGCGGTGCTTGGCCTGATGTCGATGTGGTCCGTGGGCGTCTTCTGCGAGCGCGTCTTCACGTTCACGCAGGCCAGGCGCCAGTCGGTCGAGTTCGCGCCCAAGGTGGCCAAGCATCTCAAGGACGGCAAGCTCAAGGAAGCGATCAAGATCTCGCAGTCCAAGGAGTTCAAGTACAGCCACCTCGGCAAGGTCGTCCTGGCCGGTCTGTCCGAGTACCAGTTCCAGCAGGAAGGCGGCGTGCAGCTCGAGAAGGACGACGTGGTCGACAGCGTCCGCCGCTCGATCCAGCGCGCGGCCGCGCTGACCTCCGCCGACCTCAAGCGCGGCCTCGGCGCGCTCGCGACCATCGGCTCCACCGCGGTGTTCGTCGGCCTGCTCGCGACGACCCTCGGCGTCATCAACGCGTTCCAGGGCATCGCGGCCACCGGGTCGGGCGGTCTGGGCGCGGTTTCGGGCGGCATCTCCGAGGCGCTCGTCGGCACCGCCATCGGGCTCTTCGTCGCGATCCCGGCCGTCTGGTTCTTCAACTACCTGACCGGCCGCATCGAGTTCTTCACGGTCGAGATGGACAACTCGTCGTCCGAGCTGGTCGACTACTTCATCAAGAAGTCGTAGACCCGACCTGGTGTTCGCACCGTCTGGGTTGAGGGGAGGATCTCCAACATGGGTATGCAGGTTGGTGAGAAATCCAGCAAGCTGAATTCGGAGATCAACATCACGCCGCTCGCGGACGTGATGCTGGTCCTCCTGATCATCGTCATGCTGATCGCCCCCCTTCTGCAGGCGGGCGTGACGCTGACGTTGCCGGAAGCGTCCAACACGTCCGACAAGCCGGACAACGACAACAACACCGTCGTCGCGGTCACGGCGGACGGCCGCTACTTCGTCGACAACGTGCAGACCCCCGAGACCGAGCTGCTCGCGGCGATCAACCGGGCCCTCGACCGCAAGTTCGAGCGGATCCTCCTGATCAAGGGCGACGTCAACGCGCAGTACGGGGCGGTGA
Source organism: Acidobacteriota bacterium (assembly GCA_026708265.1). Classification (GTDB taxonomy): domain Bacteria; phylum Acidobacteriota; class Vicinamibacteria; order Vicinamibacterales; family UBA8438; genus JAGWAJ01. The sequence goes on from JAPOVI010000106.1 coordinate 31,582, forward strand.
TGGACCTGATGGATTCGCTCCAGCGGGCCGGCATCGAGAACATCGGGCTGATCACCGAGCGCGAGATCGGCGGGGTGGCCGGAGGTTGATGCGATGGCTCACAAGAAGCACTTCGGCGCCGACGACGTCGTCGAGGCGGAACAGCCACATGCCAATTCGGACATCAACATCACGCCGTTCATCGACGTGCTGCTGGTGCTGATTGTCATCTTCCTGGCCGCGCTTCCGCTCGGCCAGCGCGGGCTCGACATCAACCTGCCGCTCGAGACCCAGGGCTCGGCCCAGGCCGCGACGGACAGCAGCCAGATCGTGCTGGAGTACACCGCTGATCGGCGGATCTCGGTGAACCAGCAGCCGATGGAGATCCGGTCGTTGCAGTCGGAGCTCCGCTCGATCTTCGAGACCCGCCGCGACAAGACCATGTTCATCGCGGGCGCCGGCTCGCTGACCTATGGCGAGATTATCGACGTCATCGATGCCGCCAAGGGAGCCGGCGTCGACAAGGTCGGCATCGTCACGGAAGGGATGCGGCGGGCCGCCGGCGCGGCTGCGCTGTAGGCTGGCGCGCGAGCGGAAGGCGCTCGTCCCTTCGGCGACCATTCGCACGGCCGTGGGATTCCGGGTCCACCGGAACCCCACGGCCGTTTCGTTTGTACGGCGCCGCCACCGTGCCGGGCTCAGCCCGAACGTGCACCAATCGTCGGCGCGGTCGCCGGCGGGGCTCGCGTCGCGGCCGGCTCGGGGCGCGGTGTCGAAGGCGCCCGCCGGCGGGGCAGCTCGCGTCTCAGTCCGAGTGGGCGCCGGGGGGCGTCACGTGCGTGACGAGGACTTCCTGGAGGGTCTCGACCTGGCCCGTGAGCCTTGCGATTTGCCAACTGTTTGCGAGCCCGGTAAGGGCTGCCACCAGCGACAGCAGCAGCGTCACGATCTGGACAGTGCTTCCGTTGCGATGGTCCATTGCTCCCGCATCCTACCACCCGGCAGAGCGTTCCGGCCGATACCTCTGCCCCTGCGCGGTTGCCGGGCCGGGGCACTCGCGCCCGCCGGCATCCGGTAGCGCTCACCAAAGCAAAAGGCCGGCCACCCCGGGAAGGGGCAACCGGCCTTCGCATCAGCGAAACTGCCAACGCGCCCCGTTAGGGGCCGCGCGCCTGCCCTAGCCGGCCGCGCCTCCGCCGCGCGCCTCCTCCTGGAGGGCCTGCGCGCGGTCCCGGAGCTCGTCGGCCTCGGCGATGAGGGCCTCCCGCTCGCCGAGATCCTCCGTCATGTTGGCCTGCATGCGGAGCAGGATGTTCTTGTAGACCAGCGCGTCGACGTAGCGGTCGTTCAGCCCGATGGCCTGGTCCGCGGCCTCGAGGCCCGCCATGATGTAGTCCGCCTTCTCTTCCTGCGTGATGCGGAAGTCGCGGAACGCCTTCTCCCAGTAGTAGGTCGAGATGGTGTAGTACGCCTCGGGATTGTCGGGCTCGATGCCCGCGCGCTGCTGCAGGGCCTCGATGGTCCGCTCGAAGTCGCCGCCCCGGTTGTAGAACCCGGCGAGCTGCAGGTAGACGGTCGGGTCTTCCGGCCGCATGTTCCGCACCTCCAGCATGACGACCTCCGCGTCCTCGTAGAGACCGGCTTCCTCGTACAGCCGCGCGAGGGCGAAGTAGTTGTCCGGGTCGGCCGGGTCGAGCTGGATCATCGCCCGGAGGATCGGCTCGGACGAGGCCGGGTCGTTCTTCTTGTCGGCTCCGAACGCGGCCACGAGATACTGCATCGACAGCTTCTGGAGGCCCGGGTCGGCGCTACGCTCCGAGCCGAGCCCGTAGTACTCGACCGCCTGGTCGAGGTAGCTGTCGTTCTCCGCGTCGCCGCGGAGGGCCGGCTTGTAGAGGTTGTCGTAGCTGTTGCCGATGTAGAAGTAGGCGGCGGTCATGACCTGCGCCAGCTCGGAGTCCGGGTTCTCCCCGAGTACCTCGAGAACCTCGTGGTAGGCCTCGATGGCGGCCGGGTAGTCGGCGCGGCCGTAGAGCATGTTCGCTTCCTTGAACGTCCGCATCGCGGTGAGCTCCGCGAAGAAGCCGCACGAGGCGAGCGGCGCCGTCACGGCGATGATGACGGCCACTCTCAGAAGGCTGCGTCCCGTCTGCATGGCAATCCCCTTTCAGGCCTCTCGAAGCCGGGCCGAACTCCCTGTCTCCGGGTGCCGCGCGGGACTCGGAGGTCCCGCCGACCCGCATGAAGGCGCGCGGCCGCCCGGGCACACGTTGCCCTTGAACCGGACCCCTATACTGGAACAAAAGCCGTGGCAAGTCAAGGTTCCTCCCGGTCGCGTAATCCCTTTCGGGTCAGTCTGTTATACGCCGTAGAATGTGTACCGCGGGAGCTCGCGCCGCGGCAGCCGCGAGGGGACCTCCCTGCTGGTGGTACGTTCCGGAAGACGGGGCCATGATCACATTCGACGATCTCGTCAGCCGCGTCCGGTCGAACGACGCCGACGCCGACACCGATCTGCTGCGGCGCGCGTACGAGTTCTCGGCCCTCGAGCACGCGGGGCAGACGCGGCGCTCCGGCGAGCAGTACATCACCCATCCCCTCGAGGTCGCCGCGCTCGTCGCCGACATGCGGCTCGACGACGTCGCCATCGCGGCCAGCCTGCTCCACGACGTGGTCGAGGACACGCTCACCACCATCGAGCACGTCCGCGACCTCTTCGGCCCCGAGGTCGCGCACGTCGTCGAGGGGGTCACGAAGATCAGCACCATCCCGTTCTCGTCGAGCGAGGAGCGGCAGGCGGAGAACTTCCGCAAGATGCTGCTGGCGATGGTCGACGACGTGCGCGTCATCCTCGTCAAGCTGGCCGACCGCCTGCACAACATGCGCACGCTGAGCCACCTGAAGGAGGAGCGGCGCATCAAGATCGCCCAGGAGACGCTGGACATCTACGCCCCGATCGCCCACCGCCTGGGAATGAGCAAGCTGCAGAACGAGCTCGAGGAGCTGGCGTTCCGGCATCTCGATCCGGCGGCGTTCGACCGGCTCCGGGCGTGGGTGGAGAAGCGCCGCCGCGCCACCGAGGAGACCGTCGCCCAGCTCCAGGCCACGCTGGACGCCAAGCTCCGCGAGGCGCGCGTCCCCGCCGTGACGCTCGAGGGGCGCATCAAGCGGCTGTTCAGCATCCGCGAGAAGCTCCGCCGCCAGAAGATCGGGCTCGACGAGGTGTACGACCTGATCGCCCTCCGCGTCATCACGCGGAAGGAGCGCGACTGCTACGCCGCGCTCGGCATCATCCACCAGATCTGGCCGCCGGTCCCCGGCCGATTCAAGGACTTCATCGCGATGCCCCGCCCGAACGGCTACCAGTCGCTGCACACGTCGGTCGTGAGCGGCGGCTTCCCGTTCGAGGTGCAGATCCGGACCGAGCGGATGCACCACGTGGCCGAGGAGGGGATTGCCGCGCACTGGAAGTACAAGGAAGGCCGCATCGGCGCGCATCCCGACGAGCAGTACTTCCGCTGGCTGCGCCAGTTGCTCGAGACGGAGAAGGACGCCCGCGACCCCAGCGACTTCATCCACAGCCTCAAGCTCGACCTCTACCCGGAGGAGGTCTACGCGTTCACGCCGCGGGGCGAGGTCAAGGCGTTGCCGCGCGGAGCCACGCCGGTCGACTTCGCCTACGCCGTCCACACCGACGTCGGGCACACGTGCGTCGGCGCCCGGGTGAACCGCCGCATGGTCCCGCTGCGCACGCGGCTCCAGAGCGGCGACATCGTCGAGGTGGTCACGGCGCCGGGGCGGACCCCCAGCCGCGACTGGCTCAGCTTCGTCGTCACCTCGCGCGCCCGCCACAAGATCAAGCACTTCATCCACGCCCACGAGAAGGTCCGCGCCGTCGAGCTGGGGCGCAAGCTCCTCGACAAGGAGATCCGGCGCTTCGACCTGAACCACCGCGCGGTGCTCGCGCCGGAGGCCCTCGGCCGTGTCGCGGCCGAGCTCGGCATCCCGAAGGCGGACGACCTGTGCGCCTCGATCGGCTACGGGAGGCTCTCGGCCCGCCTCGTGCTCGCGCGGCTCGCGCCGGGCGACGCCCTCCGCGAGCGGACGAACGGCCGGCCCGCCGAGGCCCCCCCCGCGCGCGTGCCGGCGGCGGACGAGGATGCGATCAAGGCGAGCGGCTGCGACGACCTGCTCGTGACGCGGGCCGGGTGCTGCAACCCGATTCGCGGGGAGCCGATCGTCGGCTACGTCACGCGCGGAAAGGGCGTCTCGGTGCACGCCTCGACCTGCCCGAACGTGGTGAACCTGCTGTACCACCCCGAGCGGCGGATCGACGTGGCCTGGGACACCGCCGGGGACGGTCCCGGAGCGTTCACCGTCTGCCTGGCGATTCAGGTGCAGGACCGGCGGGGCATGCTGGCCGACGTCACGGCGCGCATCTCCGAGAAGAACACCAACATCCGCCGGGTGGAAGCGGACGTGAACGAGATCCGGCGCGGGCGCATCAGCGTCACGATGGACGTCGACGACCTCAAGCACCTGCAGCGGGTGATCAAGGACGTACGCGCGGTGCCGGGCGTGATCGACGTGGAGCGCGTGCTGCGCCAGCCCTAGCGCCGCCAACCCGTCGCAGGCTCCGGGTCGGCCCCAGCCCCCACCGTCCTAGGAGCCTGCGCCGCGGCACGCACTCCGTTGGCGTTCCTGCGGCGCAAGCTCCTAGGCGGCTTTGACTATGCGGTTGGAGCGGATGCAGCGGGTGCAGACCCGGATGCGCCGGACGCCGCCGTTCACCACCGCGCGGACGCGCTGGATGTTGGCCTGGAACCGGCGGGGGGTCACGTTGTGCGCGTGGCTCACGTTCCGGCCGAAGGCCGGTCCCTTGCCGCAGATTTCGCAACGCTTCGCCATCGCGCAAGAGTATATCAGGGTGCCACGATGAGCGGCGCCGCGTCGGGCCGCGGTTTCTCCGCCGACTTGAGCAGGCGGCCGACGAGCGCCAGGTAGGCTCGGTCGCCGCCGCCGAGGGCGCCCCCCGCCTCCCGCGCCGCCGCCTCGACGCAGCGGGCCGCGGCCGCGACGTCCCCGTCGGGCAGCCGCGCGCCCTCCTTCCGCTGCTCCTCGATCAGCGCCTGCATCCGGCCCGCGAGCGCCTGGGCGCCGAGCGACGCGGCCCGGTGCTCGTAGACGATGCCGCGGCTGGCGGTCTCGAAGGTCTCCGCCGTCGCCTTCGCCGCCTGCTCGACGTCGGCGTCCGAGCGGGCCGGGGCGTCGAGCCCTTCGCCCCGCACCGCGGTCTGGAGCAGCATCGCAATCTGCTGCTGGCGTTCGGTGAGCGGTGCGAAGAGCGGAGCGAGGAAGCCGAAGTCGCGCTCCTGCTGCCGCTGCACGACCGCCGGCGGGTGCTCGTGCGCCGCGCGCAGGTAGCTGCAGTCCGGCGGGCAGGCGATCTCGACGAGGCGCTTGGTCCCGCAGCACACCGGGCAGATCTGCTGCCCGAGGGCCGGGCACGCCCGGCGCGCGCGCCGCGTGCCGCAGGCGGGGCAGGTCGGCTTGGCCATCGCCGACAAGCATAGATCGCGTCGAGAGATGAAACCGATCGACGCCCGCCTCCGTCTAAGGAGGGTGATGCGCCTGCCTGTCACAGAGCGGCGCGAGGGGTCCGATACCTTGGGATGAGCACGTTACACCGGGCGAGGCTTCACGCTCGGGGGCCTTAGCGGCGCGCCGGTGCCGCGCGTTCTCCCACGCTCCCCTTCGTTCCCCTCCCGGTTCGACAACACCCTCACCCCGTCTCGATCGGTTCGTGCCCGTCGTGTCGCAGGTCGGTCGGCGAATCGCGGCACCGAGTTTGCAAGCCCGTTAGCACGCGCGGTCGGCGTGGAACGCGGGAGCCGGAGTCGACTCCGGCCGTCGGCGGCGCGTCGGAAACGGGAAGGAGCGGCAATCATGCGAAGAGTAGCAACCCAGGGGGGGATGAGCGACGCCCGGTTCGACGAGCTCCGCGGTCTGCTCGAGGAGCGGCGGCGGGAGATTATCGGCGAGCTGCACCACAAGATGCGCGATGTCCGGGACGAGAACGCCGCCGCGCCGGACCAGGGCGTGCGCGACGAAGCGGAGATGTCGGAGGCCGAGATCCAGGACGACATCGAGTTCGCCGTTCTGCAGATGAAGGCGGAGACGCTCCAGAAGGTCGCCGACGCGCTGCAGCGGCTCGAGCGGGGTACGTTCGGTTACTGCGAGGAGTGCGGCAAGGAGATCGCGGAGCGGCGCCTCCGCGCGCTGCCGTTCGCCGCGCGCTGCACGGCCTGCGAGCAGGCCCGCGAGAGCGCCATCGAGCGCCGGCACCACCAGGACGCACGGCGCGGCGCCGTGTCCCTTTTTCCGGACATGGCCGCCTGACGGATCGGACGGACACGGCGGCATTCCGGAACGGCCCCGCTCGCGCGGGGCCGTTCGTGTCTCCGGTGCCGCCCGGCCGTCAGCGGGTGCTCGCCCGCGCCGCCGTAACCGCGCGCACGGCGTCGAGCACCTCCTGGAGGTCGGCCGGCAGCCCGCTCCGGAGCTCCATCGGCCGCCCGTCGCGCGGATGGGCGAAGGCGAGTCGGCAGGCGTGGAGGAAGGGGCGCTCCAGGCGCTGCACGGCGCGCAGGTGCGGCGGGGGATGGCGGCGCGTTCCCCCGTAGAGCGCGTCGCCCACCACCGGGTGGCCGATGGCGGCCAGGTGCACGCGAATCTGGTGCGTGCGCCCGGTGGCGATCGCCACGCGGACCAGCGAGACCCCGTCGAGCCGCTCCGCCTTCGTCACCCGCGTCACCGCCTCCCGCGCGCGGCGGGAGCGGGCCGAGATCTTCTTCCGCTCCACCGGGTCGCGGCCGATCGGCAGGTCGATGCGGCGCCCCTGCAGCACGACCCCCCAGGCCAGCGCCGCGTACTCCTTCTCCACCTCCCGCTCGCGGAACTGACGCGCCAGCTCCGCGTGCGCACGGTCGTGCTTGGCCACGGCCAGCAGCCCCGACGTCCCGCGGTCCAGCCGGTGCACGATGCCCGGCCGCCGCTCGCCGCCGATGCCGCTCAGGTCGCCCACGTGGTGCAGCAGCGCGTTCACCAGCGTCCCCTCGGCGTGGCCGGCGGCGGGATGCACGACCATCCCCGCCGGCTTGTCGACCACCACCAGATCGGCGTCGGAGTAGACGATGGGCAGCGGAATCGGCTCCGGACGCGGCGTCGCCGGCGCGGCCGGCGGGATCGCCAGCGTCACCACGTCGCCCGCCCGGACCGGGGTGCTGGCCCGCGCGCGCCGGTCGTCGACCGCGGCCAGGCCGTCGCGTATCAGCCGCTGGATCTGCGAGCGCGTCCGTTCCGCCAGGCACGACGCGAGGAAGCGATCGAGCCGCACGTCGTCGGTGCCGGCCGGGACCTCGAGGCGGACCCGCTCCGGTTCCGTCGCGGGCGCGCGCTCGGACGCGGGCGCGGGCGCGGGCTCAGGCTCGGGTTCGGGCTCCATCGTCGCCCGCCGCCGTCACGTGCGGGCCGGCCGCGCGGCCGCCGCCCGGTGCCGGCGCCAGAGCGCGACGAGCATCACGAGGCTCAACGGAACGAGGAGGAGCGAGACGAACTGCGACGTCGGCAGCAGCCCGAAGGCCATCCCGCGCGGGTCGCCCCGGTAGAACTCGATGACGAAGCGGGCGATCGGATAGAGCAGCAGGTAGGACCAGAACGTCCGCCCGGCGAAGCCCCCGCCGCGGCGCTCGACGAGCAGCAGCCCGCCCAGGATGGCGAGCGTCGCCGCCGACTCGTAGAGCTGCGTCGGGTGCAGGCTGATGTCGAGCGGCGTCCCGACGTTGGCGGCGGCCAGGGTGTCGGTGAACGTGATGCCCCACGGCAGGTCCGTGGGCCGCCCGTAGCAGCAGCCGCCGAGCAGGCAGCCGAGCCGGCCCACCGCCTGCCCGAGGGCGATGCCGGGGGCGAAGGCGTCGCACGTCGTCCAGAGCGGCAGCCGGTGGCGGCGCATGTACCAGAAGGCGACGCCGACGGCCAGGATCAGCCCGCCGTAGAAGACGCCGCCCGATCGCAGGAGGCTCCAGAGCTGGGCCGGGTCGCGCCGGATGTGATCGAAGTCGACGACGACCAGCAGCAGCTTCGCGCCCACGAGCGCGCTCACGATGATCCAGATCCCGAGGTCCATCGCCCGGTCGCCGTCGAGGCCGCGCTGCCGGGCCCGGGCCACCGCGAAGCGCAGCCCGATCAGGTAGGCCGACACCAGCAGCAGCCCGTAGCTGTAGATGTTGATGGGGCCGAGCTCAAGCAGCTTCGGGTACATGGCGTTTCAGGAACAGGAGCTCGAAGATCAGGCACGAGGCGCCGACCGTGATCGCGGCGTCGGCGACGTTGAAGGCCCAGAAGTGCCAGCCGCCCCAGTAGACGTCGATGAAGTCCACCACGTAGCCCGCCGTCGCGCGGTCGATCAGGTTGCCGACCGCACCCCCCGCGATCAGCGTCAGGCCGAACCGGGCCAGCGTCTCGCGCGGGGAGAGCTGCGTGGCGTAGAGGCCCAGGGCGACGAGCGCGGCCAGCGCGACGGCCGTCATCAGCCCCGCCTTGAACGGGATGTCCACCGAGTTCAGCAGCCCGAACGCCACCCCCGTGTTGCGGACGTGGATCAGGTCCAGGAAGCCGTCGATGACGGGGACGCCGCCGTAGAGCGGCACGTGCTCCTCGACGAGCGACTTCGTCCACTGATCGGCGATCACGATCGCGGCCACGATGCCCCCCGCCACGCCCTTCGGCGGGAACCCGCGGGGCGGGTCCGCCCCGTTGCCGCGGGCGCCCTCCGTCCCGCGCGGTCCGTCAGCCGGCATAGGCCGCCGCCTCCTCGAGCGCGTCCGCGCACCGCACGCAGACGCCGTCCGGCTCGGCGCCCGACACCTCCGGCACGTAGCGCCAGCAGCGCGGGCACCGCACCCCGCCGGCACGCCGCGCGGTGATGACGGCCGCCCCCCCCGCCTCGACGAATTGCGCCCCCGCCGCCCGCGCGGCGTCGCCGTCCACCGGCAGGTCCCCCGCCGGCGCCAGCTCGACGCCGGACGTGATTAGGATCGTCGCGAGGTCCGCCCGGTAGCGCTCGACCAGCTCCGCGGTCGCGCCGCTGGCGCGGATCGTCACCGCCGCCTCCAGCGACGTCCCGACGGTCTTCTCGGCCCGCAGCCCCTCGATGACGACGTTGGCCGCCTCGCGCAGCGCGATCAGCCGCTCCCAGCGGGCGAGCAGGTCGCCGTCGGCGGGGTCCGCCCCCACCTCCGGGAAGCGCGCGAGGTGCACGCTCGACTCGCGCGGACCGGGGAGGAAGCCCCACAGGTCGTCCGTGGTCACGGGCAGGATCGGCGCCAGGAGCCGCGCCAGGCCGTCCGCGATGGTGTAGATCGCCGTCTGGGCCGAGCGCCGCTCCGCCGAGCCGGCGGCCAGCGTGTAGAGCCGGTCCTTGGAGACGTCGATGTAGAACGCGCTCAGGTCGACCGTCAGCAGCCCGTTGACGATGTGCGCGATCGGCACGAACTCGTAGCGCTCGTAGGCGCGCGCGATGCGCTCCGCCGCCGCGCCGTAGCGTGCGAGCGCGTAGCGGTCGATCTCGGCCATCCGCTCCGCGGGCACGCGGTCCGCCGCCGGATCGAAGTCGTAGAGGTTGGCGACCAGGATGCGCAGCGTGTTGCGGATCTTGCGGTACGCCTCGACCACGCGGGCGAGGATCTCCTCGCCCATCCGCATCTCCTCCCGGTAGTCGGCCATCGCCACCCACAGGCGCAGGATCTCCGCCCCGTAGCGCTGGATGATCTTCTTCGGATCGACGCTGTTGCCGCGCGACTTCGACATCTTGCGGCCCGTCTCGTCGACGAAGAAGCCGTGCGTCAGCACCTGCCGGAAGGGGGCCGCGCCGCGGGTCCCGAGCCCGACGAGGAGCGAGCTCTGGAACCAGCCCCGGTGCTGGTCGGAGCCTTCCAGGTAGAGCGTGGCCGGCCACGCGAGGCCCGGCGTCCCGGGCAGCACCGCCTCGTGGCTCGACCCCGAGTCGAACCAGACGTCCAGGATGTCGCGCTCCCGCTCGAAGGCCGCGCCGCCGCACGACGGGCAGGCGGTGCCGGACGGCACGAACTCGTCGAGCGGGCGCTCGTACCACGCGTCGGCCCCGTGCTCGGCGAAGACGTCGGCCGCGCGGTCCGTCAGCGCCTTCGTCAGCGTCGCCTCGCCGCAGCCCGTGCAGTAGAGGGCCGGGATCGGCACGCCCCACGAGCGCTGCCGCGAGATGCACCAGTCGGGCCGGTTGGCCACCATGCCGTGGATCCGCTCGCCGCCCCAGCCCGGGATCCACTCCACGCCGGCAATCGCGTCGAGGGCCCGCCGGCGCAGGTCGGCGGCGTCCAGGCGGATGAACCACTGCGACGTGGCGAGGAAGATGACCGGGTGGTGGCAGCGCCAGCAGTGCGGGTAGGCGTGCTCGAGGTCGTCGCGCCGCCACAGCCGCCCCCGCGCCGCGAGCTCCGCCTCCACGCGGGGGTTCGCCTCGAAGACGCCGAGCCCGCCGAACAGCTCCACGTCGTCCGTGAAGCGGCCGCCCGGCCCGATCGGCGCGTACACGTCGAGCCCGTAGCGCACGCCGGTGTGGAAGTCGTCGGCGCCGTGCCCCGGCGCGGTGTGGACGGCGCCGGTGCCCTGCTCCAGCGTGACGTAGTCGCCCAGGACGCCGACCGAGTCGCGGTCGTACAGCGGATGCCGGAAGCGGAGCCCCTCGAGCTCGCGTCCGGCCACCGCGCCCAGCTTCGCCCCGAGCGGGCGCCCGGTCGCCTCGGCCACGCGCTCGGCCAGCTCCTCCGCCACGACGACGGCGCGGCGCCCGCCGGACGTGTCCGCACCGTCGATCTCGTCGATCTCGTAGGCGGCGTAGCGGAGCTCCGGGTGGAACGCAATCGCCAGGTTGGCCGGGATCGTCCACGGCGTCGTCGTCCAGATGAGCACCGACGCCGCGGCGCCGCCCGCGTCCGGGAAGCGCGCCGCGAAGTCCCCCGCGCTCTCCGCCGCGAGCGGGAACTCGACGTGGATCGACGGCGAGACGTGCGACTCGTACTCCACCTCGGCGTCGGCGAGCGCCGTGCGGCAGTGGATGCACCAGTGGACCGGCTTCTTGCCCCGGTAGACGAGGCCCTGCTCGACGAAGGCGCCCAGGGCGCGGACGATCGTCGCCTGGTAGCCGTAGCTCATCGTGAGGTACGGCCGCTCCCAGTCGCCGAGGACGCCGAGGCGCTTGAAGTCCTCCCGCATCTCGCCGACGCACCGCTCCGCGAAGCCGCGGCACTCCCGGCGCACGTCGGCCACGCCCATCCCGCGCCGCGCGCGGCCGCGGCGGCGGTCCACCTGCAGCTCGATCGGCAGCCCGTGGCAGTCCCACCCCGGCACGTAGGGGGCGTCGAAGCCGGCCATCGTGCGCGAGCGCACCACGAAGTCCTTGAGGATCTTGTTGAGCGCCGTCCCGAGGTGGATCCGGCCGTTGGCGTAGGGCGGTCCGTCGTGCAGGACGAACTTCGGCGCGCCCTCCCGCGCCCGGCGGATCGCGCCGTAGAGGTCACCTGCCTCCCAGCGGGCGATCGCCTGCGGCTCGGTCGCCGGCAGGCTGGCCTTCATGCGAAAGCCCGTCCGGGGCAGATTGAGCGTTTCCTTCCAGTCGGGCATGGTGTCGGGCCGGTCGGAGCGGCATGCCGGACGGCCCCGGCGGCAGGTCCGCGCGCCGCCGGGAGGCAGCCAACTGCAAGCATATAATGACGGGCATGGACGGGGGGCGCGCCGCGGTCCGGACCGAGACGCTCGCCAACGGCCTGCGCGTCGTCGTGCAGGAGGTGCGGACGGCGCCGCTGGTGTCGGTCTGGTGCTGGTACCGCGTCGGGTCGAAGGACGAGGGTCCCGGCCTGACGGGTGCGTCGCACTGGGTCGAGCACATGAACTTCAAGGGCACGAAGCGCATCTCGCGCGACGACATCAAGGGCTCGATCGAGCGCTACGGCGGCTTCTGGAACGGCTACACCTGGATCGACCAGACCACCTACGTCCAGACCGCCACCCGCGACGCGCTCGACCAGATGCTCTTCGTCGAGTCCGAGCGGATGCACCACTGCCTCTACGAGCCGGCCGACTGCGACTCCGAGCGGACCGTCATCGTCTCGGAGCTCCAGGGCGGCGAGAACGACCCCGACACGCTGCTCGACATCGAGCTGACGGCCACCGCGTTCAAGGCGCACCCCTACCGCCACCCGACGATCGGCTGGCTGGCCGACCTCGAGGCCATGTCGCGCGACGACCTCTACGGCTTCTATCGCCGCCACTACGTCCCCGGCAACGCGACGCTCGTCGTCGTGGGCGACGTCGAGGCCGGCGACGCGCTGCGGCGGGCCGGCGCGGCCTTCGGCGCCATTCCGGCCGGGGAGGCGCCCGCGCGCCTGCGCGTCACCGAGCCGCCGCAGCTCGGCGAGCGCCGGGTGACCATCCGCAAGCCGGGGACGACCGCCTACCTGAAGGTGGCCTACCACGTGCCGGCCGTCGACCACGCCGACTTCGCCCCGATGCTCGTCCTCGACGCCGCCCTGACCGGCGCCAAGGGGCTCAGCCTCTGGTCGAGCTTCCGCGGCACGCCGCCCCAGCGCCGCTCGCGCCTCTACCGGGCGCTGGTCGAGCGGCAGCTCGCCTCGGCTGTCGGCGGGATGTACGCGCCCACCGCCCATCCGTTCCTCTTCACGGTGTCGGTGACCGCGGCGGCCGGGGCGGCCCCGGAGGCGGTGGAGGAGGCCACGCTCGCGGCGCTCGACGCGGCGCGCGACGGGGGCGTCGGCGCCGACGAGCTGGCCCGCGCCAAGCGGCAGCTCCGGGCGCGCATGGTCTTCGAGGGCGACAGCGTCACCAACATCGCGCACCAGCTCGGCTTCTTCTCGACGGTCTCCGCGCTCGACACGTGGTTCGACATGCCGGCCCGCATCGAGGCCGTCACCGCCGAGGACGTGGCCCGCGTCGCCGCCGCCCACCTCGGTGCGGGCAACCGCACCGTCGGCTGGTTCCTTCCGGCATGAGCGCCGAGCCCCGCCGCCCGGCGCCGCTGCGCCGCGTCCTCGCCAACGGGGCGGCGGTGGTCGTCCGGGAGGCGCACACGACGCCCGCGGTGTCGCTGAACCTGTCGCTCGATGCGGGCAGCGTCTGCGATCCGGCGGGCGTCCCCGGGGTGGCCCATTTCCTCGCGCGCGTCCTCGACCGGGGCACCGGCCGCCGCTCGGCCGACGAGATCGCCGAGACCTGCGACGGCGGCGGCGTGACCCTGGCCGTGCACGCCACGCGGCACACGCTCTCGCTCGGCTGCACGTGCCTCGCGGAGGACTTCGCCGCCATGGTCGACCTCCTGGCCGACGTGCTGCGCGACCCGCTCTGCCCGGAGCCGGAGGTCGAGACGCGCCGCCGCCAGATCCTGACCGCCATCCGCCAGGACGACGACAGCCCCGCCGCACGGGCCGTCGAGCGGCTCCACCGGCTGCTGTACGGCGACGGTCACCCCTACGGGCGGCGGGTGAAGGGGACCGCGGCCTCGGTCGAGGGGATCGATCGGCGGGCCCTGCTCGACTTCCACCGCGCGCGCGCCGCTCCGGCCGCGCTCTCGGTGGTCGTGGTCGGCGACGTCGCCGCGGACGCCGCGGCCGACGCGGTGGCCGCCGCCTTCGAAGGCTGGCAGGCCGAGGCGGCGCCCCCGCCGGAGCTGACCCCGCCGCCCGCCGCGTCCGGCCGCCGGCGGGAGGCCGTCCCCATGCCGGGCAAGGCGCAGGTCGACCTCGCCTACGGCTTCGCCGCCGTGGCCCGCACCGATCCGACCTACCACGCCCACGTGCTGCTGGCCAACGTCCTCGGCCAGTACGGCATGGGGGGCCGGGTCGGGCGCAGCGTGCGCGAGCGGCAGGGAATGGCCTACTACGCCTTCGCGGGCTTCGAGGCGGACCGCATCCCCGGTCCGCTGGTCATCCGCGCCGGCGTCAACGCGGCCAACGTCGACCGGGCCGTCGCCTCGATCGACGAGGTGGTCGCCGAGATGGGCGCCGGGGGCGTCACCGAGGGCGAGCTCGAGGACTCGCGGCGCTACCTCGTGGGCTCGCTTCCCCGGACGCTCGAGACCAACGCGGGGACGGCGGCGTTCCTCCAGAACGCCGAGCGCTTCCGGCTCGGCCTCGACTACGACCGGCGGCTGCCGGATCTGCTCGGGGCGGTGACGCGCGACGACGTCAACGCCGCCGCCCGCGCCCTGCTCGACCCGGAGCGCGCCGCGGTGGTCATCGCGGGGCCGGTGGCCGCGCGAAGCAACGGGCTTCCGACGGCGGACGGCGCCGAGCCTGCGGACGCCGGGTCATGAAGGCGGTCTTCTTCGACGTCGACTACACGCTCATCTACCCCGGTCCCACCTTCGGCGGGGAAGGCTACGGCGCCTTCGCCGCGCGCCACGGCCTGCGAGTGGAGCCCGGCCGCTTCGCGGCGGCGGTCACGGACGCCGCGGCGGAGCTCGACTTCGCCCGCGACACCGTCTACCGGCCCGACCCGTTCATCCGCTATGCGGCGCGCGTGCTGCGCGGCATGGGGGCCGACGGGCCGGAGCCGCAGCTCGAGCGCTGCGCGCGCGAGATCTACGACGAATGGGGCTACCCGCAGCACTTCGCGCTCTACGACGACGTGCTGGCCACCCTGCGCGCCCTGCACCGCGACGGCTACCGCATCGGCCTCATCTCGAACACCCACCGCTGCCTGGCCACCTTCCAGCGTCACTTCGCGCTCGACCCCTTCGTCTCCGTCGCGGTGTCGTCCTACGAGCACGGCCGCCTGAAGCCCGACCCCAGCATCTTCCGCGCCGCCCTCGCCGCGGTCGGGGTAGCCGCGGGCGACGGCGTGATGGTCGGCGACAGCGTGGCGCACGACATCGACGGCGCGCGGCGGGCCGGCATGGGCGCCGTCCTCCTCGTCCGCTCCGGCGAGCCCCCTCCCGAGCGCCCGGGCGACGACGTCCCGGTGGTCCGCACCCTGACGGAGCTCCCCGCTGTGCTGCCCCTCGCCGAACGATCCGGGTCGCGGTAGCACGAAGGAGTGAGCGCCGACGTGATCGCCACGGTGCTGACGGGCGCCGAGGCGGTTCACGAATCGCATGCCGTAGCGTCTGCCCTGTGATACGCTGGACATCGGGTCGTGCTGCGCGCGACTCGCAACCGGAAGGCCTGGAGACCCGAGATGTCCGGCGCGTCCGGCAAGCCATCCCCTCCCACCGCCAGTGCATGGGACAAGGCCGCCGTCTGGATTTCCGCCTCGGCGGCACTGCTGGCCGGGATCACATGGACGCTGGGGTTGCTCGGCGGCATCTTCGTCACGGAAGCAGAGATGCGTGACGCACTGACGGCCACCGAAGCGGAACTGCGTGAGGCCCTGGCGGCCGCCGAGCAGCGCATCACGGGCGAGATCCGGGCCAACGCGCAACGCACGGACGCCCAAATGGAGGAGCTCCGCCGGTACATGGTGAACCACCTCGACCGCCAAGCCGCCGGCGCCCCGTCTGCCCCGGAGTAGTGGAATCTACGCGCGCTGCCCGGCGGCCAGGTTGAAGGAATGAGCCCCGACGTGATTGCGACGATGCTGACGGGCGCCGGCGTGCTGCTCGGCGTGTGGCGGATGGTCGAGAGCGTGCGTCGGGGCGTGGACGGCGTGCGTCGGGGCGTGGACGGCGTGCGTCGGGACGTGGACGGCGTGCGCCGCGACCTGACGGCCCAAATCGCTGCCGTGAACACCCGCATCGACAGTATCCTGCTGTCGGACGGCGGCAGGAAGTCCACCTGACGCCGGCCCCGCCGATCGCCACGGTGCCGACGGGCGCCGAGACGGTTCCTACGTCGCCTGCCAGGGGACTCACCCTGTGATACTCTGGACATAAGGTCGTGCTGCTCGCGACTCGCAACCGGAAGACCTGGAGACGCGACCGGAAGACCTGGAAACCCGAGATGTCCGACACGCCCGCCAAGCCATCCCCTCCCGCCGCCAGTGCATGGGACAAGGCCGCCGTCTGGACCTCCGCCTCGGCGGCACTGCTGGCCGGGATCACATTGGCGCTGGGGTTGCTCGGTGGCGTCTTCGTCACGGAAGTCGAGCTGCGTGAAGCTCTCACGGTCACCGAAGCCGAGCTGCGTGAAGCCCTGACGGCCACGGAAGCCGAGCTGCGTGAAGCCGTGACGGCCACGGAAGCCGAGCTGCGTGAAGCCCTGGCGGCCGCCGAGCAACGCATCACGGGCGAGATCCGCGCCAACACGCAACGGACGGACGCCCAGATGGAGGGGCTCCGCCGGTACATGGTGGACCACCTCGACCGCCAGTCCGCCGGCGCCCCGTCTGCCCCGAAGTAGTGGAATCTACCCGGCGTCCAAGGCTGAAGGAATGAGCTCCGACGTGATTGCGACCGTGCTGACGGGCGTCGGCGTGCTGGTCGGCGTGTGGCGGATGGTCGAGAGCGTGCGTCGGGACGTGGACGGCGTGCGTCGGGACGTGGACGGCGTCCGTCGCGACCTGACCGCGCAAATCGCGGCCGTGAACACCCGCATCGACAATATCCTGCTGTCGGACCGCGGCAGGAAGTCCACCTGACACCGGCCCCGCCGACCTGCGCGCCTCCGCCCCGGCCGATCTCCTGGGGCCGGGAGCTTGCGCCGCAGAACGCGCTACCCCGGCGGCCAGGTCAGGTCGCGGCCTGCCAGGAGGTGCAGGTGGATGTGGAAGACGGTCTGGCCCGCCGCCGCGTTGCAGTTGAAGACCGTCCGATAGCCGGCGTCGGCGTGGCCGAGGTCGCGCGCGATCGCCGCCGCCCGGCGCACCATCGCGCCGACCGTGGCATCGTCCTCCGCCGTCAGATCGTTGACGGTCGCGATGTGCTTGCGCGGGATCACGAGGACGTGGACCGGCGCCTGCGGGTTGAGGTCGTGGAAGGCCACCAGCGCGTCGTCCTCGTAGGCCTTGCGGGCGGGGATCGAGCCGTCGGCGATGCGGCAGAACAGGCAGTCTTCCATGTCGGCTCCCGGTCGGCGCCCGGTCAGCCTGCGGTCAGCTCCAGGCGAATGGCCGCCGCGCGGGGGATGCCGGCCAGGTCGCCGGCCACGTCGAGCAGCGTGAGCGCCGGCGCGGCCGCGACGAGCGCGCGCACCGTATCCTCCTGCCCGGCCCCGAACTCGACCACGAGGTGCCCCCCCGCGGTCAGGTGCGCCGGCGCGGCGTCGACGAGCGCCCGCAGGGGGTCGAGGCCGTCGCGGCCCCCGTCGAGGGCCAGCCACGGCTCGTGGTCGCGCACCTCCGGGCTGAGCACCCTCGTCGCCGCCGACGGGACGTAGGGCAGGTTGGCGACGATGAGGTCCCAGCCCCGACCGCCCGCCCCGTCGCCGCCCGCCCCGTCGCCGCCCGCCTGCGCGTCGCCGCCCCCGCGTCCGGTCGGCGCGGCGGCGCGGAACCCGTCGAGGAGCGACGCCACCACCCAGCGGATCCGCTCCGCGACGCCGTTCGCGCGGGCGTTGCGCCGGGCCACGGCGATCGCGGCAGGGGAGAGGTCGGTGCCGACGACGCGCGCCGCCGGCAGCTCGTGGGCCAGGGCCACGGCCAGGCAACCCGACCCCGTGCCGACGTCGATGATCCGGAGCGCCGCTCCCCGCCGCGCCGCGACGAGGCGCAGCGACCACTCGACGATCAGCTCGGTCTCGGGCCGCGGCGTCAGCACCGCGGGCCCCACCTCGAACGTCAGGCCCCAGAACTCGCGCCGCCCCGTGATGGCGGAGACCGGCTCGCGCCCGGCCCGCCGCCCCACCAGCGCGCGGTAGTCCGCCGCGAAGCGGTCCGGCGGCGGCTCCCGGCGCCGGCTGAGATAGGTGGCCCGGTCCCAGCCGAGCGCGTGGCGCGCCAGCACCTCCGCGTCGCTGGCGGCGTTGTCGGGGCCGACGCCCGCCGTGACCAGTCGCCGATGCGCCGCCCGCACCTCGTCGAGGACGGTCATGCGGAGGTCTTGGCCTCGGCCGCCTTCAGCTTCTCCGACTGGTAGTGGGTGGCCAGCGTCTCGACGATCTCGCCGAGCGCCCCATCGAGCACCGCGGGCAGCTTGTGCGTCGTGAACCCGATGCGATGGTCGGTCAGCCGGTTCTGCGGGAAGTTGTAGGTGCGGATCTTCTCGGAACGCTCGCCGGTGCCCACCTGCCCGCGGCGGTCCTCGGCGATCTCGTCCTGCTGGCGCTGCCGCTCGAGGTCGTAGAGCCGCGAGCGGAGCACCTTCATCGCCTTCGCCTTGTTCTTGATCTGCGACTTCTCGTCCTGCTGCGAGACGACGAGCCCGGTCGGCAGGTGCGTGATGCGGACCGCCGAGTACGTCGTGTTGACGCTCTGGCCGCCCGGCCCGCTGGAGCAGAAGGTGTCGATGCGCAGCTCCTTGGGCTCGATGCGGATGTCGACCTCCTCCGCCTCCGGCAGCACCGCGACCGTGGCCGTCGACGTGTGGATGCGGCCGCTCGCCTCGGTGGCGGGCACCCGCTGCACCCGGTGCACGCCGCTCTCGTACTTCAGCCGGCTGTAGACGCGGCGGCCCTCGATGAGCGCGATGACCTCCTTGATCGCCCCCACGCCCGTCTCGTGGAGCGAAAGCAGCTCCACCCGCCAGCCCTCGCCCTCGGCGTAGCGCTTGTACATCCGGAACAGGTCGCCGGCGAAGAGCCCCGCCTCGTCGCCTCCGGTGCCGGCGCGGATCTCCAGCACGACGTTCTTCTCGTCGTTCGGGTCGCGCGGCAGCAGCAGGACCCGGATGGCCGCCTCCAGCTCCTCGCGGCGACCGTTCAGCGCCTCCACTTCCTGCGCGGCCAGCTCCCGGAGGTCGGCGTCGTCCCCGTCGAGGAGCTCGGTCGCCTCCGCCGCCTCCGTCACCACCGACTTGTACTCGCGGAAGCGGTCGACCAGCGGCTCGATCTCCGCCAGCGCGCGCGTGTGCGTGCGGTACTCGTCCTGGTCCGCCTGCACCTCGGGGGTGGCGATGAGCGCCAGCAGCCGGTCGTAGCGCTCCTCGATCGCCTGCAGCTTCTCGAACATGGTTCACCCGCCGCGCCTGCCGCCGCCCGCCACAAGGGGGCTCCGGCCCCAGCCCGGCTCCTTTCCCGGGCTTTCGGGCTCGTCCCGAGCGTCAATCCTTCGACGCTCCAACGACCGGGCTTCAGCCGACGGGCTGCAACCGCCGAGCTGCAACCGCCGGGTGTCAACCACCTGACACGGGCGGCAGAAAGGCGATCTCGTCCCCTTCGGCGATGGCCGCGTCCATGCGGGCGTACTCTTCGTTCACCGCGGTGGACACGGCGCTCCGGTACTCGGCCAGCTCCGGGAACTCGCGCGCCAGGTCGTCCCACAGGCCGCCGGCCGTCGTGCCCGGCGGCAGCTCGCGCACCAGGGTCTCGGCGCCGGCAATCTCCCGCAGGCGGGCGAACAGGCGGACCGTCACGCGCATGCGCGTCGGACGGCGGTCTCGCGCGCCTCGGCGTCGTCGGGGTCGGCGGTCGCCCCCTCGATCCAGACGTCGCCGCCCTCGAAGTACTCGTGCTTCCAGATGGGGGCGATCTGCTTGATGCGCTCGATGGCGTAGCGGCACGCCGCGAACGCCTCGGCGCGGTGGGGCGACGCGGCGGCGATCGCGACGCTCGCCTCGCCGACGGCCAGCCGTCCCAGCCGGTGGTGGATGGCCAGGCGCGCGTCCGGCCAGCGCTCCCCGGCCTCGGCCGCGATCCGCTCGAAGGCCTTGACCGCCAGCGGCTCGTAGGCCTCGTACTCCAGCCGGTCCACCCGCCGCCCCTGGTTCCGGTCGCGGACCGTGCCGACGAACGACGCCACGGCCCCCGCCCCCGGCCCGCTGCCGTCGAACGCGGCGGTCACGATCGCCGCCAGCCGCCCCGGCTCGAGCGGCGCCGTCGTGACCGCAAACGCGCCCTCGACCATCACCGTCGAGTATAGCAGCCGCCCCCGACCGGCCTGCCGGAGCGGCTGGCCCGCGGTCGTTCGGGGGACGACGTGCGCCGTTCTTCCGATTCGCGGCACTGTCCCCGAGCGGCTCGTTCGCGTGCCTTCAGGTGAGGTAGACTCGAACACTTGGACGCCCTTGCATTGCTCACCGCCGCCGCGTCCTTCTTCGCGGCGGCGGGCGTCCTCTTCAACGCCTGGCAGACGACGCGCGTCGAGGCGCGGCTGTCGAGCCGGATCGATCATCTGTCGAGCCAGATGGACCGCCTGTCGGGCCGGCTCGACTCCCTCGAATCGACCGTCCAGACGGTACTGACCGCGCTGGTTCAGCGGCGCGGCGACTGACGGAGACGCGCCCCCCGGGCCGGCGGCCGCCGATCGGCGACCGCGCTTCTCACCCCGGCCGGACGCCGTCAGCCCACCGCGAACGCCTGCAGGGCGGGCACGAGGATCGTGCTCAGCACAACCACGACGATCGACGTCAAAATCGTGACGACGACGCCGACGCGGAACATCGTGCCGAGCCCGACGGCGCCGGAGGCGAACGTCACGGCCACGACGCCGCTGGCCCAGGGGAGCGTCACCGCGTCGGCGGTGCCGGCGATGATGCGGGCGAGGACCGCGGCGTTGTAGCCGAGGGCGTCGGCGATCGGATAGAGCGTCGTGGAGATCGCCACCGTCGCGGCCGGCCCGTTGGCCAACTGCGTCAGGAGCGGCGTCGCCAAGCCCGCCAGCCACGGCAGCGCCCCCGCGGTGACGTTGCCCGTGAGCAGGGCGGCCAGCCAGTCGGTCACCCCCACGCGGGCCAGCACGTCGGCCATGGCCATCCCGCCGAGCACCAGGAACAGCACGTTCCATCCGATGCCCTGCTGGACGTCCGCCGCTTCCAGGGTCGCCTTTCCGCGCTTCGCGTCCACCGGCAGCGCGAAGAGCAGCACCATGGCCACCGGGGGCACGTACCAGATGTCGAGGAACCCGATGGTGACGAACGTCGGGAGGATCCAGAGCACCAGCATCACGACCAGCACGAACAGGACGTTCTTCTCGCCCCGGCCCATCGGGCCCAGCCGCGCCAGCTCCCGCCGGAAGCGGGCGCGGTCGGGAATGGCCTGCACCTCCGGCGGCAGCATGAGCTTCAGCACGCCGTAGCACAGCGGGAGGTGGACCGCGGTGAGCACGACGCCGGTCGACATCCACTGCGTGAAGGTGACGCTGTAGGCGGTCAACCGTTCCAGCAGGGCCAGGGTCACCGGGTTGTAGATGGCGCCCGCCGGGGTCGCCATGCCCCCCACGGTCGTGCCGTAGAGGACGGCCAGGCACGCCGCCGCCGCCATGCGCCCGGCCCCCGGCGACACCGAGCGGGCGATGGAGAGCGCGATCGGCGTCATCATCACGGCCACCGCGAGGTCGCTGACCACCGCGGACAGCACCGCGGACACCGTCATGATCGCCAGCAGGAGGCCGCCCCCGGAGCGCGCCACCCCCGGCAGGCACAGCGCGCCGAGGGCGATCCGCCGGGCCAGGCCGTGCTTGGCGACCGCGTGCCCGAACAGCATGACGCCCGCCAGGTAGGGCAGGATGACGTGGCCGTAGCGGGCGGCCACGTCGGCGACCGACATCCCCCCGCCGAGGGGCAGGAGCACGAACGGCAGGAAGCTGGTGACGGCCCAGGGCACCGGCCTCGTGGCCCACCACGCCAGGACCCAGGCGAAGGCGCTGACGGCGAAGTGCGCATCCGGCGCGAGACCGACGAGCGGCGCGGCGCGAACGGCGGCGAACGCGGCCGGCCCCGCCGCGAGGCGTAGGCCCAGCCCCCTCCGGCCCGCAGAGCGGTCAACGTCCGGCACGGTCCATCTCCGGGACTTCCACGCGCACCGTCAACATGTCGGCGTCCCCGCGGTGGCCTCAACGTCCGGCACGGTCCGCCCCCGGGACTTCCACGTGCACGGTCACGATGTCGGAGTCGTGGAACTGCTGGTGGCGGACCGACGACGCGATGTGACGCAGCAGGCGCAGCGAGACCTCGCGCTCCGCCAGCACGTCGTCGGGCCGTTCCGCCAGCAGTCCCATCCGGTCCTGCAGGTTCTCCTCGCCGGCCGCGGCGACGAACTCGAGGACGGCGCCGCCGGCCTCCTTGCGGGCCTGCAGCAGCAGGCGGCGCCGCTCGCGCTCCTCCCGGCCCTCGTCCTGCCCGATCAGCGTCAGCAGCGTCTCCTCGGTGGCCGCGTCCAGCCGGTCGATCATCTTCTCACCCCAGCCGCTGCGGGACGCGAACGCGGCCAGAAACTCCCTGATCTTCGGCAACACGGCCAGGTCGAGGGCCACCTCGATGCGCCGGCGCCGCGGGGCCGTCGCTTCCACGAACAGGGTCAGGAGGATGGCCACGAGAGCGCCGGCGGTGATGCCGTTCTGCAGCAGGCCGCCCGCGAGCTCGGCCAGCAGATCGGGGAATATCAGGCCGTTCTGGCAACCAACGCCGATCCAGAAGGAGACCCCCGCAATCAGCCCCTTGCGGTAGTCGATCCCGCCCTGCACGACCTCCGTCATCCCGCGCGCGAAGGCCATTGCCAGCACCACCGTCAAATAGGCGACGGCAACCGGGCTGGGTATCGCCAGGACCGCGGCGAGCAGCTTGGGCAGGAACGCCAGCGCGATCAGGAGGCCGCCGGCGGCGATGCCCGCGCGGCGCGCCGCGACCCCCGTCAGCTCCACCGTCGGAACGCTGACGCCGATGGTCTGGGTCGGCATGATGCCGGCGACGCCCGACAGCAGCTTGCCGACGCCGTCCGCCGCCACCGCTCCCTCCACCGCCCGGTAGTCCACCGCCCGGGGTCGCCGCCACGACACGCGCTGGATGGAGACGGCGCCCGTGATCGTCTGGATGGCGCCGATGACGGCCACGAACACGAAGGCGGGCAGCAGCGCCACGAAACCCGGGCCGAGCTCGAGCTCGACGCCGGGCCAGGCGCCCTGCGGCAGACCGATCCAGGGAGCCCGGACGACGCGCTCGGGGTCGTAGAGTCCCAGCGCGCCGGCGACGCCGGTTCCGGCGACGACCCCGATGAGCGGAGCCCACAGGCGCAGCGTCGCACCCCCCTTCAGGGAGATGCCGCTGATGACGAGAATCGTCGCCAGCGCGGCGAGGGGCGCGCCGAGCGCCCCCGTGCCGGGCGGCACCGCGGTCAGCCGGCCGAAGACGACCGGCAGGACGGTGGCCGGCACCAGCATGTTGACGGTGCCGACGATGGTCGGCGTCAGCAGCCGCCGGAACAACGCCAGCCGCAGGGAGACGACGATGGTGACCAGCGCCGACGCGACGACCAGGGTCGCCAGCAGGGACGGCCCGCCCTCGGCCAGGGCGGCGGCGCAGACCCCGATGAAGGCCACCGCGGGGCCCATCGTGAGCACGTATCCCGCGCCGACCCGGCCGAGCCTCACCGCCTGCAGCGCAGTGACGATGCCGCTGACGCCGACCGCGCTGAACACGGCCCAGGAGAGGTAGGCGTCGGTCCCGCCGGCGGCCCGGATCACGATCGTGGGGATCAGGACGATGCTGGCCAGCCCCAGAATGACGTGCTGCAGGCCGCAGCCGAGCGCGAGGGAGGCGGGAGGCTTCTCGTCAGCCTGGTAGCGCATACCGGGAGCCCGTCGCTTCGCCTGGCCGCAGGTTCTCCCGGGCCGCGTCCGGGGACGGCAAGCGTGTGGGGCCGACCACGCGACGATTATCGCCGCGAACGACCGCAACTGCGAGCGCGGCCGCTCCCCTCGGCGGTTCAGGAGCCGCGCCGCTCTGCCCGCCGGAAGGGGTCCAGCACCCGGCCGGCCGGGCCCGCCGCGACGGCGTCGCGGAGCGCGCTGGCGACGAAGCGCTGGGCGTCGGCCGCCGCCTCGGCCACCGGCCGGCCGTGGGCGAGCGCGGCGGCGACCGCGGCCGCGAACGTGCAGCCGGTACCGTGGACCGTCAATCCGGTGACGCGCCGCGCGCGCAGCTCGACGACGTCGCTCCCGTCGAACAGCACGTCGACGGCGTGCCCGGCATCCTCTGCGAGGTGCCCCCCGGTGACGACGACGGCCCGCGGGCCGAGGCCGTGGATGCGCCGCGCCGCGTCGCGCGCATCCGCCGGCGACGCGATCGGCATGCCCGCCAGCCGCTCCGCCTCCTCCCGGTTCGGGGTGACGACGTCGGCCCGCGGCAGGAGCTTGCGCACGAGGAGCTCGATCGCGTCGTCGTCGAGCAGGCGGTCGCCGAGCCCGCTCCGGAGCACCGGGTCGACGACCAGGCGGGGGAGCGCCAGCCGCCCCGCGGCGGCGGCCACGACGTCGACGATGGCCGCCGTGGCCAGCATGCCGGTCTTCACCGCGGCCACGCCGGGACCGGCCGTCGCGGCCGCGATCTGCGCCTCGACGACCTCCGCCGGCACGGCGTGGCAGGCGGTCACGCCCCCGGCGTCCTGGGCCGTGACCGCGGTTACCGCGCACAGGCCGTGGACGCCGTGCGCGGCGAAGGTCCTGAGGTCGGCCTGGATGCCGGCGCCCCCGCTGGAGTCGCTGCCGGCGATGGTGAGGGCCGCGGTCATGAGCGCGAGAGATCGGTCGCCGCCCGAGCGGGGCGCCGCGTTCCGGTCGCGCGGATCGTCGCGGGCCCGCCGTCGCCGCGGGCCCGGGTCATCGCGCCGCGCCGGCGACGAACACCAGCACGTACTGGTAGCGCAGATCCTCGCGCTCGCGCAGGCGCAGGCCGGCCGCCCGCGCGTCCCGCACCACCGCCTCGGGCTCGACGCGCTCCGCCAGCGGCGGCCCCGGCCCCCCGCCGTCGAGCTTGAAGTCGACGATGCCGACCCGCCCGCCCGGGGCGAGCAGCGGCACGAGGTTGCGGAGCAGGGTGATGCGGTCCTCGACCGCCACGGCGGGGTAGACGTCGACGATCAGCACCGCGTCGACCGGCGACGGCAGCAGCGGATCGGTCGGCGTGCCGTGGATGGTCCGGACGTTGGTCAGGCCCTCGCGGCGCACGCGGCGGTTGATCGACTCCAGCATCTGGGGCTGAATGTCCTCGGCGTAGACCAGCCCGTTGGGGCCGACGCGCCGCGCCAGGCGCACCGTGAACCAGCCGCCCCCCGCCCCGATGTCGGCCACCGTCGCACCGTCCGCAATCCGCAGCAGGTCCATGATCCGTTCCGGCTGCTGCCACGCGTCGCGGTCCGGGCCCTCGAGCAGGCCGAGGTCCTCGGGCGGGAAGAGCCGCCCGTGCGGCGCCCGGTCGCGGGCCGGTTCCGCGTCCTGCGCGGCGCCCGCCGCTCCGGCGAGGGCGGTGCCGGCGAGCGCGGTGCAGCAGACGAGCAACGGGATGACGAGTCGGATCATCGGTGCCGCCGGGTCCATCGGTGCCGCCGGGTCCGTCATCCGGGCGGCGGGTTGTCCGCTTCGCCGGCGGGCGGGCACGGCGGGGCCGGCGCGTCCGTCTCCCGCATCGACGGGCGCCCGTAGCCGCGCTCCATGGCGCCGGCGTCGAGGTCGCTCGTCTCGAGGTCGACCACCGGCAGCAGCTCGAACGGCGCCGGCGCCCCGCCCGCCACGCACTTCAGGTAGCCGCCGCACGACCGGCAGAGCTCCGCCCGCTGCGCCTCGCTGGCGCCCGCCGCGGCGAGCAGGCCCTCGCCGCCCGCGCCGCAGTAGATGCACGCGCCCGGCGCACAGGGCCAGCCGGCGCCGCAGAACGAGCAGCGCAGGCGCCGGCCGCCGCTCCCGTTTCCTTCCCCCAGCTCCGCCAGAGCCGGCCACGAGCCGCACGCCGGGCAGTACCCGCGCCCCCAGTCCCGAAGCGCCGCCGCCAGCTCGGGATCGGCGTCCGCCGCGGCCCGCTCGGGATCGGCGTCCGCCGCCGCCAGCACGTGCCGCCGGAGGCGGCAGGCGAGCGGCCCCACCGCCATCTCGGCCACCACCCACGTCAGGTCCGGGGACACGCCGACGTGGACGGCCCGCGTCCGGATGGCCGCCTGCCGCCGCCCGAGCGATGCCGCGAGCAGCGATCCGACGTCGATCTCCCCGCGCTCGAGGACCTCCCGCAGGTGCCGCGCCGGCGCACCCGCCCCGCCCGCCGCGAGGTCGTCGCAGAAGCCCAGCAGGTAGGGACCGAGGAGCGCCGCGTCGACCTCGACCCCTTCGTCGAGCCCGACCGGCTCGCCCGCCGCGAGCCGCGCCGCCAGCGCGCCGGCGGGGCGGGGCGCAACCGGCAGCGGCTGCCGGTCGAGAGCCGCCCCCAGGTCGAGGCCGCGGGTGACGAGCACGCGCTGCAGGTCGACCGCTCCCCCCAGGTCGGCCCGCCGCGCCCGCACGGCGCGCCAGCGGGGCTCGGCAACGGCGAGCAGCTCTTCGCGGGTCACGCCTGCCAGTATCGCCCGCCGCGGCGCGCCCGGCAAAGTCCCCGCTGCGCCCTCGGCCTGGAGCCTGGCGCGGTGCCACCGCAGAGCCCGGCGGCATCCCTCCGCCGGGGCTTGCCGCGGCTACACTCGTTCCCAATGGCCACCACGCCCGCGCCCGAAGGCGAGCACCGAACGCTGAGCCAGGGGGAGTACCGTGCGCAGTGGGAGGACCCGTTTCCCCGCTGCGCGCTCAGACCTGCCGCAGACTTCGGCGACGAGTACCCCAGTGCCGAAGAGGTGCAACGGCTGCGGCCGGGCCTCGACCCGGCCGACACCGGTCCCGACTCCAGAGCCGTGCAGACCCTCCTCACCAAGAGCTGCGCGGGCTGGCACCGCCACCCCACCAGTCGGGAGTTCTACGAAGCCGTGCGCGCGCCCGCGCCGACGAGTCGCCAGCGTTCCCTCATCTGGACCTGGACCTCGGAGGCTGAGCTCGCCGACATCATTGTGGCCTGGGCCGAGAGGGCGTACACCATCCGCCAGCTCGTGGCCGCCATGCACCGGGCCGAGTTCGCGTGGGCGGAGCGCATCCGAGAGATAAACCAATGGGCCCGGAGATGAGCGGGCACGAGCCCGAGTACCTCACCCTGAGCGAGCCCGCGGCCACCCTGTGGCGGGAGTGCCGGGCGTCCCTTCGCAGGGCGTTCGATGCCCTCCCGGGTGCACCCCACGAGTGGCGCTTCGGTGGCGGCACGATCCTCGCAGCCCGCTGGGGTCACCGGACGAGCTTCGATATCGATCTGACCGTCGGCCCGGGGGTCGACGTCGACGCGCTGCTCGAGCCCGCGGGCAACGAGCTCGAGGCCCTGGCGGCACGACTGGGAGGACGCCCGGAGCCGTCGATCCGCAACCCCGCCCGGCACTTGAAGGTGAGGTTCCCGGCCCATCCGTCGCTGAAGGAGAGCGCCCTCGACATCTCCCGCCTTCAGCCGGAGCCCGCCGGCGGGCAGCGGCCGGCCTTCGTCGACGGGACGGCGGCCGTGGTTCTCGACAGCGCGCAGATCCTCCGGGGCAAGCTCGAGCGGGCGGAGCGAAGCCCGGTCCGCGACGTCTTCGACATGGCGACGGCCGCACACTCCGACCCGGGCGCACTCGCGGTCGCCGCCAACTGTTTGACGCACCAGTACGCCAATGTGATCGCAGGAATCTGGAAGCTCTCCAGGCGCCGGTTCGCAGATGACGCCGGACGCTACCTCGCGGGGGTGCCCGAGCGCTTCCGGATCGATCCGGAGGCCCTGGGAGAGCGCGCGGCCCGGGCCATCGCAGCTTCGCTGTACCGCAGCGTCCGCATCCACGCGGAGCACGGAAAGGGGACGGTCGAGGCCACCACCGGCGGGGGCCACGTCAACCGCTTCGCGTTCCCGGCGGAGGAGTTCGAGGCGGGTCTCGAGACCAGCGGGATAGGCATCTACCTGCGCATGAACGCCCGCGCGGGGCACGCGCTGCGCCGTGACCTCCCCCGGCGCATTCGCGAGAGTGCGGATACCCGAGTCCTGCTCTGGGAGTCCCGCGACGCCGGGTCCGGCCGTGCGGGGCGCTGACCACCCCTCCGGCGAGTCGCATGGTGTGGCCCGTCCGCCGTGGCACGGGTTCTGCTGTACAATCGAGGCAGTTGGACCGCAAGACGTACTCCCGCTCGGGCTGGCGGGACGGAGGAGGCTCAGGCGGTGCGCGTAAGGCTCATGGATGTCGTTGCGACCATCGGTGCCGTAGCCGCCGTCCTCGCCGCGGTGTTCGGCTACTTCAACGGCCGGGAGATTTCGGAGCTTCGCGGGGAGTTGAGCGGCGTGCGATCCGTGGTGTCGGAGCACGTCAACAGCGCGGGACTGCACCGGTAGGCTCCCGCTCGTCGTACGTGGGGAGACAAGCGACAGTGCCTGAGACGATGACGGCTACGGCGGCGGGGCCGATTCTGGTGACGGAGGCGGCCGCATCGAAGATCAACGCGCTCCTGGCCGAAGAGCAGAAGTCCGAAGCCGGGCTCCGCGTGTTCGTGCAGGGCGGCGGGTGCTCGGGGTTCCAGTACGGGCTGATGATCGAAGAGGGCGCCGGCGATGCCCAGGCCGACAAGGTCTTCCAGTCGAACGGCGTCACGCTGTTCGTCGATCCCATCAGCATCCGCTACCTCAGCGGGGCCGAGGTCGACTTCGTCGACAACCTGATGGGCGGCGGGTTCACCATCAAGAACCCCAACGCCAAGTCGACGTGCGGGTGCGGTCAGTCGTTCGGCACGTGAGTCCGCGCGGCCGGGCCGATCGCGCCGGCCGGCCCTGCCCGCTCGGAGTCTGCACCGCAGAACCGGCGATGCGAGCGCCTCTCTCGCGCGCAGACTCCCAACGCGCCCGTGAGGGCGCGCTCGCGCGGTGACCGCCATGGAAGCGCCATCCGCGTTCGTCGATCGCCTGCGCCCGGCGGGCGGCAAGCGCTCGAGCAAGCGAGACCTGATCGTCAACGTCTTCCTGCGCCAGGAAGGCCACCTGAGCGCCGACGACCTCGTCGACGTGTTGCGTCGCGAGGGCCACAAGAGCAGCCGCGCCACCGTCTACCGCACGCTGCAGTGGATGGCCGACGCCGGCATCGCCCGCAAGGTCGACTTCGGCGACGGCCGGACCCGCTTCGAGCACTCCTACCGCCACCCGCGGCACTTCCACCTGATCTGCAAGGGCTGCAACCGTTCGTCCGAGTTCCTGTCGTCCGACGTCGAGGCGCTCATCGAGGAGATCGCCGACGTCCGCGGGTTCGCCATCGGGCAGAGCGTGGTGCAGATCTACGGGCGCTGCGACGAGTGCCGGACGGGCCGCCGCCGGGCCGCGGGGGAAGTGCCGGTGGAGCGGCTCTTCGCGCGCGACGCCCTGCGGATCGCAATCCAGACGGAACGGAGCGGGCTGGACTTCTACTCCCGCGCCGCGCGCATCACGAAGGACGCGCGCGGCCGCCGCGTCTTCCGCAAGCTGGCCGCCGAGGAGCAGGAGCACCTGGGGAAGCTGGAGGCGCGCTACGCCGAGCTCCTCGCCGAGGACCCGGAGCTGGAGTCGCGGCCGACGTTCCTCTTCTTCAAGGGGGCGGCGAGTGGCCTCTTCGCGGCCGGGGCGGAGGAGCTCGACAAGGGCGCGGACGACCGGCAGGCGCTGCGCATCGGCATCCGCTGCGAGCGCGGCTCGCACCGCTTCTTCAAGCGCTACGGCGAGCGCTTCGAGGACTCGGAGGGCAAGCGCATCTTCCTGGAGTTCGCCGACGAGGAGCGCGAGCACCTCGAGCTCCTCATCCGCGAGTACCGCTCCCTCGCGGCGCGCCAGTCCCGCGCGCGGTCCAAGGCCAAGGCGCGCGCCCACCGCGCCGACACCTGACCGACCCCGCCCACCGCCCGCGACGCCACGCGCGCGCCGCCGACGCCATGATCGACCTTCACATGCACACCACGGCGTCGGACGGCACCCTCGCCCCCGCCGCCCTCGTCGACCGCGCCCACGCGGCCGGCATCCGCACGATGAGCGTCACGGACCACGACACGATGGCCGGGGTGCCGGAGGCGGCGGCGGCCGCGGCCGGGTGCGGCATCGAGCTGCTTCCCGGCATCGAGATCACCGCCGTCGCCGACGGCCGGGACGTCCACATGCTGGGCTACTTCCTCGATCCGGCGCCGGCCCGCCTGGACCGCTTCCTGGCCGACCAGCAGCAGGACCGCGTGCGGCGCGCGCGAGAGATGGGGGAGAAGCTCGCCGCCCTCGCCGTGCCGATCCCCATCGAGCGGCTCATCGAGAAGGCCTCGGCGGCCGGGCGCGCCGTCGCCCGCCCCGTCGTGGCGCGGGCGCTCGTCGAGGCCGGCCACTGCGCCACGCCGCAGGAGGCGTTCGACCGCTGGCTCGCCGACGGCGGGCCGGCCTACGTCGCCCGCCGGGGCGCGTCGCCGGCGGAGGTCGTGCGCCTCGTGTCGGAGGCGGGCGGCCTCGCCTCGCTCGCCCACCCCGGCCTGCTCCGGCGCGACGACCTCATCCCCGGCCTCGTCGAATCGGGCCTCGGGGCGATCGAGGCGTTCCACAGCGACCACGACGCGGCGGCCGAGGCCCGCTACCAGCGGCTCGCCGACCGGCACGGCCTGGCCGTCAGCGGCGGCTCGGACTTCCACGGCGAACGGCATCACCGCGCGAAGAGCTTCGGGCGCGTGGGCCTCCCGCGGGCCCGGTACCAGACGCTCGTCGAGCGCGTGCGGCGTGCCGCCGCCGCCGATCCGCCCGCCGCCGCGGCGGAACCCGCGTGACGCAATGCGCGCCGCCCTGACCACGGCCATCCTGATCGGGCTCGGCGGCCTCGGGTACGCCACCGTCCTCGGCTTCGCGGCATCCGGCTCGGACGACCTGCTGCGCCACACGACGGTCGCCATCTTCGCCACCCTCGTCACCCTGCTGGCGCACTCGATGACGATGTTCTACCTGCTGGGCAAGGGGCGGGCCATCCGGGAGGCGGCGGCCGAGGGGGGCCTGCCGGCCGTGTTCTACGCCGCGGTGGCGCGTGCCCGCCGGCCGGTCTTCTCGGTCGGGATGCTGGCGATGGGACTGACGATGGCGGCCGCCATCATCGGCGCCGGCGTCGACACGGGGGCGGTGCCGACCGCCGTACACACGCTGCTCGCGGCGGCGGCCATCGCCGCCAACCTGGCGCTGCTCCGGGCGGAACTCGCCGCCATGCAGGTGGCGTCCGATACGGAGCGGGACGTGAACGCGCTCCTGGAGCCGCCGCCGGCAGACGGGTAGTGAGAACCGCCGGGAGAGAAGTTGGCGGAAGCGCCTGGGAGTCGAACCCAGCCCCCCCGCGTTGACGGGGAGCGACCGATTTTGAAGACCGGGAGGGCCACCGGGCCCCATTCGCTTCCGGGGCGCCCGCCCGGTCCGTCTAGCCTTCGAGCAGGCGCACCTCGCCCGCGCGCGGGCCCTTCTGCGATTCCTCGGGCGTGAAATCGACGCGCTGGCCTTCGCGAAGCAACTCGAAGACTGCGCCTCGGACGGCGCTGCGGTGGAAGAAATGCTCGATCCCGCTCTCGTCCCGAATGAACCCGAAGCCCTTGTCAATCAGCAGACGTGCGATGGTGCCGCTCGGCATTCCGTCCCTCCGGTGGTCCGCCGCTCCTGCCCCGTTGGGAGCCGCGTTCCTGTGAGCCGCGTGCGCCGTTTCGACGCTCGTCTGACAGCGACGGGCCTACGCTTGCGCGTCGTCTGCCCGCATGATGCCCGGGGGAAGACAGAACCCTCGGCTCGAAAGGGGGACAGCATAGGACGGGACCGTACGAGAAGTCAAGCCCGCTCGTTCGGCCTCAGGCGGACGGCGCGGCCGGCTTCGGCGCGGCCTTCGGCTTCTTCGGCGGTGGGTAGGTGGTCCAGAAATTGCGCCCGCAGGCCGGACACTTCCAGAACTGCTGCGGAGGCCACGGCTGCCCGGGACCGGGATCGCGCAGGTCCATCTGCTCGCCGCACCGCTGGCACCGGATCCGGATGTCCATCCCGTAGCCGTCGCTCATGCGGGCATTCTAGGAGCTTGCGCCGCAGAAAGCCAACGGAGAGTGCGTTCTGCGGCGCAAGCTCCTGGGACGGTGGGGGCTGGGGCCGACCCGGAGCCTGCGACGGGTTGGCGGCGCTAGGAGCTTGCGCCGCAGAACGCCAACGGAGTGCGTGCCGCGGCGCAAGCTCCTGGG
>JAPOVI010000052.1 GCA_026708265.1 Acidobacteriota bacterium
GGTCGATCTCCTGATCCATGTTCTGCATCAGGTCGACGATGCCGTCCTCGCCGAAGTCCGCGAGGCGCTCCCCCGTCTTCGCGTTCAGGCCGACCAGCCGGTAGCCCGGCGTCACGTAGAAGATCTGCCCGTCGCCGCCGTCGTCCCGGTAGGCCAGGCCGCGCCCCGACCGCCGGCGCGGCGCCACCTCGGCCCGCTCCCCCTCGTCGAGGCGGTGCATCCAGAGCAGCTCGCCCGTCCCCGCGTCGGCCGCGACCGCGGCCCGGCGCAGGCCCGCCGTGGTGTAGATCACCCCGTCCACCATCAGCGGCGTCGACTGGAAGTTGTACTCGGGCTCCGGGCCGAAGTTGGCCGTCCGCAGGCGCCACGCCACCTCCAGGTCGTTGAAGTTCTCGGCCGTGATCCGATCCAGCGGCGCATACCGGGTGTTCGCGATGTCGCCCCCGTAGCTCCGCCACTCCCCGTTGTCGGTCTGCCCCGCCGCGGCAACCGCCGCGGCCAGGATTCCAAGCACGACGATGCCGGCGATCCGCGACTCGCGCCCTGCCATGTCTGACTCCCTTGTTGCTGTTCCTGGTCTCGGCCGCTCCATGCCGGAACTCGCTGCCCGAGCGACCGGCCGCAAGCCTCGCGGCGTCGTCAGCCCTCCCGGTCGCAGTGCCTCAACCGCGGGCCTCCCGTTGAACACGTCAACCGTTCGCCTCCAGCACGTGCCGTCGGAGGAAGTCGAGCAGGAGGTGGTTGAACACGTTGGGCTTCTCGAAGTAGACCGAATGCCCCGCGCCCTCCACGAGCGCGAACTCCGAGCCCGGCATCCTCCGGTGCACGGCCCGCAGCGCGGCCGGCGGGAAGATCGAGTCCTCCTCGCCGACGATGAAGAGCGTCGGGATCCCGTGCTCCACCACGGGGCCGATGTCGGTGGTCGCCTCGAGCAGGCCGCCGATCGACCGCGGTGCACCTTCCGGCGTCCGGTCGAGGGTCGAGCGCTGGATCTCCCGGTAGAGGAAGGCCAGCAGCGGCTCGCGCTCGGCGAACGAAGCGGCGAACGCTCCGACCTCGGCCGGTCGCTCGGCCATCAGCGCCGCGACCTCCGGATCGCTGTAGCCGCCCGGCGTGTCGCACAGCACCAGCGCCTCCACGCGTTCCGGGTACTTCGAGGCGAACCCGAGCGACGTCCAGCCACCCATCGACTGCCCCACCAGCGAGGCCTTCTCAATCTCGAGGTGGTCGAGCAGACCGCGCAGATCCTCCACGAACGCCGCGCGCCCGGGGCCACCCTCGACGTCCCGGGAGTAGCCGAACCCGCGGTGGTCGAACGTGATGCACTGCACGTGCTCGGCCAGCACCGGGACCTGCTGCCACCAGCTCAGGTGGGTGCCGCCCGCCCCGTGCGCGAAGACCACCGGCCGGCCCGAGCCATGGACCTCGTAGTACAGCTCGAAGTCCCCGAGCCTCACCGCCGAGAGGAAGCGACTCTGCGCCGCGGCCGGTGCGGCCCCTCCGGCGAGGACGGAACCTGTCGCCGCCGCCAGACATCGCAGGAAGTCGCGTCGATCCGTCTTCATCGGAACCTCCTCCCGGGCGTTCCGTGCCTCCGGCCCGGGCGCGCCGGTGATTTCCGCCGTGCCGGCGTTCCGCACCCCGCGGGCCCCGGTCGGGCCAGCGCTGCCGCGCGCCTGGGCCAGCGCTGCCGCGACCGTCAGACACGCTCGAAGCGCCGCTCGAGCTCCTCTCGCGTCACCCGCAGCATCACGGGGCGCCCGTGCGGGCAGACGGTGGAGTAGGCCGTGCGGCGGAGCTCCGCCAGAATGTACGTCATCTTCTCCGCCGTCAGGCGATCGTTCGCCTTGACCGCGGCGTGGCACGCCGTGGTCGCCGCGATGCGGCGGAGCGCCTCGTCGACCCCGGCGTCGCGCTCCAGGCGGTCCAGGTCCCCCGCCAGCTCGCGGACCGCGCCCGCACAGGCGGTCCGCGGCAGCAGCGCGGGGGTGGCCGCCACGCGGACGCTGGCGCCGCCGAACGGCTCCACCTCGAAGCCGAGCCGGGCCAGCTCGTCGCCGTGGGTCTCGAGGGCGGCCCGGAGAGGGGGCGGCAGCTCGACGAGGAGCGGCTCGAGCAGGCGCTGGCTCTCGAGGCGCCCGGCGCTCAGCCGCGCCATCACCTGCTCGAAGAGAATCCGCTCGTGCGCGACGTGCTGGTCGACGAACACGACGCCGTCGTTGTCGACCGCGATGATGAACGTATCGCGGAGCTGTCCCAGCGCAACGAGCGCCCCTCCGGCACCGCCGGTGGAAGGCGCACCGTCCCCGGGATGGGCACCGCCCTGCGCGTCCGCGCCATCCTGCCCGTCCGCGGCACCGGGGCCGTCCGCGCCGGGCCGGCCGCCGGGAGCGAGCATCTCCCGCACGGCATCCGCGGCCCCACCCGGCGGCGCCCAGTCCGCGGCCCCGCCCGGGGTCCCCCAGTCCGGACGCCCGTTCGGCCGCTCTGCCGCCGCCCAGGGATTCGCCACGCGCAGGCCCGCCACGACGCCCGGAATCGACTGCGACACCGGCTCGGGCCCGGGCCCCGGGGCGGCACCGAGCCCGAGCTCGGGACCCTCCGCCTCGCCCAGGGCGTCGCGGAGCGCGCGGCGCAGGATCTCGTGCACCAGCGACTGCTCCAGGAAGCGGACCTCCGCCTTCGTGGGGTGGACGTTGACGTCGACCCGGTCCGGCGGCAGGTCCAGGAACAGATGGACCTCCGGCCGCCGCGGCTTGATCGTCGCGCGCGAGTAGGCCTGGTTGATCGCGTGGGCGAAGGTGCGATCCCGGACCGGGCGGCGGTTGACGAAGATGTTCTGGGGGGCGTTGCCGGAGCCCTGGGCGGCGAGCGCCGCCACGTAGCCGGTCAACCGGATGCCCGCCGCCTCCCGTCCCACCTCGACGAGGTCGCTCCGGTCGCCGTAGATCTGGAAGAAGCGGTCGGCGAGCGTCGCCGCCGGCGGGCAGGCGAGCAGTTGCCGGCGTCCGCTCGTCAGGCGGAATCCGATCTCCGGATTCGCCAGGGCGAGCTGCGTGACGACGCGGGACACCTGCCGCGCCTCGGTGCCGTCGGACTTGAGGAACTTCCGGCGTGCGGGCACGTTGTGGAAGAGATCGGCGACCTCGACGCTCGTCCCCTCGGGAGCGCCCGCGGCGCGAACCTCGGCCCCGTCGCCGCCTTCCACCCGGACCAGGGTACCGTGGTCCGCACCGCGCGCGCGCGTCCTCAGCTTCAGCCGGGAGACCGACGCGACGCTCGGCAGCGCCTCGCCGCGGAACCCGTGCGTCGCAATGGCGCTCAGGTCCTCGACCGCGGCCAGCTTGCTCGTCGCATGGCGTTCGAGCGCCAGCGCGGCGTCCTCGGCGCCCATCCCCTCGCCGTCGTCCTCGACGCGGATGAGTGCCTTGCCGCCCGCCTCGATGGTGACGGCGATCCGCGTCGCGCCGGCGTCGAGGGCGTTCTCGACCAGCTCCTTCACGACGGACGCGGGGCGCTCGACCACCTCGCCGGCCGCGATCTGGTTCGCAAGCCCGGCCGGAAGCCGGTGGATCCTGCCCAATGCCCCCGCCCCCGCTACCGGCGCGCCAGCGCCGCCTGCGCGGCGGCCAGGCGTGCGGTCGGCACGCGATACGGCGAAGCGCTGACGTAGTCGAGCCCGGCGTCCTCGAAGAAGTCGATCGACGCGGGGTCCCCGCCGTGCTCCCCGCAGACGCCGAGCTTCAGCTTCGGCCGGATGCTCTTCCCCTTCTCGACCCCGATGCGAATCAGCGTGCCGACGCCCTCCGTGTCGATGGTCTCGAACGGGTCGCGGGTCAGGATGCCGCGGTCCTGGTAGTCCTTGAGGAACTTGCCGATGTCGTCGCGCGAGAACCCGAACGCCATCTGCGTCAGGTCGTTGGTGCCGAACGAGAAGAAATCGGCGTCGGTGGCGATCTCGTCGGCGACGAGCACGCTGCGCGGGATCTCGATCATCGTCCCGACCAGGTACTTCACCTTGACGCCGGCCGTGCTCATCGTCTCCGCCGCCACCCGGTCGATGACCGCCTTCTGGTCGCGGAACTCGCCGACGTGGCCCACGAGCGGGATCATGATCTCCGGTACGACCCGTGTCCCCTCCTTCGCCAGCCGGCAGGCCGCCTCCAGGATGGCCCGCGCCTGCATCTCGGCGATCTCCGGATAGCTGATCGCCAAGCGCACGCCGCGGTGGCCCATCATCGGATTGAACTCGTGGAGCTGCTCGACGCGCCGCAGGAGCGCCCGGCGCTCCTCGAGTTGCGGCCCGCCGCCGCCCGTCGCCTCCGCGCGAGCGATCTCGACCATCAACTCCTCGCGCTTCGGGAGGAACTCGTGCAGCGGCGGGTCGATGAGCCGGATGGTGACCGGCTGTCCCTTCATCGCCTGGAAGACGCCGTAGAAATCCTCGCGCTGCATCGGCAGCAACTCGTCGAGCGCCAGGCGCCGGTCGGCCTCGGTCTCGGCCAGGATCATGCGCTGCACGATCGGGATGCGCTCCTCGCCGAAGAACATGTGCTCGGTGCGGCAGAGTCCGATGCCGCGGGCGCCGAAGGCGTAGGCGGTGGCCGCCTGATCCGGCTGGTCGGCATTGGCTCGAATCCCGAGGCGGCGCGCCTTGTCGGCCCACCGGAGCAGCTTCGAGAAGCGCCCGTAGATGTCCGACTTGCGCTGGCTCAGCTTCCCGGAGAGCACCTGCAGGATCTCGCTGGGCCGCGTCGGCACCCGGCCGATCTTCACCTCGCCGGTCAGCCCGTCGAACGACACGTAGTCGCCCTGCTCGAAACGCTGTCCGTTGACGGTCACCACGCGCTGCGATTCCGAGACGTTCAACTCGCCGGCCCCGACCACCGACGGCTTCCCCATCTGGCGGCCGACCACCGCCGCGTGCGACGTCATGCCGCCCGTCGCCGTCAGGACACCTCGCGCGACGTGCATGCCGTGGATGTCGTCCGGCACGGTCTCCTTGCGGACCAGCAGCACGTCCCGTCCCTGTCCGGCCCAGCGCACCGCCTCGTCGGCGGTGAAGACGACCTCGCCGCAGGCCGCGCCCGGCGACGCCGGGAGGCCGCGCGTCACGGCCGGAAGCGCGGCCCAGGCCTCCGTCTCGAAGACCGGCGCGAGGAGCTGCGTCAGCGCGTCCGGGTCGACCATCCGCACCGCGTCTTCCGGCTCGATCACCTTCTCGGCGACCAGATCGGTGGCGATCACCAC
>JAPOVI010000401.1 GCA_026708265.1 Acidobacteriota bacterium
ACCGTGGCGATCTTTTGCCGCTCGGCGCGTTCGTTGAGGCAGGCGACCTCCATCGGCGGGACCTCAAGGGCAGAGGTCGCCCGCGCCGCGCACGAGCGCTCGAATGCCCGCTATTGGGCGGCGCAGACCCGGCGCGTCGCCGGGGCGCGGGCCTCGGCTGCGGCAGAGGCGACGCGGGCGTAATCACCGGTGTCCAGGCGGGCGAGATCCCCGGCCGGGGCCGAGGCGGACGGGTGCGTAGATCCCTCACAACGTCATGCTCCGGGAGAAACGGGGGCTTGGTCCCTGAGGCTGGGTCTTCTCTGGAATCTCGCTATCAGATATGTCAACATTCGAGAATGCGTGAAATCGTGAAGATCCGTGAGGTTGCCGGCTCGATCGTCGTGACACTGCCCCGGTCCGTCCTCGAACCGATTGGGCTGCGGCGAGGTGATCGCGTTTGTGTCGAAGCCACCCCTCCTCGGCGGATCGTGATCACCAGGGAGGGGGCGACGATGCAGTCGGCAGCACGGGTGGAGCTGGAACTCGACGTCCTGGCGAAGCGCAGGCAGGCGCTGGAATCGGATCTTGCCTACAAGCAGCGCCAGTACGAGAAGGACACGCCATGCGACGAGGGCATGGCTGATCCCGATCTCGCGCTCCTGCTGATGTCAGGGCTGGCCCGCGACCGTGACCGGCTCGACTTCGAGATCGCCCAGAAGAAGCTCGACTTGTACGACGTTCAGGGTGGACCGATCAACGACGATGACGTGCCGGTGTCGCCAACGCCGGCCGCAGGAGAGCAGGGGTGCCGAGTGGTCGCAGGTGGTGGGGGCACACACGCAGGCAGGATTCTGGATGCTGCCGCAGCGCTGGCAGGCGCCAACGGGAGGAGAGTGTTCAGCCGGAAGGCGGTGCGTGAGTATCTTGGCTTGGACAATCGGGCTTGGCAATCCGGCTACACGGCGATCTTTCAGGGCATGCGCGACGATCATCCCGGAGGGGCGCCGCAGGTGGGTGACTCGCACTCCGGTGTGTTCCACCGCGTGGGTCGTGGAGTGTACGAACTCTCGGGCAAGGGGCGTCGCCTCGTCGAGGCACGTGGCAACGTTCGGTGACAGATCTCGGGCGACGCCCCAGCCGCCCCTCGCGGCAGGGCGCCTGCGTCTGGTGCAAATCGGGCGACGCTGCCAATGAGCCCCGATTCAGACCCCGCCGGGGCGTAGCGGGCGACCGCGCCGCTGTCCCCGGGCTGGTTACGCGCTCGTGACGCCCGCCGCGCGTTCAATGTCCTTCGGGCATACATGGGTCAGCGGGCAATGACCGCAGTCCGGCGCCCCCGCGTGACACCAGTTGCGCCCTACGTCCCAGGCGGGAAAGTCGAGCGCCCCCGGTCGGGAAGGGTGGAGCTTCCGTGCTGCTGTGATCATGTGGTCGCGATCATCCCGATCCGCGATCCGGGACCGGAGGAAGACGCGCCGGACGTGCACGTCAACCGCCACATCGCTGCCTGCCATGCCGTCGATGGGTACGCCCAGGGCGCGACTGAGGATCTCGACCGCCATCGCGGCCTTCTTCTGGCCGATTCCGTGGAACTCGCTGAGCCGCCGCTGCAGCTCCACCGCCGATGGCCGATCCGACCAGATCGCGTGCGCATTGCCGTGGTAGTCCTGCTCCACCTTTCGCGCTGCGCCGACGAGCCATCGCGGCATTTTCGTGATGTAGCGGTGCAGTTTCGGCTGCATCTGAATCGCGCGCCGGACGCCCTCCGGATCGCCGGCGATCCGTGCGGGTTCGAGGTGTCCCATCCGCTGCCGCAACAGGTACGGGGCGGTCCATGCGCGCTCAGCCGGGACGCCTTGATCGAAGAGCACCGCCGTGAGAAAAGCGAACCTATCCGTCCTTACAAGCTCGTTGGCTTCCGCGTTTGGAGTGAAGTCCGGGGTGTTCCCGGTGCTACCGGGTTCAAACTTTGGGCGGTGTCGCAATAGCGCCGCGGCGACCGCGTGGCCATCGCTCCTCGCCGGGATCTTCTCCGGCCCCGGTCCCGGCGCCGTTGTGGCCGGCAGTGACGAACGGGGGCGCCGCTCCGAGCGCAGCCTTCCCCAGGCAGCGGAGCAAAGTAGCGCATGCCTGCTCCAGCCCTCGATATCATCGAGCCGGATCTTGACCGCGAGGCTTCGCGGGCTGTACCGCCCGGGCGCCTCCTCGGACATCACGCCGACAGTGAAACCCGAGTACTCGGGGGGAAGCGGGTCAGTTGGTCGCAGGTGTCGCTTGGTCACCTTGATCAGGCTGAGCAAGCTCTGCGAGCGCGCGAAGTCGTCTGCCTCCACTCCCTCGACTGTCGGGCGATTCTCGACCCACGTCACCGAGTGGAGCCGGGGTCGGCCGTACACCGTACGCCGGCCGATGCCGTGCCGGATGCGGAACTCGCGGCCCTTGAACCGCACAAGGGCGGCGTAGCCACGCTCGAAGTGCTCGATTGTCTCCGGCCAGCGCCAGGAGAACGAGCCCAGCTCGCTGTCGCTGACGAGGCGAATGTCCGGCGTCAACGTCGGCAGTTCTCGGTTGGCGGGTCGCCACGAATCCAAGTCCTGGATCGTACCACGCGCCCCGTGGCGCCGCGGGCCGGGACGACGGAGCCGGGAGAATGAGCCGCAGGAGGAATCGGCGAGAGCGTCGAGTGCCGAACCAGATCGCCGCGCAGCTCCGCCCGGACCTTCAGTGAATCGGAAGGTGGCCCTCGGCGTCGGCTCGCAGTTCCAGCCCCAACCGCCGCTGCAGTCGGCGACGTCCCGCCTCAGCGGCGACTCGTGGTGTCAGCGTTGGCACGAGTTCCGTGTTCTACTGTCTTCGTGTCATGAAGAACGTCACCGTAACGCTTCCGGAGGAGACGGCGCTGTGGCTACGGGTACGGGCCGCGGAGGCGAATCGCAGCGTGTCGAGCTGGCTGGCGGATGTCGTTGAAGGGATGAAGCGCCGCGAGGACGACTATCGGGTCGCGATGACGCGCGCGCTTGCGAGGGAGCCACGGAAGATGGCGTGGGTCGATGGCCGGAAGCCGACCCGGGAGGAGCTCCATGACCGGGCCGGTCTTCGTTGACACCAACGTCCTGGTCTACCGGGCCGATGCGTCGGATCCCGTCAGACAGTCCCGCGCCGATGCCTGGTACCGGTTCCTCTGGCGATCGCGAGCCGGGCGACTGAGTTTCCAGATCTTGCTGGAGCTCTATTCCGTCCTCACGCGCAGGCTGACGCCGGGCTTCGACGAGGCGGAGGCGCGGGAGATCGTGCGTGAACTGACCGCATGGCAACCGGTCCTGGTCGACCTCACCGTCGTGGAGCGCGCCTGGATCCTGCAGAAGGACCAACTCCTTTCGTGGTGGGACGCTCTGGTCGTCGCCGCGGCACAGACCTGCGAGTGCAGGGTGGTCAGCCCCTTCGCCCTGCCGAACCGGACGCCGTCCGAGGTCCTGGAGGGGCTTGAGCCATGAAGCGCCACGGGCCGGCGCGCACGCCAGCCGCAGGGTGATCCCGCCGCCATCGACATCAGGGCGGCCCGGTTGTGGCGCCAGATCGCGTCACAAGGCGTCGATATCCGGGCGTTGGCCGAGCGTCCTACTGTACGTCCGCCGCCACCGCGGTCGGCGCGTCCGCCGCTGGCCGCTTCACCTTCATCCGGAACACGTCGCTCGTGACGACGCCGTCGACGAGGGCCGAGAATCGGTAGTCGTCCTCGGCCGCCGCGCGGACGATGCGGCGGACGGCCGGGGCGTCGGAGTACTCCATGCCGCGGCCCGCCGCATAGGTCAGCAGCTTCCGCGTGAACGTCTCCACGAACGAATCGGGCCGCCGCAGGATGGCCTCCCGGAGCTCGCTCGGCCCGCTGAACGCCGTGCCGTCCGGCAGTACGTCCGAGGCGTCGATCGGCTCGCCGCGGGGGCCGCTGCTGCGCCAGCGCCCGATGGCGTCGAAGTTCTCGAGGCCGAAGCCGTAGGGGTCCATGCGGGCGTGGCAGGCGGCGCAGGCCGGGTTCGCGCGGTGCTGCTCCAGGCGTGCCCGGATGGAGAGACCCTCGGCGCTGCCCGCGTCCTCGAGGTCCGGCACGTCCGGCGGCGGCGGCGGCGGCGGCGACCCGAGCAGGTTCTCGAGAATCCACTTCCCGCGCAGCACCGGCGACGTGCGGGTGGCGTACGACGTGACCGTCAGCAGGCTGCCGTGGCCCAGGATGCCGCGCCGCGCGTCTTCGGTGACCGCCACGCGGCGGAAGCGGTCGCCGTAGATGCCGGGGATGCCGTAGTGGCGCGCCAGCCGCTCGTTGAGGAACGTGTAGTCGGCGGTCAGCAACTCGAGGATGCTGCGGTCCTCGGTCATCACGCTCCCGAAGAAGAGCTCGGTCTCCCGCTGCAGGGCGCGGCGCAGGTTGTCGTCGAAGTCGGGGAACGTGGGCGGGTCCGGATGGGTGTTGGCGAGGTTCCGCAGGTAGAGCCACTGGCCGGCGAAGTTCTCGACCAGGGCCGACGCGCGGGGGTCGGCCAGCATGCGCCGCACCTGCCGCCGCAGCTCGTCCGGCGCGCCCAGTTCGCCGCGCTCCGCCACCGCGAGCAGCTCTTCGTCGGGGATGCTGCTCCAGAGGAAGAACGACAAGCGCGAGGCGAGGTCGAGGTCCGACACCGGATAGACGGCGCCGGCCGCGAGCTCGTCC
This sequence comes from Acidobacteriota bacterium, assembly GCA_026708265.1. Lineage (GTDB taxonomy): Bacteria > Acidobacteriota > Vicinamibacteria > Vicinamibacterales > UBA8438 > JAGWAJ01. The sequence goes on from JAPOVI010000401.1 coordinate 4,688, forward strand.
GGCTCGGTCTCGAGGCGGAAGATGAACTGCGGGCTCGCGAGCAGGAAGCGCAGGGCGAGCTCGATGCCGGACTCGAAGCCGCCGTCTCGGCTCCCTTCCTCGTAGAACGCGAGGAGCCGGTCGATCTCCGGCGTCTCGAGCGGGCGGCGGTAGGCCTGCCGTCCCAGACGCGAGAGGATGGAGCGGGCGCACGCTGCGGCGTCGCCCGGCGCGGCAGGGCCCCGCGCGGCGGCGTCGGGCGCGGCATCGTCCAACGACATCTCCGGGCGGCAGGTGAAGATGCGCTGCCGGCTCGGCGTGTCGTCGGGGCGCCGCGGGTCGAAGGGGCCGGCGATGAGCACGCTGTCGACGTCCGGCAGGCCTAGCCGGCTGTTGGACGAGACGTAGCTCCGCAGGAACGGCTTCCGGGTCTCCTCGGACAGCACGGTCGGCTTCCCGACGAAGGCGGCGACGATCTCGTGGCGTCCGGCGGGGATCGGCAGCCGCACCC
>JAPOVI010000014.1 GCA_026708265.1 Acidobacteriota bacterium
CGGGGGCCGCCTCCCCGGCCCTGCCCGGCCCGGGCTCACGGCCGCCCGGGTCGCGGTTCGCGAAGGGCACCTCGGCGCCGTCGCGGCGTGCCTGAGCGCCGGCGCGGACGTCAACCGGACCGTGGAGACGGTCGCCCCCCGCGGGCGGCAGTACCGGGCGGGGCGACCGATCCGAGTCGGGACCACGCCGCTGCTGGTAGCGGTCACCAATGCCCACTGGGAGGTGGCCGCGGCGCTCCTCGACGCCGGGGCCAACCCCAACGCCGACGCGACCGGCTACACCGTGCTGCACATGATCCCGAAAGTGCGCAAGCCGGGCGGCGGCGACAACGACCCGGCGCCCTACGGTTCCGGGCGCCTCTCCAGCCTCGACCTCGTCCGCAAGCTCGCCGAGCACGGCGCCGACCTCGAGGCCCGGATGACGGAGCGGCGCAACCTCAACAACACGCGGCATCGCGAGGCCGGCTCCACCCCGTTCATGCTGGCCGCGCTCGTCGCCGACGCGGAGCTGATGCGCAGGCTGGCCGAGCTCGGCGCCGATCCGCTGGCGAAGAACGACGAGTTCAGTACGCCGCTCATGGCCGCGGCCGGCCTCGGCACCCGCTCCCCCGGCGAGGATGCCGGAACGGAGGAAGAAGTCCTCGAGGCGGTGCAGGTGGCGCTGGACCTCGGGGCCGACATCAACGCCGTGGACGACAACGGCGAGACCGCCATGCACGGCGCCGCCTACAAGAACCTCCCGCGGGTCGTGGAGTTCCTCGCCGCCAACGGGGCCCACGTCGACGTCTGGAACGTCGAGAACCGCTACGGCTGGACCCCGCTGACGATCGCCCGCGGCTACCGCTTCGGCAACTTCAAGCCGTCCCCGGTCACCGTCACTGCCATCGAGCAGGTCCTGCACGACGCCGGCGTCACGCCGGAAGCCGACGGCGACGCGGAGGGCGTCGACATCTACGCGCCGAGGCGGCCGGCGGCAGCGGGAGCACCGCAGCAGACCTCGCCGCGCTGACGCCCGGCTTGGCGCCGCGGCTCGGAACTCCCCGCGCCCGGGTCGGCCGATCCCGACCCGGGCGCCAGGGATCCTCGACATCTGACGCCGCGCGGCGTTCCCCGCCGAGCCTCGCCCTTCATCCGATGGCCGCTTCAGATTCGACGATGCCCGACGGCCGCGTCGTGCTGGTGACCGGAGCAAGCCGCGGCGTCGGCCGCGGGGTGGCGCTCGGAATGCTCCACGCGGGGGCGACCGTCTATGCCAGCGGCCGGTCGATCGAGTCCGCGGACCTCGACCCGCGGATTGTGCGCGTAACGTGCGACCATACCGATGTTGAGGCCGTGGCCCGCCTCTTCCGGCGGGTAGAGGCCGACCGCGGGCGTCTCGACGTGCTGGTGAACAGCGCTTGGGGCGGCTACGAGCGGATGGTCGAGGGTGAGCGGTTCACGTGGCCGGCGCCGTTCTGGGAACAGCCGGCCTGGCGTTGGTCGGCGATGATGGACGTGGGGGTCCGAGCCGCATTCGCGGCCAGCCAGCAAGCGGCCCGCGTGATGGTTGCGCAGCGAAGCGGCCTCATCGTCAACGTGTCGCACTGGGCGGCGCAGAAGCGCATCGGAAACACGATCTACGGGGTCGCGAAGGCGGCCACCGACAAGCTGACCGCGGACACCGCGGCCGAGCTCCGCGAGCACGGCGTCACCGTCGTTTCGCTGTACCCCGGACTCGTTCGGACAGAGGCCGTCCTCGCCGCCGGCTTCTTCGACCTCGGCAACTCGGAGAGCCCGGAGTTCCAGGGCCGTGCCGTCGCCGCGCTGGCGGCCGATCCTCAGGTCGATCGGTGGTCGGGGCAGGTGCTGGTGACCGCGGCGCTGGCCGAGCACTACGGCTTCACCGACGTCGACGGGAAGTCGCCGCGACCCCTCACCCTCGCCGACGTCTGACCGGGCGATTCGCAGAACCGTGAGGACCTTCGAGTTCCGGAGCCGCGTACTGCTCGCCCGACCGCGGGACGAGGTGTTCCCCTTCTTCGCGGACGCCCGGAACCTGGAGTACCTGACGCCCCCCTGGCTGCGCTTCACGATGCTGACGCCGTGGCCGGTCGAGATGCAGCCGGGCGCGCTCATCGACTACCGCCTCCGCGTGCGCGGGGTGTCGCTCCGCTGGCGGAGCGAGATCACGGCCTGGGAGCCGCCGTACCGCTTCGTGGACGAGCAGCGCCGCGGGCCGTACCGGCTCTGGATCCACGAGCACGGCTTCGAGGAGACGCGCGAGGGAAGGACGCTGGCCCACGACGCCGTGCGCTACGCCGTGCCGGGCGGATGGCTCGTCGACCGCCTGCTCGTCAGGCGCGACCTCGAGCGCATCTTCAAGTACCGCCGGGCCGTGCTCCGGGACCTGTTCGGGGTGCCCAGCCGGGGACCGATTCCTCGGGCCGCCGAACATAGCCGGCCCCACTGACCGCCGTCCCGCATCAAGGCGTGACCCAGATCGGCGACGACCAGGCGCGCTCCTCGATGGTGGCCGGCAGGTCCGGCCGCGGTTCCACACCGGCCCGCACCGCCTCCCATGTCGACCGGTCGTCGCCGGGGCGAACCGCGGCGCGCGCCGTCAGGCCGTCTGGAACTTGCGCCGGATCCAGTCGAGCGTCACCCGGTCGAACTCCTCCGGCTTCTCCTGCTGCGTCCAGTGCCCGCAGTCGGCGATGACGTGGCGCTCGAGGTCGGGAATGAACGACGGCATGCCGTCCGAGGAGGAGGGACGCAGGATCGTGTCGTTCTCGGCCCCGACGTAGAGGCACGGCACCTCGATGGGGGGAGGCGGCGGGGGCGGAGTCCCGTCACCGGCACCACCTGCTCCGATGTTGGCGCGGTAGTAGTTGAGTCCTCCGGTGAACCCGGTCGCTTCGAACGTCTCCGTCCAGTAGTCCAGGACGTCCTCGGAGAAGATCAGCTCGCCCTCGTAGTCGTCCTCCTCGATCATCCGCAGCATGTCCATCTGCTTCTCGGCCGAGTCCGGCGGGTAGCGGCGCATGTTCTCGACGTCCCAGTACCACCCGCGCCGGAAGATCATCTCCAGCCCCCGCCGGACGTCCCGGCCGAATACCGCTTCGGCTCGGCCCGGCTCCTGGAACGTCGCGGTGTAGTAGTTCTCGGTCGGGATGATCAGCGGCTCCTCCGGCTCGCTCGGGGGCGGGCCGCCGAACGCCGGGGTGTTGACGCCGATGACGCCGAGGACCCGATCCGGGTACATCCTCGGCATCGTCCACACCGCCGCGCCGCCCCAGTCGTGGCCGCAGAAGATGGCCCGCTCGATGTCGAGGGCGTCGAGGAGGCCGACGAGATCCCGGCAGAGGTTGGGAATCGTATAGCTGGCGACATCCGCCGGCTGGTCGGTGAGGCCGTAGCCGCGCATGTCGGGGGCGATGGCCCGCAGTCCGGCGGCCGGGTAGGAGCGCATCTGGTTGCGCCAGGAGTAGGCGAGCTCCGGGAAGCCGTGCACGAAGACCACCGGGATCCCCTCGCCCTGCTCGTACACCGCCATCCGGATGCCGTTGGTGTCGATGAAGTGCGGATCCGGCATGCCCGGCGCCGGCCGCACGGCCGGCTGTCCGAGCCCCGGGAGCGGGCGGACGAAGGGGGCGGCGGCGATCAGGCCGGCGGCTCCGCGCAGGAATCGGCGGCGCGAAGGTGACATCGGCTCGACGGTGTGGGCGGCGCGGGACCGGTCGCGGTTCTGCACGTGGCGGCACTCCTTCCCCGGATGGTCGGTCGAAACTCCCGTTTGCAGACAGTATACGGTCAGCATCCGTGATGGTCGCGCCCGGCGATGGCCGCGTCCGTCAGGTGCGCGGGACTCTTGCCGGCACACTCCCGAGCGCCGTCAGGGTGCGCGCCGGCGCAACGGGTCCTGCCACTCCAGCCCCTCGAAACGGGCGAAGTCGCCGTCCGTCGAGCACAGAACGAGCCCGTGCTCGATCGCCAGCGCGGCCAGGTGCGCGTCCGGCACGAGATTCGCCCGACCCTCGGCGCTCGCGATGAGCGGTCCGAGACATTGCTGGTGGCGCTCCGTGGGGAGCGGCACCCAGACCGACTCGGTCGCAAGCCAGGACTCCACCTGCCGCCACGCGGCGGATACCGTTGTGGGGCGGTCGAAGATGCGCGGATTGCTGACGATTCGCGCGAAGGCCAGCAGGCTGGGCCAGGGAAGCCCGACGGGCGCGGCGGCGTTGATGCGACTGTCCAGCCAGGCGCGCGCCCTGGCGTGTTGCGGGAACGAGGCCACGTGCGCGTAGACCAGCAGGTTGGCGTCGACGAGGATCACCGGAACTCCTCGCCTTCCGCGGCGGCGAGCACGTCGGCGATGTCGTCCAGGCTGCCCAGCCGGCAGCGGCCGAGGTCGACCACGGGCGTCCGGTAGGGCGCCGCCGGGGCGGACGGGGCCGCCATGGTGCGCAGACCGTTGCGCAGCGCTTCGTTCACGATGGCCTTGAGGCTCTGGCCGCGCGCCCGCCGCATCCGTTCCGCCAGGGCCGCCACGTCGGGATCCAGCGTCAGGGTCGTGCGCATCATCTGAACATAAGTAGTCTGATGCCTTGATGTCAATCTGGGCGCGTTCCCCGTCGGGGCGCTCCGAACGGCGCCGCGCCGATGGAACCCAAAGGTGATACGGTAGGCGGAGTCGATGTCCAAGGAGGATGCGATGCGTGTGAGATCCCGGATCGGTCTGGCGGGAGCGGCGCTGGCGGCGCTGGCCGTGGTGGGGCTGTCCGCGAGCGGCGCCGTGGCGGCGGCCGACGACGACGGCGATATCAGAGGCGTCGTGCGGAGCGCCGCTGGCGGTGAGGCGGGCGTCTGGGTCATCGCCGAAACGGCGGACCTCGAGACCACGTTCCGCAAGATCGTCGTCACCGGCGACGACGGGCGTTTCCTGGTGCCCGATCTGCCCGACGCGGCCTACGAGGTCTGGGTCCGCGGCTACGGCCTGCTCGACTCCGACAAGCACGCCGCCCGCCCGGGCGACGAGCTGACCGTCGACGTCGCCGCGGCGGCGACGCCGCAGGAGGCGGCGCGCATCTACCCCGCCAACTACTGGTATTCGCTGCTCGAGGTGCCGGCCGAGGACGAGTTCCCGGGCACGGGACCGAACGGCAACGGGATCAGCCGCGGCATGCGGCACCAGGCGGAGTGGGTCGACCGGCTGAAGGACGGCTGCCAGCTCTGCCACCAGATGGGCAACATGGCGACCCGCGAGATGCCGATGATCGACGTCGACGACTTCGACTCGACCGTGGCCGCCTGGGACCACCGGGTGCAGGTCGGGCGGAGCGGCCCCAGCATGAACAGCGGGCTGAACCGGATGGGGCGCGAGCGTGCGCTGCAGCTCTTCGCCGACTGGACCGACCGCATCGCGGCCGGCGAGGTCCCGCCGGAGCCGCCCCGGCCGCAGGGCGTGGAGCGCAACGTCGTGATGACGATGTGGGGCTGGGGCGATCCGATCGCGATGGTGCACGACGAGATCGCCACCGACAAGCGGAATCCCCACCTCTATCCGAACGCTCCCATCTACGGGGTCGGAGGCGCCGGCCTCACGATCACCGACCCGGTCACGCACCAGTCCGTCCGGCTCGACATGACGACGCGCGACCCGATGCCGGTGCGGGGCGATTCCTACGCCGGCACGACGACGCTGATCCCATCCCCCTACTGGGGCGACGAGCGCTCCACGGCGCGCGGCTACAGCGCCCACAACCCGATGCTGGACGCCAAGGGCCGGCTGTGGATCACGCAGTCGATCCGGCCGTCGGGCAACCCCGACTGGTGCCGGGAGGGCTCGGATCATCCGTCCGCGCGCCACTTCCCCATCGACCGCAGCCAGCGGCAGCTCTCGTACTGGGACGTGGAGGCGGAGGAGTTCGTGCACGTCGACACCTGCTACATGACCCACCACCTGCAGTTCGCCGAGGACGAGAGCGACACGCTCTGGCTGAGCGGATCGACGGACGTCGTCGGCTGGCTCGACACGAAGCTCTACGACGAGACGGGCGACGAGCAGGCGGCGCAGGGCTGGTGCCCCACCATCGTCGACACGAGCGGTGACGGCCGCATCGGCGAGTACACCGAGCCGGGCGAGGCGCAGGACCCGACGAAGGACATGCGCCTGGACGGCTTCGCCTACGGGATCATCCCCAACCCGGTGGACGGGTCGATCTGGATCGCGCGACGCCTCCCGGTGCCCGGCAGCATCGTGCGACTGGAGGTCGGCGACAGCCCGCCCGAGAGCTGCATCGCCGAGGTCTACGAGCCGCCGTTCGAGAACCCGGCCGTCGATCCGAGCCAGTGGGGGCACGGCGGGCGCGGGATCGACATCGACCGCAACGGCGTCCTCTGGACCGCGCTCGGCGGGAGCGGCCACCTGGCGAGCTTCGACCGCAGCAAGTGCCAGGTGCTGAACGGCCCCACTGCCACCGGGCAGCACTGCCCCGAGGGGTGGACGCTGTACCCGACCCCGGGCCCCCAGATGAAGGGCGTCACCGCGGCCGGGAGCGCCGACTTCCACTACTACAACTGGGTGGACCAGTTCAACACGCTCGGGTTGGGCGACAACGTGCCGATCGCGAACGGCACGGGCTCCGACGCGCTGCTGGCGCTGCTGCCCGACACGGGCGAGTGGGTCACGCTGCGCGTGCCCTATCCGCTCGGCTTCTACACGCGCGGCCTCGACGGGCGCATCGATGACGCGGAGGCCGGCTGGAAGGGCCGCGGCGTCTGGGCCAGTTACGACTCGGTTACGAACTGGCACCAGGAGGGCGGCAAGGGCATGACGAGCGAGATCGTCCGCTTCCAGGTCCGCCCGGACCCGCTCGCCGAGTAGGCTGGAGACTGCAGCAGGCGGCGGACGGCCCGCGCCGTTCGCCGCCTGCAACTCGGCGTGCGGCCTTCCCCGGCCCGCGGTGCCGTCCCGGTCCGCCGCGCGGCAACCCCGTCCGGCCACGACCGAGCGCGCTACGCCCCCCAGTTGTAGTTGATGCGCGCGTAGTAGTAGCCGCCGCTCAGTCCCCACGGCGTGAACTGGCTGTAGGGCAGGCCGAACGCCCCGGCGAACAGCGGCATGCGGTCCGAGAACGTGTTGAAGACGTTCTGGCCGCCCACGGCCACCGAGACGCCGGCCGCGACGGGAACCGCCAGCTCGAGGTCGACGATGTACTTGCCGGGGAGGAGCGGCGCCTCCGCGCCGCGCACGAACCGTGCGTCGAAGTGGTCGACCCAGTCGCCGAAGTAGTTCACGCGGCCCAGCAGGCTGGTGCGCCCGACGCGCTGGTTGACCGCCGCGTTCCAGCGAACTCTGGGCACCCCGAGCTCAATGCCGCGGATGTCCCCCGGATTGAGCAGGGTCGACTCCTCGGTCACCTTCGTGTCGGTGAAGTTCATCGCGAAGCTGAACGTCGTGTCCCCCCGGAGCGCGAGCGGCGCGTAGGTCGAGACGACGTCGACGCCCTGCGTGCGGGTCGAGAAGTCGTTGATGAAGAAGCGGAAGAAGGCCAGCGTCCCGGCCGAGGCGATGCCCTCCGAGAGCAGCAGCATCCGCTCGCTCGGCGTGAGCGTGAAGGTCTGGGACAGCGCGAGGCGGTCGCTCACGTCGACGCGGAAGTAGTCGGCCGTGAGCGTGAACGGCCCCGTGTCGACGACGAGGCCCGCGGTCGAGTTGATCGACGTCTCGGGCTCCAGCGGCTTGCCTCCCCGGAGCTGGGCGGCCAGGAACGTGGACGGCACGTTGGCGCTGTCGACCAGCTCGAAAGTCTCCGGATCGATCGTCGTCTGGACGTTCAGCGTGTTCTGCTGGCCCGGGGTCGGGGCCCGGTAGCCGGTGCTGACGCCGCCGCGGATCGATACCGCGTCGCCCACGCCCAGCCGGGCCGACAGCTTGCCGTTCGTCGTCGCGCCGAACAGGTCGAAGTGCTCGTAGCGGACGGCGCCGCTGACCGTCCACCGCTGGTCGCGCCCCCGGAGCTCCAGGTCGCCGTAGAGCGCGACGTTGCTCCGGGTCCACGTGCCCGCCGTGTAGTCGGGGAAGCCGGGGAAGCCGTTCGAGCCCGAGACGAAGCCCTGCGCGGCGTACGGGCCGACCTCCCACGACGGGCGGCCCCCGGCCCCGATCTCGAACCGCTCGTCGCGCCATTCCGCCCCCGCCGCGACGTTCACCATGTCGGTGGCCGCATAGGAGACGTCGAAGTTGAGGTTGACGTCCTCCTGCCGGTAGAGCCCCGGATCGAAGTCGCGCGGGGTGTCGGGCCCCAGCGAGGCGTTGACCGTGTTCCTGAAGAAGAAGTCGGACTGGTGGGAGCCGTAGCTGGCGCTCGCGTCCCACGTGAAGCCGTTGGGGGCGACCCGGCGCACGCCGCCGACCACCGACATGTCGGTGACCACGCCCCCGAACTGCGGCGTGAAGCCGCCCGGGATGAGCTCCTGGAACGAGAAGCAGTTCTCGTCGGCGAAGACCCGGGCCAGCGCCTCCTGGTCCGGCACGTTGTCGGTCACCGCCACCGTGGGGCAGTCGGCCGAGCCCATGCCCTGTGCCTGCAGCACGTCGGCTATGAGCAGCGTCTCGCCGCCGTCGAGGCTGTAGATGTTCTGGCGCGAGTTGGGGTTCCGGAAGTAGAAGCCCTCCGTCACCTTCTTGTCCGCGTAGTTCGTGTGGGCGTAGAGCTCCACCCCGTTGGGGAACGCGTTGCCGAAGTTCCCGAAGAACTTCAGGTCGTCCTCGATGGTCGGATTGCCCCAGATCTGCGCCGGATCCGCGACATCGGTGTTCCCGGCCGCGATCAGGGCTGCCGCGTCGTCGCGCTGCACGCTGCGGTTGGTGGGGTCGGAGTTGCCGTACTCCAGGCTGAGGTTGGCGAAGCCGGTCGAGCCGAGCGGCAGGCCGACGTTGCCGGCGAAGATCGCGGTGTCGCCGTCGCCCGCCCGGTAGGTCCCGGTGTTGACCTCGATGCTCCCCCCCGCCCGGTCGTCCTTGAGCAGGAAGTTCATCACCCCGGCGATGGCGTCCGAGCCGTACTGGGCCGACGCCCCGTCGCGCAACACCTCCACCTGCCGCAGGGCGATGGCCGGGATGGTCGAGATGTCCGGTCCTTGCGCGCCGTCGGTCACCCCCGCGAACCAGGCGATGACCGACGAGCGGTGGCGCCGCTTGCCGTTCACCAGCACCAGCGTGTGGTCGTGCGCCAGGTTGCGCAGGCTGGCCGGGCGGACGAGCGTGGCGGCGTCGCTGATGGGGTGGGTGGCGACGTTGAACGACGGGATCAGCGTGCGGAGCTGGTAGTCGAGCGTCGTGGCGCCCTGGCTGACCACGTCCTGGAACGAAACGGCGTCGATGGGGACCGGCGATTCGGTTACGGAGCGCGGCTCGGCCCGGCTCCCGACAACCACGACCCGCTCCTCGAGCGCCAGCGCCAACTCGACGTCGAGCGTGACCGTCACCCCCGGCCCCACTATCACGCTGTCGCGGACGATGGTGCGGAAGCCGGAGAGCGAGAACGCCACGTCGTAGGTGCCGGGCGGCAGATCGGGAATTGCGAACGCGCCCCCGCCGCCCGTGACGGCCGACTGCACTTCGCCGCGGTCGCCGCTCCGCGCCTCCACGGTGACGCCGGGCAGCACGAGGCCCGTGGTATCGGTGACGGTCCCGCTGACGGCCCCCGACTCCTGCGCAGACGCCACCGGGGTCGCGAGAACGACTGCAAGGGTGGCAGCCGCAGCGGTCGAAGCCCAGCGCCTGGATTCCCAACTCATCGGAGTCGTCCTCCTCGGTGCCTCACTCGCTCACCGTCGTCGTCGAGCCTGACCGCGACGTCTCTGCGCGTTCCGGTGCGGATCTGCAGTGCACCTCCCGTCTGCCTAGCCCACCATTGCCATTCTCCGGCGCAGACTCCTGGCCGAGCCCCGCCCTGCGCGCGACGCCCGGCGAGCCGCCGGGGCTAGAGGCCGCTGCCCCAGCCGTAGTTGATCCGCACGTAGTAGTAGGCGCCGTTGAACCCGAACGGCGAGAACTGCCCGTACTGGTTGCCGACCGTGTGGGCGCCGAACATGTTCACCTCGGGGTAGGCGTTCAGGATGTTCTCGGCGCCCACGGCCAGGGCGACGCCGCCGTCGAGCGGAATGCCGAGCTCGAGGTCGAGCAGCGCCTTGCCCGAGTAGGCGGGGTACATCCACGCCATCATCGGTCCGCCCGGCAGCCCGACCGCGTTCCGGCCGTCCTCGCTGTCCCAGAACGCCCCGAAGTAGCTCACGCGGCCCAGCAGATTCCAGCGGTCCTGGCGGTGGTTGACGCTGAAGTTCCAGCGCGTGTTCGGCAGCCCGCGCTCGAGCGTGTTGATGCGGAACTCGTCGATGACGGCCGACTCGATGTTCTTGAGCTCCGTGTCGGTGTAGTTGTAGATCGCGTTGAACGTCGTGCGCCCGGCGGCCAGGGTTCCGATCAGGTCGAAGCCCTGGGTGGTCGTCGAGAAGTCGTTCAGGAAGAAGCGGAACACCGGGAAGTTCCGCGCCTCCGGGATCCCCTCGGCGAGCAGGGTCAGGATCTCGGGCTCCGTGAGCGCGATCTCCTGCGAGAGGGCCACGCGGTCGCTGACGTCGATGCGGAAGTAGTCGGCCGTGAGGCTGAAGGCGCCCTGCTCGAAGACCGCGCCCGCGCTGTAGTTGCGCGACTTCTCCGGCTGGAGCTGTCCGCCGCCCCGGGCCATGGCGACGGCGGAGGTGGACGGCACGACGCCGTTGTTGGTCAACTCGCCGCCGATGAATGCCGTCGTCACGTTGAACGCGTTCTGCTGGCCGGGGGTGGGCGCCCGGAAGCCCGTGCTCACCGCGGCGCGCAGGGAGAACTCGTCGGTCAGTCCGACGCGGGCCGAGAGCTTCCCGTTGGTGGTGGTGCCGAAGTCCTCGAAGTTCTCCAGCCGGGCCGCGGTGCCGACGGTCCACCGGCCACCCGGATCGTCGAACTCCAGGTCGCCGTAGACCGCGACGTTGCTGCGGCTCCACTCGCCCGCCGTCGTGTCGGCGCGGTAGCCGTTGAAGCCGTTGGAACCCGAGCTGAACCCCTGCGCGGCGTACGGGCCGATTTCCCACGAGGCGCGGTCGCCAGCGCCGATCGTGAACTTCTCGTCGCGCCACTCGACGCCGGCCGCGACGTTCACCACATCGTTGACCGGGTGCGAGACGTCGAAGTTCAGGTTGACGTCATCCTGCCGGTAGACGCCCGGATTGAACGAGGTCGGCGTGTCGTAGCCGAGCGAGGCGTTGACGGTATCGAAGATGAACTGATCGACCTCGCTGGTCCCGATGTTGATGCTGGCATCCCAGGTGAAGCCATTGGCCGCGAAGCCGCGGAGGCCCGTGACGAGCGAGTAGTCGATCAGGTCGCCGCCGAACTGCGGCGTGAACCCGCCGGGGAAGCGGCTGTAGAGGGTCCAGCAGTTCGGGTCGGACTCGACCGCCGCGAGAGCGCCGGCGTCCGGCACGTTGTCGACGATCGGGATCGTCGGGCAGCCGGGTCCGGTGTAGCCGTCGTTGCTACCGTGCATCTCGTAGTGCGAGGCGAGGCCGACGTTGCCGACGCGCAGGGTCGGCGTGCCGTCGGCGAGTTGGTCGCCGCGGAAGACGCCGCCGCGGGTGTGCGGATTCCGGAAGTAGAAGCCGCCCGTCACCTTGCGCTCCGCGTAGTTGGTGTGACCGTAGAACTGCAGCCCGTTGTCGAACAGATGCCCGAAGTTGCCGAAGAGCTTCAGGTCGTCCTCGAGAAGCGGCGAGCCCCACACCTGCGCCGGGTTGCGGATGTTGCCGTTGCCGGCGTCGATGATCGCCTGCGCGTCGTTGCGCTGGATGCTGCGGTTGGTCGGATTGGCGTTGCCGTACTCCATGCTCAGGTTGACGAACCCGGTCTGGCCGAGCGGCAGCCCGACGTTGCCGGCCACCGACATCGCGCGGCCGTTGCCGCCGATCCCGTTGCAGGAGTGCTTGATGTCGCCGATGATGCCCGACCCGCAGGTCCCCGTGTCGCCGACGTTCGAGTCCATGAAGGCCCCGGTGCGGAACTCGAGGCTGCCGCCCTCCCGGGCGTCCTTGAGCTGGAAGTTCATGACGCCGGCGATGGCGTCGGAGCCGTACTGGGCCGCCGCGCCGTCGCGCAGCACCTCGGCCTGTCGGATCGCGATGGACGGGATGACGGAGAGATCCGGCCCCTGCGAGCCGTCCGCGATGCCGTTCCCGAGCCAGGTGATGACCGCGGCGCGGTGGCGGCGCTTCCCGTTGACCAGGATCAGCGTGTGGTCGGGCGCCAGGTTGCGCAGGTTCGCGGGCCGAACGATCGTCGCCGCGTCACTGATGGGCTGCGTGTTGATGTTGAACGAGGGGACGACCGTCCGCAACTGGTTGGCGAGGTCCGTGCTCCCCTGGCTGATGAAGTCCTCGGCCCGAACCACGTCGACCGGCACCGGCGACTCGGTCACCGAACGCGGCTGGGCGCGCGTTCCGACAACGACCACCCGCTCCTCGAGCCCGACCGCCATCTCGACGTCGACGGTCGCCGTCGCTCCGGCCATCACTTCGACCGTCTGCGGCGGCCCATCGAATCCCGGCAGGGTGAACGTCACCTCGTAGGATCCGGGTTCGAGTCCGCTGATCGTGAACTCCCCGGTGCCCCCCGTGAACGCCACCTGCCCGACGCCCGCCGCATCGCGCGCCTCCACGGTAACGCCCGGAAGAATGAGGCCCGTCGAATCGGTGACCGTACCGCTGATCGACCCGGCGTCCTGGCCGGTCGCGGCGGCAGGGACGAGCAGCGCTGCGACGAGCGAGAGCACGAACGGGGCTCTTCGGCTGTTCTGCATCCTGCTGCTGCTCCTGTTGATGGGATAAGTGTCGACGACGGAATCGTGGAAAGGCGCAGAGCGCGACAACGACATGGTGTATGCCAATTGTAGCACCCGCTACGTATTGCGGTGGGGGCACCGCGCTCGGGCGCCAGCCATCGCCTGGAACGTGGCGGCCCAGTCGCTGCCGGCCGCGGGCGTCCGTGGCTGCAAGTCACGCGGCTGCAAGAGTTTAGGTTCCAGAGCCGGCAGCCGTGTCGTCCGGTGACGAGCCGCGAGAAACCGGTTCCATTCTGTCACGCCGGGAGAGGCCGTTCCCTGCCCGCGCGTCGCTCTCGGGTCGGACGGGGCGGCGAGGGGCGTCGGGGCAGGACGGAACGGTTACACTGGAACCCGCGATCCGCTAGGCAGGAGGCCTTCATGCTGACGATGTGCCGAGCCCGCGCCTTCCTGACCGTCCCCGTCCTGCTCGCGGCTGCGGCCCTCGGCAGCGCCCTCGCGCCTTCGCCGTCAGCGGCGCAGGCGCAACCGCCCTCCGATTTCGTCCCGGTGACCGACGCGATGCTGCAGTCCCCGGCTCCGGAGGACTGGCTGATGTGGCGCCGGACGCTCGACGGCTGGGGCTACAGCCCGCTCGATCAGATTGACCGCGGCAACGTCGGCGAGCTGCGGATGGTCTGGTCGCGCGCCATGACCCGCGGGCGGCAGCAGGGCACGCCACTGGTCTACGACGGCGTCATGTTCATGCCGAACCCCGCGGACGTCATCCAGGCCATCGACGCCGCCACCGGCGACCTGCGCTGGGAGCACCGCCGGGAGGTGCCCGACGACATCGACGAGTACGTCTTCAACACCCTGTGGCAGAACAACCGCAACCTAGCGATCTACGGCTCGCTGATCATCGACACCAGCGCCGACGACCACATCTTCGCGCTCCACTCCGCAACCGGCGAGCTCGCGTGGGAGACGAAGATCCTCGACTACACGGAGAACCCGGCCACGCAGACCTCGGGACCCATCGTGGCCAACGGCAAGGCCATCTCGGGCCGGAGCTGCATGCCGGCGGGCGGACCCGACGGCTGCGTCATCACCGCCCACGACGCGCGGACCGGCGAGGAGCTCTGGCGGCGGCGCACGATCCCGGCGCCCGGCGAGCCCGGCGACGACAGTTGGGGCGGGGTGCCCTTCGAGGAGCGGAAGCACGTCGGCGCCTGGATGGTGCCGAGCTACGACCCGGACCTGAACCTCGTCTACATCGGGACGTCGGTCACCTCCCCGGCGCCCAAGTTCCTGATCGGGGGCACCGACAACCGGCACCTCTACCACAACTCGACCCTCGCGCTCGACGCCGACACCGGCGAGATCGCGTGGTACTACCAGCACCTGAACGACCACTGGGACCTCGACCACCCGTTCGAGCGCCTGCTCGTCGACACCGCGGTGGCGCCGGACGCGAGCGCGGTCGAGTGGATCAACCCGCGGCTCCGCGTGGGCGAGGTCCGCCGCGTGCTGACGGGCATTCCGGGCAAGACCGGCGTCGTCTACACGCTCGACCGCGCAACCGGCGAGTTCCTCTGGGCACGGCCGACGATCACCCAGAACGTGATCAGCGGCATCGACGGCGCAACCGGGGCGGTGACCGAGAACCCGGAGCTCATCTTCACCGCCGAGGGACAGGAGATGCTCACCTGCCCGCACGCCACCGGCGGGAAAGACTGGGAGGCCGGCGCCTACAGTCCCCTGACCAACCTGATGTACATGCCGCTCCGGAACGTCTGCGCGGACATGCGGTCTGAGGGCCCCGACAGCACCTCGATCTACGCCATCGCGTGGCGCGCGCGGATCGCCCCGGGTACGGACCAGGTGGGCACCGTCCACGCCATTTCGGCCGAGACCGGCGAGACGGCCTGGGTCCACGAGCAGCGGTCGGCGACGATGTCGCTCGTCGCCACCGGGGGCGGCCTCGTCTTCGGCGGCGACGTCAACGGCCGCTTCCGCGCCCTCGACCACGAGACCGGCGAGGTGCTCTGGGAGGTCAACCTCGGGTCGCCGGTTTCCGGCTTCCCGATCACCTACGCCGTCGACGGCCGGCAGTACGTGGCGGTCAGCACCGGGACGGCCCGGTTCCTCAACCTGACCCCGGAGTTGCGCCCAAGCCAGGGGAACAACCTGTTCGTCTTCGCGCTGCCGTAGGGGAGAACCAGGCGCCGAGGACGCCACCCCGACAGGGCGCTCTCGGCCACTCTCGTCCGTTCCGCGCCGCCCGGAAGGCACGCCGACGGCAACGACCCGTATCCGTTCGTCCAGCGCCTCCTACGGCGCCGACCCCCGGCCCAGCCATGCGTCGAGGTGCTTCGCCTGCGCGGGGGAGGGCGACTCCACCGGCCGCAGCCGCCAGCCCTCGGACGGCCGTTCTCCGAAGCGCCCGTCGAGCCGCAGCAAGCGTTCGCGCCGGGCGATGAGGAAGGTGACCTCGTCGCCGGCCCGGTAGAGGTCGAGGCGCTGTCTCCATCCCGCCGCCGCGACCCGGTAGTCGTCAATGGCGATGATCTCGTCTCCCACGTTGAACCCGGCCTCGTAGCCCGGCGTGCCGCGGGGCACCCCGGCGACCAGCAGCCGGCCGCCGGCCGCGCGCGTCCCGAGGCCGAGCCAGGCCGGCGCCGCCGCGTCCTCGTCCGCCGGCGAGCCGGAGGCGAACTCGAGCCCGAACCAGTCGAGGGCCGCCCGGTAGTCGAGCTCCTCGGTCGAGCGGATCGCCCGATCGAACCAGTCGCCCAGGTCGACGCCGGCGACGTCGGACGCCACCGCTTCGAACTCGCCCGGCCGGAATCCCCGATCGCCGGAATAGCGGGCGTAGGCGACCTGCAGGACGTCGTCGAGGCTGCGTCGGCCGCCGGTCGCTTCGCGCACGCGCGCGTCGAGCAGGAAGCCGATGACGGCCCCCTTGGTGTAGTAGCTGACGGTGGTGTTCCGGCTGTTCTCGTTGGGGCGGTAGAACTTGATCCAGGCGTCGTGCGACGCGTCGGCCACCGGCTGCACCAGCCGGCCCGGCGTCGTCTGCAGCGCCTGGATCTGGCCGGACAGCGCCTCCAGGTACTCCTCGCGCGTCGAGATTCCCGCCCGGTGGACGACCAGGGGGCCGTAGTAGGAAGTCAACCCCTCCACCATCCACAGACTGGGCGTGTAGGCCTCGCGCTCGTAGTCGAACGGCCCGAGGGCGGCGGGCCGCAACTGCTTGACGTTCCAGGCGTGGAACAGCTCGTGGCTGACCGTGCCGAGCCAGCGGAGATAGCGACGGCGGTCGCGGGTGGTCCAGCGGCTCGTCATGAGCAGGGTCGAATCCCTGTGCTCGAGCCCGCCTCCGGCCTCGACCAGCATGTTCAGGAAGAGGTAGCGGTCGTAGGGGAAGAAACCCCAGATCCGGTGCTGCTCGCGCGTGATGCGCTCGACGTCGGCGGCCGACGTCGGACCGTCCCACACCCCGCCTTCGCCGACGTTGACGAGGGCATGCGGCGTGCCGTCCACTGCGAAGGGGTAGGTCGTCGGGTTGCCGGCAATGATGGGCGAATCGACCAGCGTGTCGAAGTCCGCCGCGCGGTAGCTGTGCGGACGGCCGTCGGGGGCCGGGGGCAGGGCGGTGACGCTCTCGCTCCAGCCCGGGGCCGGCTCGATACGCACGTCGTGGGGGCGCGGCGCCGCGTCGGCCAGGGTCAGGAACGTCGGCGCGCCGTTCAGCATCGCGAAGTCGGCCTCGACCCAGTTCGTGCGGACGCTCATCTCCCGGCAGTAGACCCGGTAGGCCACCGCGATCCGGTCGGCGCCGCCGGTCTCGACCCGCCAGCGGTTCTTGCTCGACTTGGCCACCGCGAGCGGCCGCCCGCCGAGGGTGGCGGCGCTGACCGCCTCGACGTGCCGCGCGTATTCGCGGATCAGGTAGGAACCGGGCGTCCAGGCGGCCATCATCAACTCGACCGCGGGCCGTCCGTCCACCGGCAGCACCGCCTCGATCTCGGCGTAGTGCGTGGCGGGCGCCAAGAAGCGCACCGTGTACGAGATGGGATCGGCGGACTGCGCGAGCGGCGCCGTCGGTCCCGCCAGGTGCAGGAACAGAATCAGGACCCAGGGCGCTCGGAGCGCGTGGCGGGAGCGCCCTCGCATTCGAGCGGCGCCGCGTGCCGCTTGCGTTCCTGCCATTCGATTCTCCTTTCGGAGAGGGCGCGCCGTTCCGTCAGCGCGCTCGTCACCCGTGCGGACGCTCGCCGGCGGGACGAATCCTCAGCGACCGTCCGGCCGGAAGAACACGGTGAAGTCCCGAATCCGATTGGCGTCGTCGACCTCGATCAGGTCCACCGCGATGGCCGGGTCTTCCTCGTTGCACCCCTCCACGTTGATCAACTCGAAGGCGACCCGGCCGCTGTCCGCCACGCTCTTGCCCACCGCGATGCCCGTCGCTCCGTTGGCGAGGACTCCTTCGTAGAACGCCAGAATCGCGGCCCGCCCGCGCCGGATCTGCCCGTCGGGACCGCGGTGCACCGCGTCGTCCGCGAAGAGGTCGGTGACGCGCTCGGCATCGCCGGCGTTCAGGCGGGCGACGTACACGCCGGGCACCTCCGCGGCCGACGAGACCGTCTCCATGTCCCGGGCCGCCGGCAGGTCACGGCAGGACTGTGCCGCCTCCCCGGTGCCGGGGGTGCCGAGAGCCAGCGCGGCGAGGACGATGAGCGCCAGTCCGAACCGAACGTATGCGACCTGCTGCGAACGGGACCCGGATATCTGCATGTGAGCCTCCCCGGCCAGCCCAGCTGCGCAAGGTGGCCTGACGTGCTGATGTCAACGCGTGCGAGTCTCCCCGGAGACGGCGATCCGCTCCGGCAATCGGTAGCCGTGCCTCCGCGACCGCATCGAGCCTGCGCGGCGCCTTACCGCTCCGGAAGGGCGAAGACCACCAGGCGCTCGTTCCCGCGCTGCTGGCCGGTGGCCGGCGCGGAGACGTTGGCCGCGACGTACTGCCGGCCGTCATCCCCCGCGTAGGTGATCGGCACCGCCTCGACGTTGTAGTCGAACGCCGCCGACCAGAGTTCCTCTCCGGTGCGGGAGTCGAACGCCCGGAAGCGGCGGTCGGTAGTGGCGCCGATGAAGACGAGGCCGCCCCCGGTGACGATGGCGCCGCCCACGCTCGGCGTTCCGACGCGCTGCTTCTCCTCGGGCAACAGCTCGTTGATGCCGAGCGGCACCTCCCAGGCGATCTCGCCGCTGGCGGCGTGCACGGCGTAGAGCCGCGCCCAGGGCGGCTTGTAGCACGGAAGCGCTCCGAGGCGGTTCCCCTCCGCGTCGAAGATCGGCGCCTCGAACGGCGGCCCCGGCGAGCGGACGTACGCCACGTGGTCCTCGACGTCCGGGCCGTACTCGGGATTGACGTCCATCCAGCCGCTGATCGGCCGGTCCTTCGAGTTCACGAAGATGTAGCCCAGCTCCGGGTCGTAGGCCGTGCCGTTCCAGTTCACCCCGCCGCCGGTTCCCGGGAAGACGAGCGAGGGCGGGGTTCCCTCCTGCCGCAGGCGTAGCGGCGTATACGGTCCCTCGTTGTAGTAGCCCACCTCGTCCCACAGCTCGCGGCAGGCCGCGGCGTGCTCGGGCGTCGTGTCGTCGGCGGAGACGATGTCGTCCGGCCCGATGCTGACCCGCGCCACCGGCGGCGGCTTGAGCGGGATCGGTTGCGTCGGCCAATACTCCTCCCCCGGCACGTCGCCGGCGGGCACCGGGCGCTCCTCCACCCCGTGGATCGGCTCGCCCGTGACCCGGTTCAGGATGAACATGAAGGCCGACTTCCCGACCTGCACCACGGCCGGAATCCGCTCCCCGTCGCGCTCGATCTCCAGCAGGCCGGGCGCCGGCGGCAGGTTGTAATCCCACAGATCGCGGTGGATGTTCTGGAAGTACCACGCCAGCTCCCCCGTCGCGATGTCGATGGCGATGGTCGAGTTGGCGAAGAGGTTGGCGCCGGGCCGGTCGCCTCCGTAGAAGTTCGAGCCGGGGCTGCTGACCGGCATGTAGACCAGGCCGCGCTCCTCGTCGACCGTCAGCGTGAACGCCCAGACGTTGTTCCCGATGCGGTTGCGCCAGCTCTGGTTGCCCCAGGTCTGACTGCCGAAATCGGACTCCGTCGGCAGCGTCGGGAACTCCCAGCGCAGGCGGCCCGTCGCGGCGTCGAGGGCCCGCGGGTAGGCGTACACCGGCTCTCCCCCGCCCCGCGGCTGGTTCAGGTGCGGCGCGATGTGCTCCTGTCCCGGGCCGAAGGCGCTCGAGCCGAGAATGAGGGCGTTGCGGTAGACGACCGGCACGCCGGTGTACGGGATCCGCAGCTCGACCTCCCCGTCGCCACCGAACGATGGATCCCGTGCGCCGGTGGCCGCGTCGAGGGCGATGACCCTCGACAGGCTGGTGAAGTAGATGCGCGCCCCGTGTGCGTCCGTCGGCGGGCCGTAGGCGACGCCCCGGAACGAGGCCAGTCCTTCGGCCAGCTCGTGCCGCCAGATCTCCTCGCCCGTCTCCGGCCGCAGGGCGACGACACGGTTGCCGGCCGCCAGGTACAAGACGCCGTCGACGACGATCGGCGTCACCTGCTGGAAGAGCTCGGTCGGGGTCGGCCCCTCAATGAAGCCGTCCGCCGGATGGAAGCGATACGACCAGACCTCCTCCAGCTCCGCGACGTTGCCGGCGTCGATCTGGTCGAGCGGCGAGAACCGCGTGCCGGCGAGGTCCCGGTTGTAGGTCGGCCAGTCGGCGTCCGGGCTGCGCCCCGGATCCTGGGCGCGCGCCGTGGACGCCCCGACCGTCATCGCGACGACGACCCCGAGCAGCAAGCCCACGCGGCCCACTCGCCGCGCCCGAGCGCCGATTCCGGATGTGAATCGCATCGGCGGAACTCCTTGTCTTCCGGAGGCTGACGCCCATTCTATCCCTCGGCCCGCACCACGCCGACGACCACCGCTCCCGGTGGTCGCACGCTTGCGCGACGGCGGCGCCATACGGCCGCGACGGCGGCGGGCGGGATTCGCGGATGGGCGTCCGGGAACGCCGGCCGCGATACAATCGCCTCGCGCCGCGGGCGCGTTCGCCGTTCCCGGCCCCCTTCGGAGGTGACGACGATGCGGAATCGAACCCTGACGCTCGCGAGTCTGCTCATCGCCCTCGCGGCGCTCTCCCTGCCCCCGGCCCTGGATGCCCAGGAGGGCGAGACGATCACCCGCGAGGCAGTACGGCCCTTCGTCCCGGTGACGGACGCGATGCTGCGCGATCCCGATCCCGAGGACTGGCTGATGGCGCATCGCACGTACGACTTCCAGGGCTACAGCCCGCTGGACCAAATCAACCGGGACAACGTCCACACGCTGCAGGTGGCCTGGATGCGCGCGATGGACGAGGGGCCGCAGCAGGTGCAGCCGCTCGTCTACGACGGGGTGATGTACCTCGCCAACAACGGCGACCACATCCAGGCCCTCGACGCGACGACGGGCGATCTGCTCTGGGACTACCAGCGGCAGGCGCCCGACGACCTGCGGGAGTACGTTGCGCTCGGCAACCGGACGCGCAACATCGCCATCTACGGCAACCACATCTATCACCTGACGGCCGACGCGCACCTCCTGGCCCTCGACGCCCGTACCGGAGAGGTGGCCTGGGACACGGAGATGGCGGACTACCGGGACGGCATCACGCATTCGTCGGGCGCGATGATCATCGACGGCCGGGTGCTCGCCGGCCGCACCTGCAGCCCCCGGAGCCGCGACGCCCGCTGCTTCATCTCCGCCCACGACTCGGACAACGGAACGGAGCTGTGGCGCGTCTACACGGCGGCCGGCGCGGACGACCCGGGCGGGCAGACGTGGGGCAACCTGCCGACCTCGGAGCGGGTGCACGTCTCGCCGTGGGGCGCGCCCGGCAGCTACGACCCCGAGCTGGGGCTCATCTACTGGGGCATCGCCGTGCCCCTGCCCTATCCCCGCATCGTCCGGCGCGGCACCTGGGACCTCGGCGACGGCACGCCGTGCGAGCTCTACTCCAACTCCACCGTCGCCCTCGAGGTCGAGAGCGGCGACATGGCGTGGTACTACCAGCACCTGCCGTGCGACGACTGGGACCAGGACTTCGTCCAGGAGCGGACGCTGATCGACACGGTGGTCGACCCCGATCCGGAATCGGTGATGTGGATCAACCCGAATCTCGAGGGCGCGGCCGAGGAGCGCAAGGTCGCCGTCACCCTGGGCGAGCCGGGCGGCCTGTTCGTGCTCGACCGCCAGACCGGCGAGTTCCTGTGGGGGACACCGCTCCCGTACACCAGCACGGAGCGCTTCGTCATCCGCGACATCGACCCCGCGACCGGGCAGGTCTTCATCAACATGGACCTGGTGGCGCGCGAGATCGGCGACCAGTTCATCATCTGCGGCCACAACGTGAAGGGCTGGTGGTCGTGGTCCTACAGCCCGCAGACCGGCCTGCTCTACATCCCCATCAACCGCTCGTGCCTGAACCAGACCGCCAACGACCGGACCATCTCGGGGGCGAGCCCGCGCTTCACCCAACCCGAGCCGGGCTTCGAGGTGGACGGCCACCTGACCGAGGTGCGCGCCCTCGACATCTCGACGGGCCGCGAGGCGTGGCGCTTCAGCCAGCGGGCTCCGAACGCCGGGTCGACGCTGGCCACGGCGGGGAACGTCGTGTTCCACGGCGACCTCAACCGCCGCTACCGCGCCTTCGACGCCGAGACCGGCGAGGTGCTGTGGCAGACGATCCTCGGCAGTCAGATCACGGGCTTCCCCGTGTCGTACGCCGTCGACGGCCGGCAGTACCTGTCGGTGCCGGTGGGCGGATCGGCGATCTTCCAGCTCTCGAACTACGCGTCCGAGCTCGAGGCGCCGCTGGGCAGCAACCTGATCGTGACGTTCGCGCTGCCGCCGGCGGACCGGTGACGCGAAGGAGCACCGTCATGCCGACCCTCCGTGCCGCCGCGGCCGCCGCGAGCCTCCTGTACGGCGTCGTCGTCGGCGCCTTCCTCCTTGCAGCCGCACCCGCCGCGGCGCAGCAGGGCGCGCCGGGCGGCGAATGGCGCAGCTACGCCGGCGAGGCGGGCGGCACGAAGTACTCGCCGCTCGATCAGATCCACGCCGGCAACGTGCAGGACCTCCGCGTCGCCTGGCGGTGGCGCTCGGTCGATCACGAGCTGGCCGACGCCGACCCGGACCTGCAGTTCAGCCCCATGCTGCTGACGACGCCGCTGATGGTCGGCGGGCGGCTGTTCATGGCCACCAATCTCGGCCAAGCGGCCGCCATCGACCCCGCCACGGGCGAGACGACGTGGGTCTACCGCGCGATCGAGGACGGCGCGGGGCGGCCGCGCGGCGGCCCCACCCGCGGCGTCGGCTACTGGCACGACCCGGAGCGGGACGACGAGCGCATCTTCGTCGTGAGCGGCGAGCATCTCGTCGCCCTCGACGCCCGGACCGGCGACCCGCTGCGCGAGTTCGGGGCCGGCGGCAAGGTCGACCTCTCGGACGGCGTTCCGCACCTCGAGGAGTACCGCTGGACCGCGGCGCCCCTCATCTGCCGCGACATGATCATCGTCGGCATCTTCACCCTCGACCAGTTCGACCGCCGGGAGCAGGCGCCCGGCTACATCCGCGGCTACGACGCGGTCACCGGGCAGCTCAAGTGGCGCTTCAACACGATCCCGCAGCCGGGCGAGTTCGGGCACGAGACGTGGGAGGACGGCTCGTGGGAGCACACCGGGGCGAGCAACGTCTGGACGGTGGCGAGCGCCGACGAGGAGCTCGGCTATGCCTATCTTCCGACCGCCACCCCGACCCACAACTGGTACGGCGGGCACCGGCCGGGCGACAACCTGTTCGCGGAGACGCTGCTCTGCCTGGAGTGCGAGACCGGCCGCCGCGTCTGGCACTACCAGTTGATCCACCACGGCATCTGGGACTACGACACCGCCTCGACTCCGATCCTGGCCGACATCACCGTCGACGACCGGCCGATCAAGGCCGTCGTGCAGGTGACCAAGCAGGCGTTCGCCTACGTCTTCGACCGCGTCACCGGCGAGCCGGTCTGGCCGATCGAGGAGCGGCCGGTGCCGCAGTCGGACGTCCCTGGGGAGCGGACGTCGCCGACGCAGCCGTTCCCCACCCGGCCGGCGCCCTTCGACCGGCAAGGGATCACCGTTGACGACCTCATCGACTTCACGCCCGAGCTCCGGGCCGAGGCGCTCGAGATCTTCAACCGCTACCGGGGCGGCCCGATCTTCACGCCCCCGTCGCTGCGCGACGAATCGCCGGGCGGGACGCTGGGCACGCTGCAGCTCCCGGGATGGGTCGGCGGCGCCAACTGGAACGGCGCGGCGTACGACCCCGAGACGCAGATGCTCTACGTGCCGTCGATCACCGCGCCGATCCAGATTTGGCTCCGCGAGGCCCCGGAGGAATCACCGTTCCGCTACCTGCAAGGCCCGGTCAGCGTCTGGATCGACGGGCCTCGGGGGCTCCCGCTGGTCAAGCCGCCGTGGGGGCGGATCACGGCCATCGACCTCAACACCGGCGAGCACGTCTGGATGGTGCCGAACGGGCCGGGGCCGCGCGATCACATCGCACTCCAGGACTTGGCGCTTCCGTGGCTGGGCGCCCCCGGCCGGGCGGCGCCGCTCCTGACGAAGACGCTCCTCTTCCTGGGCGACGGCTCCCGCTCGATGCAGGTCGTGCCGCCGCTCGGGGGCGGACGGATGTTCCGCGCCTACGACAAGGCGACCGGCCGGGTGCTGTGGCAGACGGAGCTCGAGGCCGGTGTTTCCGGCGCCCCCATGACGTACCTGCACGACGGCACGCAGTACGTGGTCGTGGCCGTCAGCGAACGTGACCACGACGGCGAGCTGGTCGCCTTCGCCGTACAGTAGCGACTTCGGGATCGTCGTTCCTTCGCCGTGCAGTAGCAGCGTCGAGATCGTCGCTGTTTTGCCGTGCAGTGGCGAGGTCGAGCGAACCGGGAAGGAGGGAGACATGGGTAGCTGCCCGCATCGATCCGGCTCCGTCACCCGCCGAGACGCCATGCGCCGCCTCGGTGCGGCAGGCGTCGGCGTGGTCGTGGCACCGGGGCTGACCTCCGCTCGCCCCGCAGCTCCGCTTCAGGAGGCGGGCGGGAGCGGCGTGACGTTCCCCGAGGGGGCGATCATCCGCACCGTGCTGCGCGACATCGATCCCGAGGAGCTCGCGGGAGGGGCGACGCTCTTTCACGAGCACCTGTCGATCGGCGATCCGATCCCGCCGTGGGTCACGCCGCCGGAGAACCCGCGGCCGCCGTTCACTGCCGATCTCGACCTGATGGCGGACGAAGTGAACGCGACGGCGCAGGAGGGCGTGAGCTGCATCGTGAACGGCGGCACGAAGGATCTCGGCCAGAACTTCCACCGGCTGGTCGCCTTGGCGCAGCGGGTGAACCTGCACATCGTCATGGCGGGCGGGCTCTGGACGCAGCCGCGCTATCCGCCGGAGATCGCCGGCTGGACCGAGGAGGAGGTCGCGGCCGACTTCATGCGCGACGCCGAGGCGGAGCGCTGGGGCGCGCTGGGCGAGATCGGCTCGTCGATGACGATGCACCCCGACGAGCGCAAGGTGCTGCGCGCGTCGTGCCTCGTCCACCTGCGGACCGGGCTCCCGATCATGACGCACACCCCGCACCAGGGCTGTCCGTCGTGCGCGCTCGAGCAGCTCGACATCATCGAGGAGATGGGCGTGGACCCGCGGTTGATCTGCATCGGACACCTGGCGGACATCGTCGACGACCCGGGAGCCGAGCTCCACAAGGCGCTCGCGCGCCGCGGCGCGTTCCTCGGCTTCGACACCGTCGGCCACCAGATCACGCAGGGCGACGCCGAGAAGGTGAAGATGATCGTCTCGTGCATCGACGCCGGCTTCGAGGACTACGTGCTGCTGTCGGCCGACTTCGCCCGCGAGGCGGAGCTCAAGGCCAAGGGCGGCGCCGGCTATTCGTCCGTCGTCGCGATCTTCGTCCCCAAGCTGCGCTACGCGGGCGTGCCGGAGGAGACCATCCACAAGATCCTGGTCGACAACCCGCGGCGCTTCCTCGCCTTCGTGCCGAAGAACGCGTGACGGGCGCGGAGCTGCGGGTTCTTCTGCGGGCTCGCGGAAGAGAAGCGCCGGGGCCTCGCGGGCCGCTCGGAACAGAGGCCGACCGTGAGAGGAGATCGAACATGGGAGACGGCACTTGGCGAGCACGGGCCGTCGGCGTCGCGGCGGCCGCCCTGGCGGCGGGGTGCCTGGTCATGAGCGGCGGCGATGACCGCGCCTTCGCCCAGGGCGAGCGCGATGTCCTGGCCGTCGCGCAGGAGTACTTCCGCGCGCTCTACGCCCCGGACCACGACCGGGTGCGGGAGGTGGCGAGCCCGGCGATGACCTTCGCCGACCCGACAGCCGAAGGGCAGGCCGTGGCGATCACGAGCGCCGCCTCCCGCGACGAGTTCCTGGCCTACATGCAGGCGAACAACGCCGGCTCCGACGCCGAGGCC
This sequence comes from Acidobacteriota bacterium, assembly GCA_026708265.1. Taxonomy (GTDB): domain Bacteria; phylum Acidobacteriota; class Vicinamibacteria; order Vicinamibacterales; family UBA8438; genus JAGWAJ01. Next base: position 25,432 of record JAPOVI010000014.1, read on the forward strand.
GTCGTCGACCGCGCGTTCCAGACCGGGCGCTACGCCACGCTCTACGTCACCTACCGCGGCACCGTCGACGGTGCGCAACTGGGCCGGCCGGGGACTCGGGTCGAGTTCGAAACGGCGGGCGTCACCGTACTCACGGTGGAGAACGGTCTGGTCACCCACCACCAGGACTACGTCGACTACGAGACCCTCGACCGGCAGTTCGGCGGGGAGCTGCAGCCTCCGTCGGAGCGGTAGGTCGCGGGAACCCAGCCGCTTTCAGCCGCGTCCGCGTCGCGATCGACCACGCACCGGCGCCACGGCTCGGTCCAAGCCTGCCCGACGACGTCCTATATGCTGGTGGAAGGAGGAATCCGATGCTGTTGCCCAAGCCGAAGAAGTTGACAAAGGAAGATGAAGAGTTGATTTCCCGTCTGAAGCAGTCGGCCAGCAAACCGCTGACGAAGCAGCAGGTGCAGGCGCAGCGCATCTCATGGGTCTTCGGCAACCTGCCCAGTCACAGCAAGCTCACACGCGAAGAGATCGACAGGCTCATCAGGGCACGTGAGGGAGAATGATCCTCTATGAGCTGTTCCAGGATGAGCAGCATCCCGCGTATCGCCAGCTGGCCGTCGACAACCTGGCGCGACAGTACGGCTTCCTGGGCTCCATCGTGAACGCAGCAATAACGGCCAACCGCCCGATGATCTCGACGGCGGTGGTCGCGGCGCTGAACTATCACGCCATCTCGTGCCTGCACGTGAACGCCGGCGCCTATCGCCCCTGCGACGTGACGGTGGGTGACCACAGTCCGCCGACGCACCACCGCGTTCCCGAGCTGATGAACGCTTTCATCAACGAGGTCAACCGGTACTGGGAAACGACCGACGTACTGTCGCTGGCCAGCTATTGCCTGTGGCGGTTGAACCACATCCATCCGTTCATCAACGGCAACGGGCGTACGGCACGGGCGCTGTGCTACTACGTCGTCTGCGTCAAACTCGGCAGTCTGCTGGGTGGCGATCCGATCCTCCCCGATTTGATTCGCAGGAATCGCGATGAGTACGTGGAGTTGCTGCGGGCCACCGACGCTGGCTTCAGGGAACGGCGTCCGGAGCCCCTGGATGGACTGCGCGCCTTCATCTCGCGTCTACTGGCCGAGCAGATTGGCGACGCCCGATAGCCGTGCCGGTGCGCGCGACCGCGGGCGGCGCCGCTAGAGTGCCGGATTCCAGGGGGCCTGAGCTTCGCTTTGCAGTAGTCCGCGAATGTGGGTCGTCGGAGGCTTTCGAGGAGGCGACGCGTCCGGGAGCGTCTCCAACGCGCGGATCAACTCGTTCGCCTGTTGCCCACTAGCGCGATGCCACACCAGCCTCGCGATGTAGCAGATCTGGGGGTCGCTGCTCTGCTCTCCGGACCGGCCCCAATACTCGCTGGGTTGTCTTCCCGTAAGCAGCCGGATCAACTGGTGGGCTTGTTCCCCGTTGGCGCGGTTCCACACCAGCAACGCAATCTTGACGCACTGGCTCCTGCTCGCACGTCCCGTGAGCGGCGCCTGCTGGTGTGGCGTGACTTCCGCCCTGGGGCGGCGGCCGACGAGATAGCCCACTGCGGCGGCGACGCCGCCGACAACGATGATCGGGATGATCGGGACCGGCACGATGACCAACACTACCACGGCCCGGCCGCCGGGCACGGCGGCGGCGCTTCCCGCTACTGCGCCGTGGACCGGCCCTCCGCGCCAACGACCAGCTCACCGGCAACGTCGTCGCCGAGCTCACTCCGCCAGCCAACCCACCGGCGCCTCGTTGTCCTGCCTGCTCGGCGGCCGGCAGCACGTCGCCGCCGCCACGACGCCGGAGACGCCCGCGGATATCATCGCCCTCATTCCCCGGCGGTAGCAGGGACCGCGAGCATCGCGCCCGTGATGCGCTCGCGGACCACGCGCTCGACACCCTGCGAATCTACCGCACCGTGACCACCGCGGGCCTCGCGCGCCCAGGTGGACACCACTACGGACGCCGTGCGCGAAGCCGCCGACCACGGTGACTACACTACCCGCACGGGCTTCGTCGCCCTCGAACTCCGGCTAACCGAGTGATCGTCGACACCGGCGCGGCGGTCGCCGTCGTCGTCGGCGCCAAGCGATTGATCGCGTAGCGCGTCAACGACCGCGGTCGTCGTACATCTCCTCGCGACGCAACGACATTCCCGCGGGCCACGGACCCGGGTCGTGCGGTGGGAACGCCTCGTCGAGATCGACGGCTGCGCCTGCGTCGCGTCTCGTACCGCTGTCGCCCTCGATCACCGCTGCCTCCCTGCGTCGGGGACTCCCACCGCGCGTCTTCCGGCACGTCGACACGCGGCCCTCAGAATACTGCGATCGGATTGAGCGGCGAACCGGTCCCGCCGCGGATCGGCAGCGGGGCCGCCATCAGCAGGAACTCCCAGCGGCTGCGCTCCGCCGCCGCGGCGCCGAGCGCTTCCAGGTCGCAGTTGTCGAACATATGCACGCCCAGGTAGAGCAGCGCGAAGTCGTGGACGGCGCCCGGCAGCTCGGACGGCGCGACGTAGGTCGGGTGGTCGCTCCCCATCAGCGCCACGTCGCGCTCCTTCAGCCACGGAATGACCGACGGGTGCAGACCCGCCGAGCGGCCGCCCGGCCGGCGCCCCCGTAGCCACGGCCCCTCGGCGGCGCGGCGCGCCCAGACGCCGGTGCGGATGAACAGCGCGTCGCCGGACGAGACCCGCACGCCTGCGAATTCCTCCCACGCCTCCAGGTCCTCGACGTAGATGGGCGTTCCCGGTTCCAGGTACGGCACGCCGCGCAGGCGCGGGATGTCGACGAGCACGCCGCGCGTCACGATGCCGTTCTTCAGGTTGTGGATCGAGTTCTTCAGGTGCCCGCTCGCCAGGACCGCCTCGGCGTCCGGCGCGTAGCCGTTGTAGAAGACGCCGTCGTCGTTGATGTGGGCCAGCGCGTCGAGGTGCGTGTGCGCGATGCCGTGGTAGCGGATGGACAGCCGATCGGAGCTGATCCCGACCATCTCGTGCTCGTATGGAAACGGGTTGTCGACCGCCTCGACGGTATCGGCGTCGCCGGCCAGGGACACCGTGACGCCTTCTTCGACCAGCGCCACCGCCTGCAGCCGCTTGGTCGGCGTGACGAGGTTCAGCGCGCCGATCTCGTCGTCCGCGCCCCATCGGCCCCAGTTGGTCAGCTCCATCTTCCACCGCTCGTACTGCGCCTCGGTCACCGTCCTCCGGTCCGAGCCGACGGGCTGGGCCGACGCCGCCCCCGCTGCGAGCATCGCGACCAGAACGAGCGCCGACTCCATCACTGGCCTCTTCGTCATCTCTCCCTCCCTGGTCGACGGGAACGACCGCCGCCGCGATCGCGATGGGCGGCGAGCCGCAGCCTAATCGCGCGACCCCGCCCGCGCAACTCGTCGCCCGTTTCCGCAACCTGCCGCCGCTCGATCATGGTCGTCGAGATGACACTGCGGTGTGAGCCGTCTCCGTACCCGACATCGCATTTCTCCATGACGGCGAGGACGCGACAAAGGAGTCTGCGCCGCAAAGCGTAACCGGTGGAGTCCGCGCCCGCGCAGCTCCCACGCGCCCGCCAGGGTGAACAAGGGCGCCGGAAGCGAGGAGGAGAGCGCGACATGAGCAGACGGACCACCGTGCGGGTCGTGCTGACGCCGATGTGCGTCGCATCGCGGGCGGCGGCGCAGGAAGCGTCCGCATGGATGGAGGAGCTGGTCAGAACGGCGGCTCTCCGCCCTGACGACCGCGTCCACGTCCTTGACCCGGCCGGCGAATGGACCAGCAGCGACGTCGGCCATCTGTGCGCCGGAGAACTGGAAGCGAGGGCCGGTGCGGCGAGCCGGTGAGCCGAGTCGACTGGCGTCGGCGCACTTCCGTGCGGCAGACTGACGAGAGGCCAGACGTACCTCAGTTCGGGTCCGCGGCGCCGGGGTCCCCCTCCCGCGGCTCGCTCCGGTCCGCCAGGCGGCGGGCCGGCACGCCGACGTAGACGCCGCGCGTGTCGAGGGTGACGTGCTTCGGCACGAGGCTCAACGCCCCGATCTGCACATCGGGACCGATCGTCGCCCCGATGCCGATCACCGAGCCGAGCCCGATGGTCACGTGGTTGCGCAGGCACACCCGACCCGTCTTCACGTAGCCGCCCTCCACCGTGTGGCCCGACAGGTGGACGTCGCCGCCGATGACGACGTCGTCGCCGAACTCGAGCAGGTTGTGGTCGCTCACGGCCAGGCTGTTCACGTACACGCGGCGCCCCACCCGCGCCCCGTTCAGTCGCAGGTAGGCGCTCCAGATGGGCGTCCCGCGGAAGAGCGTGCCGGCGAAAAGGCGCACGATGTGGGTTGCGACCATGTAGCGCACCCAGTCCAGCAAGGGCCAATCGAGGTCGGCGAGCCGCAGCTTGGCGTCCGGCCGCGTCCGCCAGCCGGTCGCGCGGGTGGCGACCGCGGAAGCGAACATCAGCGTGATCGCGAAGAGGGCGTAGGAAGGAATCGCGGCGAAGCTCACGGCCGCGATCCCGGCGACCGGGCTGCGTGCGGCCCAGGCCAGCAGGGGTGCCCACAGCGCTATCACCGGCGAGACCGCCACACCGCAGACGATGGCCTGGACGACCACGAGCGTCGCGATGGTCCAGGCGAAGCGCACGCCCCGGCGCAAGCGCCCGCCTCTCGGTGCTCGAGGCACCGCCGGGTGCGCGGGCGCGGCGGAACCCGCGCGGGCGGTGCCGCGGCCGTGGTCGGTGCCCGCTGCCTGACTCATCGCGAACCGGGTCGGAGCGAGGTGAAGGCCCCGAGAGCGAAGATCCACGGGTACAGCGTCTCCGAGTACCAGAGCTTCGCGAAGTAGAGCCCGATGGGCTTCGGCGCGGCGTGCCGGCCGCCGCCGGTGGCGTCGATCAACCAGCGCACGCCCGCGTCGATCGCCGCGTCGAGCTCGGGACCGCCAGCCCGGCGCGCCAGGCGCCCGACCGTCGCCAGCGCCGAGACGGCGACCGCGGTCTCCTCGATGGACGGCGGAACGCCGGGAGCGCCGCCCCAGCCTCCGTCGCTCCCCTGCGCGCCGACCAGCCAGCGGGCGGCCCGCGCCTCGGCCGCGAGAGGTGCTTCGGCGTCGGGGAGAGCGGCGAGCCCCTCCAGCACCCGCGCCGTCCCGTAGACCGGATTGGCGTCGTCCGGGGCGCCCTGGTTGCCGAACCACAGCGGGATCCAGGCGCCGTCCGCCCGCTGCGCCCGCTCCAGGAACCGGACCGCGCGCCGCGTCGCCCGCTCGGTGCGCAACCGCAGCCTCCCGGGCAGGGCGGCCCGCCACGCGGTCCAGGCGCGCAGCGTGTGCGCGGTCAGGTCGGGGCTGCTGCGGTCGAACGGCAGCGCCCCCCAGCCGCGGCAGAACGTCGGGATGCCGCCGTCCCCGTTCTGCAGGTCGACGAGCCACCCGATCCCGGCGTAGGCCGCCCGGCGGTGCTCGGCATCGTCGGCGCCGAGCGCATGGAGCGCGAGCAACGCCCCGGGCGTGTCGTCGGCGTCCGGCACGCCCCCCGGCAGGTCGGTCCAGGCCCAGCCGCCCGGGGCGGCGTCCGTGTAGACGTGGCGCTCCCGGTACTGCTGATCGAGCAGCCAGCGGCGGAGCGCCGCGCACCCGCGGGGCCCGATCCGCTCGCGCCAGTCGCGACGGCGGGCCAGCGCGTTGACGCTGAGCGTCGTCGCCCAGGTGGCCAGGTTCGTGTCGATCGGCCAGCTTCCGTCGGCGCGCACCGAGCGCGCCAGGAACGCCACGCCGCGATCCGTCACGGGATGCGCCGCCTCCCCGGCCGCCACGAGGCTCATGACGACGAAGCTCGTGAGGGGCGCCGCCTCGAGAAAACCCCCGCCCCGCGGCTGGATCGCCTCCAGCCGGCGCAGGGTGCGGCGGCGGGCCGCCCGCCGCGCGAGGCGCGCCAGCGGGTTGCGCGTGGGGCGTTGCCGGTGCCGCGCCTGTCCGATGGCGATCAGGGCCGGCAGGGCGTAGCTGACCACGGGAAGCCGCAGCCAGCGGTAGAAGGCCGGCGGCACCGCGGCCAGCTCGAACGGCAACTGGGGCACGTGACGCCAGCCGCTGCCGATCCTCCCGCTCCCGATCATCCCGCTGCCGCCGTTCCGCCCGCGGGCCGGCACGCGCCCTTCCGCGTTGTCCGTCCCGAGCAGCCCGGCCAGCGCGAGCACGGTCAGGATCGGCACCGAGAACGTGCGGTCCTTGCCGTAGCGCCGGCTGATCGCGCGCGCGAGCGGTCGCGGCTCCAGGCTGCCGGCGGCGCGGAGCATCCAGTCGCGCGCACGCTCGACGGCCGCGCGTTGCCCGGCCTCGTCGCCGCCCGCGATGGCCAGCGCCGCCCAGCAGAGGGCGGTCGTGCTGACGTTGCTGGGGCTGTCGGTCGTGTCGCCCCAGCCGCCGTCCGCGTTCGCGGATCCGACCAGCCAGGCCACGCCGTTGCGGACCAGCGCGTCGAGGGTCGGACGCGGCCGGCGGCGGCCGACCAGCGCGAGCGCGATTACGGCGGTGGCCGTCGAGAGCGCGGACGACGACAGCTCCCCGGTCCAGTGCCCGTCCGGCGGGCGGGCCGCGAGCACGCGGTCCGTGATGCGCTCGAGGGTCGCGTTCCGCTCCCCCCGCGCGTCCGGCCCCCGCGGGTCCGCCGGAGCGAGAACGCCGGCCGCTGCCGGCGCCGGTGGATCGAGGTGTTCGCTCACAGGCTCAGCTGCGCGGTCGGCGTCGTGGCCGCCCCGATCCGCACCATGCGGTGGATCGAGGTGTTCGCTCACAGGCTCAGGTGCCCCAAGGCGAGGAGGGCGTAGAACGTGTACTCGCAGTCCTGCACGTCGTCGCCCCAACTGCCGTAGAAGCCGCCGGAGTTGGTCCAGAGGCTGTCGACGAAGTCGAGGCACGGCTCCCTGAGCGGCTCGAGCGGCGCGTGCGCGCCGGCGAGCGCGTGCAGCGCGGTGGCCGTCGAGAGCAGATCCGGGATCGGGGCCGCCGGCGACGCGCGGAACCCGCCTTCGGGCAGGTGGCGGGCCCGGAGCCAGTCGACGGCCTGCGGGTCGGCAGGCCGGTCGAGGCGCCGCTGGAGGGTCACCGCGGCCGCGGTCGGGGGCGTCAGGCCCGCCGGCGAGCCCGGCCGGTTGCCGTAGCCTCCGTCGGCCGCACGCAGCGCGGTCAGGGAGTCCAGGAGACGATCCGGCGCGGGGAGCGGGACGCCCAGGTCCTCGTAGGCGCCGAGGGCCAGGAAGCTGCCGTACGCGGTCCCGTGGTCCGCCCCGCCGGTCTGGCTGTAGCCGCCGTCGGGCGTGCGCCAAGTCTCGAGGTGCCCGACGAGCGCGGCCGCCGGCGCCTCTTCCGCGGCCCCGATGTCGGCCCAGCAGCGGGCGAGGCAGGCGGTGTGCACGAAGTCGAGCCCCGTCGGGTCGTCGTGGCGCTCCAGGTACCGGCGCACCTCGGCGGCCGGCAACTCGCGTTGCAGGGCCGTCAGAGCCTCGAGGCCGAAGACGGTGTAGTAGAGGTCGCTCGCCCCGTCGCGATCCTGGAAGCCGCCGTCCGGATTCAGCCGCGCCGCGAGGAATTCCGCCGTCAGGTCCGCCGCGTCACCGAGCAGCGTCGGCGACAGCCTGGCCACCTGCAGCATTTCGAGCCTCAAACTCACTGCACCAGCCCTGGATCTCGACGCTGAAGATCTTGCCGACGACCCGGCGGAGCAATCCCTTGAGGCTGGGGTTGGTCAGGCCGGGGAGGCAGCGGATCGCCTCCTCCTTGTAGCCATCCATGAGTCGGCGGCTGCGGCCCGCGGCGTCGAAGCGCTCCAGCAGCTCGCGGATCTCGTCGGAGCGCCCGTCGGCGGCCGGCTCGCGGCGCCAGGCCGCCTCCAGCCGCGCGCGCACCTCCGGCTCGGACTTCGCCTGCTCGTAGCCGACGGCGAGCGGCAGCGACGGCCGCAGCGCCGCCACGTCGTCGGGGGCGTCGTCGGACGGCTCGAAGTCGTCCACGTCGTCCCGGATCTGGTAGGCGATGCCCAGCGCGTCGCTGTAGGCGCGCAGCTTGTCGAAGACCTCCGCCTCGGCGCCGGCGCAGGCCGCGCCGAGCTCCAGCGCGACACCGAACGCGGGCGCGGTCTTCTGGCGGAAGATCTGCAGCACCTGCTGCGAGCTGAGGGGCTGCGGGCTGCGCGCCCACGCCAGCTCCTCGCCCTGCCCGAGGCAGAGCGTGCGGTGGCCGCGGGCCGCGATGGCCGTCATCCGGGCGCGGATCTCCGGCGCGAACTCGCTCTCCGCGAGCAGCCGGTAGCCCTCCCCGACGAGGAGATCCCCGACGTTCAGCGCGGCCGGCACCCCGTGCGAGGCGTGCAGCGTCGGCTCGCCGTAGCGGCGGGCGTCGCCGTCCTCGATGTCGTCGTGCACCAGCGAGGCCTTGTGGAAGCACTCCACCGCCACCGCCACCTTGCGCAGGGCATCGGGAGGCGGCGCGTGCGGGTCGTCCTGCAGCGCCTGGTGCACGCAGACGGTGAGGAACGGCCGCCAGCGCTTGCCGGCGCGGGTAAGCTCGCCGCGGGCCAGCGTCTCGGTCTCGCCCTCGGGCGGACCGCCGAAGATCTCGTCGAGCGCCGCCGGGCCGAACCAGCCCTCTACTTCCTGGCGCAGCGCGTCGAGATCGAGCCGCCGCGTCCGGTCGTCGCTGGTCGCGTGGATGAAGTCCCAGACCCATTCGACGTCCACCCCGGTGTCCTTGCAGTCGTCCTGCAGCAACGGGATCGCGACGCCCGGGATGGCCGCCGCCTCCATGAACGGATGGGCCCGCTCCAGCACCGAGAGACAGCTCACGCCGACGATCGCCTCGATCTTCCCGGTCTGGATGAGCGCCATCACCAGCGCCGAACCCTCGGCCACGAGCACGGCATAGCCGAGCTTCTCGGCTTCCTCCTGCAGGTCCTGGATGGTGCAGAGGCCGCACTGCTTGCACAGCAGGCCGAACTCGTCGAACGGGGCGGGGCAGCGATCCTCCACCCGCAGGCACTTCGGCAACAGCAGGAGGCGCCGGTCGTAGGGGACGGCGGCCAGATGCTCGCGCCACGTCTCGTTGCCGAGCAACACGCCGACGTAGTCGAGGTACCTGGCGTCGATGCCGTGCGCGCGGACCACCTCCTCGGAACGGGCGCGTAGCTCGTCCAGCACCAGCGGCGGCGTGATCTCGCTCCGGCGCGCCGCGACGTAGGCCTGGACCTGCCGCAGCATCACTTCGCGCTCCGTCCGGGTCTGCGGGATGGTCTCCTGCGGCGGCCGCATCGCCGTCGGCGGTACCGCGCGCGGGAGGGTGACGACCGGCAGTGGGTAGCTCACGAGCCCCTTCCGTGGATGTCCGATTGGCTAGCTGTAGGCCCCGAACCCGAAGAACCAGTGCTTCTTGGCGAACGCGTACGCCCAGTGCTCCTCCGGAATCTCGTTGCCCGGGTCGTACTGGCTGCTCCGCGGCGTCAGCTCCGCCAGCTCCGCGGACGCCGTCTGCCGCTGCGTCGTGTCCCGAGCGCCGTGGCGCGCCACGAGCTCGCGAACCAGATCCGGCCGTTCCAGCACGATGCAGCCGCGCGTGGTCCGCGCCGCCGTCTCGCGGAAGTCCTTGAGGAACGACGAGGACGTCATCGTCTCGTAGACGCTCGGCCCATCATGGACGGTCTCGGTCGCGAACTGGATGATCGGGCACGGCTCGATGTCCCCGTAGGGGCTGATGTGGTGGCTCACGCCGGTCGCCATCGGACAGAGCGCCTGCCCCTCGTCGTCCCAGTACGCGTCGATGATGGCGATCGGCAGCCGCGCGCGCATGCGGACTACGAAGCGGCGCACGCGGAGCACCTCCTCGGGCGTCAGCGCGATCTCGGCCGTCGGCTGCGGGCCGACGACGCGGTACGTGTGGAACCAGGCGTAGTGCACGCCGAGGTCGATGAGCCGCCGCAGCCACGATTCCTGGACGAGGTCGTCGATGTTCGTCTTGCAGACGCTGGTGGCCACGCCCGTCACCAGGCGGTTCCGGGTGCAGGCTTCCAGCCCCGCCAGCGACTTGTCGAGAACGGCCGTCCGTCCGCGGCGCTCGTCGCTCACCACCGACGTGCCCTCGATGCTGACCAGCGGGGTCACGTTGCCCAGACGGCGCAGCTCGGCCGCCCGCGCGTCGTCGATCAGGTGGCCGTTCGTGAAGAGCTGGAAGTAGCAGTCCGGGTGCGCCGCGAACAGGTCGAACAGGTCGGGGTGCAGCAGCGGCTCCCCCCCCAGGATGCCGAAGTAGCTGTTGCCGTGCCGCTTGGCGTCGCCGACGATGCGGTTCAGCTCGTCGATCTCGATCTTGCGGCTCGGCGCCTCGACGTCCACCCAGCAGCCCTGGCAGCGCAACTGGCAGCCGGAGATGACCGAGATGAAGAGGAACGGGGGGAAGTGCTCGCCCCGCTGGAGCCGCCGCTTGTAGAGCTGCACCGAGCGGACGCCCTTGACGCCCATGTTCCAGACCAGCTTGCGCAGGGCGCGCGGGTCGGGCTCGGTGAGCATCCGCCCGGCCAGTCCGAGCACCACCTGGTCAGCCCTCCTGCCGCGCCGCGGCGGCGGCTGCGTCGACTGCGGCCTGCGCCCGGGCCTTGGCCGCCTCGGCCTTGGCCTGGATCTCGTCGAGGCTCGGCAGGCTCGCCAGCACCTCGGCCGGGATGTCGAGGTTCTCCTGCAGCTTGACGAGGCACTTCTGGCGCTCCTTGAGCGCCCGCTCCTCGTCGCGTTCCTTCGAGAAGCGCGACTTCGCCTTCGCGCTCCGGTCGCGCAGCGCCGCGTAGATGTCGCCGCCGAGCAGGGCCGAGATGTCGACCTTCATCGCCTCGCGGCGCACGTCCTCGGCCTGGATCTCGCCGCCGTGAATCGGCCCGTGGCGGTACTTCGGGAAGAGGATCGCCACCTCGGGGCAGACGCGCGAGCAGGCCGGGCAGTCCGTCTTGCAGTTGTCGTGGTTCTGGACCTGGATCTGACCGCCCTTCGAGACGCCGTAGACGTCGAAGAGGCAGAAGCTCAGACACTGCATGCAGTTCGTGCAGCGGTCGAAATCGATGACGGGGAACCAGGGTTTCCAGCCGCCCGGCTCGCGGACCTCGCACTCGGCGCGGATGGCGTCCACCACGGCCGCCACCGCGTCCGCCGTCGCGCCGCCGATGTCCCGGAACCAGACCCGGCCACCGGAGTCGCCGACGGCCTCCGCCGGCTGCCGCTCCGTGAAGCGGCCCAGCACCGCCAGCGCGTTCCCGTCTTCCGCCCGCGCGGGCGCGGCGGCACCGCCCGCCCCGACCCGCGTCACGCGGTAGCCCCGGTCGAGCAGCGTCTGCATCACGGCGAAGCGCTGCGCCCCGTCCAGCGCCTCGGCGCCGCGCCCCTCGTACAGCGCCACCCGCAGCACGGGCAGCGACAGTGCGCCGGCGCCGCTCACCGGCCCTCTCCGTCGTTCCGCTTCACCATCGCCTCCACCACCGCCTCGGCCGTCTCTTCGCGCATGTTGAGAATCGTCACCCGCTCGCCGTCCAGCGGCGCCCCCGCGGACGTGAAGAGCCAGCGAACGGCGCGCGGGTAGCAGGCGGCGATCGTCGCCCCGCCGCCGCCGGCGATCTCCGCCAGCCGCGGATCCCGGCGCGCCGACATCTCGCACAGGTCGGGCACGGCGTCGAAGTCGGCCCCGGATGCCGCCAGCGCCTCCAGCACCCCGTCCTTCACCTTGCGCGGCACCACGCGAGCGTAGGCGCAACGGCAGTAGACGAGGTTGGGCGCGGGCGCCGCCGTGGTCGGGGTCTCGGACATCACGCCGTCGCCAGGCGATAGGTCGGAGTCGGCCGGGCCGGGCGGAAGTGCTCGACGTGCTCGACCTCGGCCCGGCGGTCCGGTCCCGCCGCCTCCCACGCCGCGAGGGCCGCGAGCGCCGCCTCGCGCAGGCGCAGGGGCTCGTGCTCGGCGCGCAGGTTGACGATGAGCTCGGCCGCATCGACCGGCGCCTTCAGCGTGTGGGCGAGCTCGGCGCCCCGATCCCCCGCGACCAGATTGAGGACCGAGATGTCCGCGGGCAGCTCGTCCGCCGTCAGGGTCATCTTCAGGTGAGCGATCTCCCCCGCGCCGATGGCGTTCGCCATGCCCGCGGAGAGCTCGCGAAGCAGCGCGTTTCCGTCGAACGGCGCCGCGGACGAGACGCGCACGGTGGCATTCAGCCAGCCGAGCAGGGCCTCGCCTTCGGCGTAGGTATCGTAGTCCACGTCGGGGGCCGCGCCGAGACTCATCGAGCCGCGGGTCACCCGCTCGACCCAGGCTTCCAGCCCGGTGCCGTCCCGCGCCGACATCGCCAGCACCTCGGCCTGCGGGTGGCGCTCCGCCAGTGCCTCGCGCAGCCGCCCGAGTCGCGCGCCGTCGAGCAGGTCGACCTTGTTGACCACGATGACGTCCGCCTCCGCGAGCTGCCGGTCGTACACGTAGAGCACCTTCCGCGAGAACGAGCGGCCCGCCTCCAGCCCCAGCACCCGCAGGGCGCGGAGCGGATCCACGAGCACGCTCAGCGGCGCGATCTCGAAGGCGTCGCCATACATCCGGCGCAGCGGATAGCTGACGGCGGCGCGGAGATCGGTGCAGCTCCCGACCGGCTCGGCAAGGAATACGTCCGGGCGCGCCTCCGCGTTCAGTCGGTCCGCGGCCTCCATCAGCGTGTTGAATCGGCAACAGAAGCACCCGCCGGTGATCTCCTCCACCGGAAAGCCCTGCGCGCGAGCGAGCGTCGTGTCGACGAGCCCGACGCTCTGGTCGTTGGTGATCAGCCCGACCCGCCGGCCACGGTCGGTCAGCAGGCGCGCGAGCCGGACGATGGCCGTCGTCTTGCCGGCCCCGAGGAAGCCGCCGACCATGACGTAGCGCGCTCGCACCCTCGACGAGCGTTCTGCGGCGCGGAGTCCCGGCGCGCCGTCCGGCGCCGCGGTCCCGGGCTGCGGCTCGTCTCCCGTCATTCCCCTTCCGTCATTCCCCGTCGCTCTCGCGGCGGCTCTCCAGCATGCGATCGATGGTCGCGTCGAGCACGTGCACGTACTCGTCGACGTCCAGGCTGTCCGGATCCGCCGAACCGTCGACCGAGTAGAGCCAGCCGTCTCCGTAGGGTGCGGACTCGACCAGCGTGATGTCGGCGTCGAGCGCCCGATTGCCTCCGCCGAAACGGCCGGACGCCACGGCGTAGATGTCCGAGACGGCCTTGAACCCCTCGATCGAGCCGATCGGCTGGCCCACCTGAACCGGCGCGCCCGGCTCGAGCGCGAACACGCATTCTACTAGGTCGCCCAGCATGCGGGTGGCGAAGGTGGTCAACCCGACGCGCCAACGCCCGGCGGCGTCCCGACTCAGCCAGTAGTGCGAGCGCGTGAAGCGGTGGCCGACCGGCAGCCGGGTCGCGAAGCGGGAGCGCTTGTAACGCACGAAGCTCGGGGTCGGCATCGTCAGGACGGCCGCGGCGCCGCGGCGGGCACGGCGCCGGCGAGGAGCGCGCCGGTCATCGCCTCCAGGTCGGGCGGCTCCGAGAGATGACACCACGACAGCCGCACCGCGCCGGCTTCCTCCTCGGCGGGCAGGCCCATCGCGGCCAGCACGTGGCTGCAGGTGTAGGACTGCGAGGTGCAGGCGGCGCCGTCCGAGATGGCGGCCAGCCCGGCCCAGGCCTCGATGAGGGCCTCCTTGTCCCAGCCCGGAATCGAGAGGTTGACGATGTAGGGCAAGCGGCGGCCGGGGTCCCCGTGCACCCGCGGCGCGAGCGGAGCCAGGGCCGCAAGCAGACGCTCGCCGAACGCGGCGGCTCCCGCGAGCCGCGCGTCGTGCTCCTCGAGGGCGAGCTCGGCGGCCTTGCCGAACGCGGCGATCAGGGCGACGGGAAGCGTCCCGGGCCGCAGCCCCAGCTCCTGCCCGCCGCCGTACAACAGGGGCGTCAGCGGGGGGCGCGCGCCGTTCCGACGCCGCACGATCAGGGCTCCGACGCCCTTGGGGCCGCAGATCTTGTGGCCGCTGGCGCTGATCAGATCGACTCGCGGATGCCACAGCGCCGCGAGCGCCTTGCCGAATCCCTGCGCGGCATCGACGTGCAGGAAGGCCGGCGAGTTTGCCAGCCGATCCGCGATCTCGGGAATCGGCTGCTCGATGCCGGTCTCGTTGTTGACCTGCATCACGGACACGAGCAGGGTCTCGGGGCGCAGGGCCGCGGCCACTCGCTCGGGGTCGATCCAGCCTCCGGGCTCCGGATCGAGCAGCGTCAGCTCGAAGCCGCGCGAGGCGAGCACGCGCAACGGCTCCAGCACCGCGTGGTGCTCGATCTTCGTCCCGACGAGGTGCATGCGCCGCTCCGCGCGCCCGAACGACGCCAGGCCGAGGATGGCGAGGTTGTTGGACTCGGTGGCGCCGCTCGTGAAGACGACCTCGCTGCGGCGGACGCCCGCCACCCGCGCGACGTGCGCGCGAGCCCGCTCGACGGCTTGGCGCGCAATCCCCCCAAAGGCGTGCGTGCGGCTGCCGGCGTTGCCGAAGTCCACCTCTGCGAAGCGGTGCAGCTCCGCGAGCACCCGCGGGTCGAGGGGGCAGGTTGCCGCGCAGTCCAGGTAGACTGGCCCGGGGCGTTCGGACGGTGGCACAGTGGCCTCGGATTGTACCCCTGGACACCCTCACGGCCCCACGCCCGCTTGCCTTCCTCGGCGTGGACGGTGGCGGGCGGCCTCCCATGCTTGTCCAGGACCACGGACGGGTCCCGCCCGAGCTCGGCCTGGCGCTCGAGACGGATGCGCTGGATGCGCTGGCGCGCGCCGCGCCTGGGGACCCGGTCGCCGCCGAGCGGCTGCTGATCTGGGAATCGGCGTGGCCCGCGGTCATCCTGCCGCGGCGGGGCGAGCCGGCCCGGTGGGTCCGCGGGCCCGCGTGCGCCGCGCGCGGCGTCCCGCTGCTCCATCGGGACTCGGGAGGCGGAGCGGTGGTCGTCGGGCCGGGCTGCCTGACCTTCGCCCTGGTGCTGTCGCTCGAGGCGCGCCCCCGGCTGGCGGACGTCGCCCACAGCTACGACTGGCTGCTGGCCCGGGAGGCCGGCGTCCTGGCCCGGGAGGCCGGCGGTCCGGCCTGTGGCGGCATCGCTGCCCGCTCGACCGACCTGGCGCTTCAGGATCGGAAGTTCGCCGGGCACGCCCAGCGCCGTGTCCGCGGCGGCCTGCTCCACCACGGAGTGCTGCTCTACGACTTCGACCTCGACCTGATCGACTGCCTGCTGGCCGAGCCCTCGCGTGCGCCGGCGTGGCGGCGGGGCCGGAGCCATCGCGAGTTTCTGACCAACGCGCGCCTCCCGCGTTCGGCGGTCTTGCGAGGACTGCGGCGGCTCCCGGCAGCCCTGGGGGGATGAAGAACCCGTGGTCAACGCGCCTCGGAACGGCTACGCTGAGTGCTCCACCGCCGGCGTCGGGCCGCCCGGAACGCGACCGGCTCGGGCCGGTGGTCGGGAACCCACCGGGAACCCATGTGGAGGGAAGCACATGCTGAAACGAGTCGGACTCCTGGTTGCCGTCGGCCTGGTGGCCGCGGGGCCCGCCGCCGCGCAGGACGCGGACGCGCAGGCCGCCCTCAGAGCCGCGGCGGACACGATGGGCGTCACCGACATGATGTCCATCCGCTACAGCGGGAGCGGCTGGCTGGGCCGCCTGGGCCAGAACTTCGCCCCGGCCGACGACTGGCCGCGCTACGAGCTGGCCGCCTACGAGCGAACGATCGACTTCGAGACGAGCTCGTCCCGGGAGGAGCGGGTCGTCCGGCAGGGGAACTACGCCGCCCGCGGCGGCGGCGTGCCGATTCGGGGAGAGCAGCGCCAGACGCTGCTGGTCCGCGGCGAGCACGCCTGGAACACGCAGATCGACCGCGTGATCCCGATGCCGGCCGTCGCCGAGCAGCGCCTGCTGGAGATCTTCCTGACGCCGCACGGGTTCCTCAAGGGAGCCCTGGCGGCCGACGACGCGATCGCGATCACGCGCAACGAGTACGGCCAGCGGGTGACCGTCGTCTCGTTCATCGCCCTCGACCGGTACCGCATCAACGGGACCATCACCGAGGACCACGTCATCGAGCGCGTCCAGACGTGGCTGCCGAACCCGGTCGTCGGGGACCTGTACTACGAGACCGTCTACACGAACTACCAGGACGTGGGCGGAGGAATGATGTTCCCCATGAACTGGCACCAGCACCAGGACTTCGACGACGGCGCCCACGAACCGAACGTGAGCGGCGGCGACCACACGTTCGGCCTGACGACCATCGACGGCGTGGAGGTCAACGTCGACGGCGCCGCCCTCACGGTGCCCGACGCGGTGCGGAACGCCACCGTGCCGCCCCTCCGCGTGGAGGCGGAACAGGTGGCCGAGGGCGTCTGGCTGATGGCCGGCGGCACGCACCACAGCGTGGCGGTGGAGTTCCGCGACTCCGTCGCCGTCATCGAGGCGCCGCTCAATGAAGCCCGGTCGCTCGCCGTCATCGCCGAGGTCATGCGCCTCATCCCCGACAAGCCGATCCGCTACGTCGTGACCACGCATCACCACTGGGACCACCTGGGCGGCCTGCGCGCCTACGTCCACGAGGGTGCCACGGTCGTCACGCACGAGGGGAACCGCCCCTACTACCAGGAGGTGCTGCGGGCGCGCCCGTGGCTGCTCGAGCCGGACCGTTTCTCGCTGTTCCCGCCCGAGGAGTGGTCGGAGGGCTACATCTTCGAGACGCTGGACCAGAAGTACATCCTCGGCGATCACGAGACGCGGCTGGTCGAGCTGCACCTCGTGCAGGGTCTGGCCCACGTGGCCGGGATGCTGATTGCCTACCTCCCGCAGGAGAAACTGCTGGTGGAGGCCGACCTCTGGACGCCGCCCGGGCCGGGCCGGCCGGCTCCCGCCGAGCCGAACGCCAGCCACCTGAGCCTCTATCGCAACGTGCAGCGGCTGGGCCTCGACGTGGAGACGGTCGTCCCCATCCACGGACGCCCGGCGCCGTGGTCCGCGTTCGCGGAGTTCATCGCGGGCGCGCAGTAGGAGCCTCGCCGCGCCGGGTCGGGTTCAGAACCCGACCCGGCCGCGCTTCGAGGATCGGAGGGAGGATTGGAGTAGGATCCGGCGCATGACGATCACGAGCACCTGGATGGCACCCGCCCTCGCGGCTGCGTTCGTTGTCGCGATGGGTCTGGCCGCGGCTGCGGCAGCTCAGAACCTGGACGCACCCCCCGACGTCGGCGGGGTGCCCGCCGATGCGGAAGTGACCGACTCGGGCCTCGCCTACAAGGTGCTGCAGGAAGGCACCGGCTCGCGGCGTCCCAACCGCCTGTCGACGGTCAGCGTCCACTACACCGGATGGCTGACGAACGGGACGCTGTTCGACAGCTCGGTCCCCACCGGCCGGCCGGCGACGTTTCCGCTCAACCGAGTGATTGGCGGCTGGACGGAAGGCGTGCAGTTGATGGTGGTGGGTGAGAAACGGCGGTTCTGGATCCCGGCCGAGCTCGGCTACGGCGACCGCGGGTTCCAGAACATCATCCCGGGCGGCGCGCTGCTCGTCTTCGACATCGAGCTGGTCAACATCCAGTAGCGTTCGATCCGGCACGCAGTAGCGTTCAATCCGCGCGCCAGACCTCGCGCACGGCGCCGGGGAGCCGCAACCGGTGCCGCGCCCCGCACTGCGGGCACTCGACGCCGTCCTTCGTCGCGCCGCCGCCCACGGGGCGGGAGCCGCCCGGCGACGAGGCGGAGCCGAATGGGCTGACCAGGTACTCGATGTGCAGCATCTGCTGACATTTCGGGCACCGGAACGCCACCACGACGGTCTGCGGCTCGGCGGCGGCGGGATCGTCCGTGACGTCGAGCAGGTCGAAGCGCCGGACCTCGCCGCCGGCGGCGGTCTCCGCAGTCCGACCTGGTTCTGATTCCGGCTCGGCGCCAGCGGCGGGCGTCGGGTCGGCGTCGGTCCGCTCGCGGTCCGTCATCCCTCCCGGCCCGTCACGGAAGTCGCGCCCGATACGCCCCCGAGGCTGGGGCGGCGCGGGGCATGCACGCGCGCGCCCAGGCGGCCGCCGTGGGAGTCCACGCCGGCAAGACTCCTACTGCCCCGCCACGGCGCCGTACACGTCGTCCCCGACCGGCTCCAGCCACTCGATGGCCAGGTGCTCGCCCTCCGCGTTCGGGAACGTCACCGATACGTGCGTCAGCGCCCGGTCGGGCACCGCGCCGTGCCAGTGGCGTACGCCGCGGGGCAGGAACGCGGTCTCGTGCAGGCCGATGTCGGTCACCGGCCGGCCCTCCACCTGGTAGCGGAGCCCGCCCTCCTTCACGAAGAGCAACTGGTCGCTGTGCGTGTGCCAGTGGGTTCGGGCGCCCGCCTCGAAACCTCGCGACGACACCCGGATGCCCTCCGCGTCGATGCGGAAGGAGGTCCCGGTGAAGGGGTTGTCCTGCCCCGCCGGACGGGCGGCGCCGACCCAGCCGACCGCCACCGCCCCGACGACCAGCAGCAGCAACCCGGCGCGCAGCCTGTCCCGGCTCAGTTTGTTGTCCATCTCCGACCTCCCGTGGTTCCCTGGGCTTAGGGTGTCGCGGCCCATCTGAACGCGAACTGCCTGTCCAAGTCAACGCGCGACCTGCGGTCGCGTTGGGAGTCTCGCTGGCGCGAGTCTCCTGCGCCTCCGGACGGCCGCAACGTCCGGAGTCCCGCTGGCGCGAGTCTCCTGCGCCTCCGGACGGCCGCAACGTCCGGAGTCCCGCTGGCGACCAGGGTGGCCGCGAGGTCCAGGTCGGCGCCGCACGAAGCGCGACGAGCGAGCGGGCGGCTCGAAACCGCACCGCGCAGGGGCGGGACGGTGTATAAAGGCGGTGCCCCCCGGGACGTTGCCCGGGGGGCGCGCGAGGCGCCCGGTCGACGCCGGCGTTGGAGGCTCCCGGGCGCCGGGAGGGAGGTCGCATGCGCACGCGATTGAGACCGGGGTCGACACGCTCGGCCCCCTGGAGGGGTGCGACTGCAGCGATGCTGGTCGCCGTCGGCGCGGTTCTCTGGCTCCTGCCGGGGGCGGCGGCCGGCCAGACCCCGGAAGGCTACGGGGCTCCCCGCCTGCCGGGGACGTCGAATCCCGACTTGAACGGCATCTGGCAGGCGTTCACGACCGCCAACTGGAACCTGGAGGCCCACGGGGCGGAGGCGGGACCGTTCGACCGCCAGCTCGGCATGTGGGGCGCCCAGCCTCCGGGGGCGAGCGTCATCGAGGGCGGGGCAATCCCCTACCGGCCCGAGGCCCTGGCCCGGCGGCAGGAGAACTTCGAGCGGCGGCTGGACGTGGACCACGACAACATCAACACGGTGGGCGATCCGGAGGCCAAGTGCTACTACCCCGGCGTGCCGCGCGCCACCTACCTGCCGTACCCGTTCCAGATCATCCAGAGCACGAGCCGGGTCGTCATCGCCTACCAGTTCGCGAGCGCGAACCGGACCATCCCCATCGGGGCCACCACCGAGGCCCCCATCGACACCTGGATGGGCTGGTCGAACGGCCGCTGGGAGGGCGACACCCTCGTGGTCGAGGTAACCGGCTTCCATGACCTGCCGTGGCTGGACCGGGCCGGCAACTACCACAGCGCGGGGCTCCGCGTCGTGGAGCGCTACACGCCGATCAGCCCCTATCATCTGCAGTACGAGGCGACCATCGAGGATCCGGACGTCTTCACCCGGCCGTGGACGATCCGGTTCCCGCTCTACCGGCGCATCGAGGAGAACGTGCGGTTGCTGGAGTTCAAGTGCGTCGACCTGGCCGAGCCGTACGTCTACGGCGGGCTCGTCGACGAAGAGGGAGGTGCGCGGTGACCTATCGAGTTCTTGCGGCGACCGTTGCGGCTGCGGTGCTGGCGCTGGCGCCGGTGGCGGGGCAGCAGCTCGGCACCGGCGAGGCGGACTACACGGCACCGACGACGCCGTGGGGCGATCCGGACCTGCAGGGATTCTGGGACACCCGCACCTACACGCCGTTCGAGCGCCCGGACGAGTTCGGGATGCGCGAGTTCATGACCGAGGAGGAGGCCGCCGAGCGGGAGCGCCTGGGTCTGCGCCGCGTCATCAGCGACGATGACGATGACGCCGTCGCCCAGCAGCTCGTGGAGCAGGACGTGCGGCGCTACGCGCGCTCCGACGCCCCCGACGACGGCCGGCCCGGGTACCGGATCGCGGGCGCCGAGTACAACGCCTTCTGGAGCGCCGACCCGACGCAGCCGGGGTTCTCGCTGCGGACGTCGCAGGTCATCGACCCGCCGGACGGGCACATGCCGCCCCTGACCCGCGCCGCCCTCGAGCAGTGGGAGGCGCGCGAGGAGGCGCGCCGCCACCGCAGCCAGGGCGACGACTGGGAGGACCGCGGCCTCTCGGAGCGCTGCCTCACCCGCAACGGCCTGCCGGGCGAGATGCTCGGCAGCAGCCAGCAGCCGCTCAAGGAGATCATCCAGTCGCCCGGCCACGTCAGCATCGTGATGCCCTACGGCTTCGTCCGGATCATCCCGGTGACCGACCAGGTGCCGCTCGATCCGGCGATCCGTCAGTGGAACGGCGACTCCCGCGGCTACTGGGAGGACGACACGCTCGTCGTCGAGTCCGCGAACTTCAAGGAGACGGTCAACAACTTCGTGCCCGCCCACGGCGGTCCGTTCGGCGGGTCCGCCCACGTCCACTACTACCCCGGCACGGGCGAGACGCTGCGGCTCACGGAACGCTTCCGGCGCATCGACGCCAACACGCTCGAGTATCACTACACGGTGGAGGATCCGAACGTCTTCGTGCGGCACTGGAGCGCCGTGAACTACTTCACGCTCGACCCGTGGGCGGCGGAGGGCAACCAGGACCGGCTGTTCGAGTACGCCTGCCACGAGCACAACTACGGCATGATCAACGCCATCCGCGGCGCCCGCGTCGACCGGGCGTGGGCGCTCGACGAGGCGCTGCGCGAGGCGGCCATCCGCGAGGGCGAGCTGGAGGAGAAGTGGGGTGAGCTGCTGGCCTGGGAGGAAGCGAACCCCGGCCGCTGAAACGCTGAACGATGAGCGTGTGACGAGGGTTCCGGCCGGAAGCGGCCGTAGGACCGGGAAGCAGGAGGGAATCGAAATGCGAGCAGTGACAGCCATCGCCGTCGCAGGTGTCGGCGTCGGCCTTCTCGCGGCGCTCGCGGGCGCGCCGGCGGAGGCGCACCACGCGTTCGCGGCGGAGTTCGACGCCGCCGCGCCGATCGAGTTGCGCGGCACCGTGGTCCGCATGGAGTGGGTGAACCCGCACACCTGGATCCACATCGACGTGGAGCAGGAGGACGGTACCCAGGCGCGGTGGATGATCGAGGGCGGGCCGCCGAGCGCGCTCCTGCGGCGCGGCTTCACGAAGCGCGACCTGCTGGCCGGCTCGGAGGTGTTCGTCGAGGGCTTCCGCTCCAAGGACGGCACCAACAAGGCCAACGGCCGCGACGTGACGTTCATCGACGGGAGCAAGCTGTTCCTCGGCTCGTCGGGGACGGGCGCGCCGCTCGACGGCCGCGATCCGACCGAGCCCCGGAGGTAGGCCATGACCGCCGTCCGGGTCGCCGCCCTCGCCGGGCTGGCGTTCACGGCATCGTCCGTGGACGCCGGCCAGGCCCAGCCTCGGCGGGAGCCCGCCACCTACACGGCCGAACAGGCCGACGCGGGCTTCGCCGCCTATGCGCAGCACTGCGCGTCGTGCCACGGCGAGAACCTGGACGACGGCCCGTTCGCGCCGCCGCTCCGCGGCACGGCCTTCCGGGAGGCGTGGCTCCCCCGCTCGGTGGAAGCGCTGTTCACACTCACCTCCACCACGATGCCGCAGGACCGGCCGGGCGTGCTGGACGACGAGACGGTTACCGAGCTCGTCGCCCTCATGCTGCAGGAGAACGGCGTGGAGGCGAGCGGCACGGCGCTCCCGGCCGATCCGGATCTGCTCGCGGGCCTCGCCCCCGGGTGGAGCTCCGCCGGCGGCGGCCTCTCGCCCGGAGCGGCGTTGCCGCCCTGGCCCGCCCCCTACAACCCGCTCGACGGCATGCAGCCGGTCACTGACGAAGCTCTGCACGATCCCCCCGCCGGCGACTGGCTGCTGTGGCGCCGGACGTACTCCGCATACGGCTACAGCCCGCTCGACCAGATCGACAGGGAGAACGTGACGGACCTGCGCGTCGCCTGGTCGTGGTCGCTCCCCCGCGGGCCGAACGAGTCGACCCCCATCGTGCGCGACGGCGTCCTCTTCGTGCACGGCTACGGCGACCGGGTGCAGGCCCTCGACGCAGCCGGAGGGGATTTCCTCTGGGAGTACCAGCGCCGGATGCCGGGGGGCGTCGCCCCGAGCCTCAAGCGCGGCATGTCGATCTACGGGGACCGCCTCTTCGTCCCGACCTCCGACGCCCACATCGTCGCTCTCGACGCGAAGACCGGCGACGTCGTCTGGGACCGGCAGGTCGGCGACCTCGAAGCCGGTCTGCGGATGACGGGCGGCACGCTCGTCGCGCGCGGCAAGGTGATGGTCGGCACGACCGGGCGCCACGACGGCGGCAACTACGTCGTGGCGCTGGACATCGAGACCGGCGAGGAGGCGTGGCGCTTCGGCACCATCCCGGGCCCCGACGAGCCGGGCGGGCACACGTGGAACGGCCTCACGCACGTCGCCCGCAACGGGGCGTCGGTGTGGATCCCTGGCAGCTACGACCCCGTCAACAACCTGGCGCTGTTCGGGACCGGCAACACCTACGACACCGCGCCGCTCCGGGACGCCGTCGGGCCGCCGGGCACCAACAACGACGGGCTCTATCTCGACGCGACGCTCGCCCTGAACGCCGACACCGGCGAGCTGGCGTGGCACTTCCAGCACCAGGCCAACGGGCAGTGGGACCTCGACTGGGCCTTCGAGCGCCAGATCGCCGAGCTGCCGGTCGATGGCGAACCGACGAGCGTCGTCGTCACCGTCGGGAAGCAGGCGATCTTCGACTTCGTGGAGGCGGCGACCGGCCGCTACGTGTCCTCGCTCGACCTCGGGCTGCAGACCGGGATTACCGCCATCGACCCGGTCACCGGTCGCAAGACACAGGATCCACGGCTCATCCCCGGCGACGGCGAGACCAAGCGGCTCTGCCCGCACGTCGGCGGCGGGAGGAGCTGGGCCCCGACCGCCTACGACCCGCGCACGCACATCGCCTACGTGCCCATCATCGAGGCGTGCATGGATCTCGTCCCGGTGGGCGCGGGCGAGCGCGGCAGCCTGACCACCGGCGTGCGCTGGACGGTACGCCCGCGCCCGGAGAGCGACGGGCAGTACGGGCGCCTCGAGGCGGTCAACCTGGCGACGGGCGAAACCGCCTGGATCGCGCGGCAGCGCGCCCCGCAGACGACCGGCGCCCTCGCCACCGGCGGCGGACTCGTCTTCGCCGGCTCGCTCGACCGCCGCATCAGCGCCTACGACGCCGCCACCGGCGACCGGCTGTGGGCGACGCGCCTCAGCGAGGTCCCGAACGCCCCGCCCATCACCTACGCGGTCGACGGGCGGCAGTACGTGGCCGTCATCGTCGGCAGCGGCGGCTATCTGACGCGCGCCTACTCCGTGCTCGCCCCGGAGATCCGCAACCCGCCCGACCCGGGCGCGGCGCTGTGGGTCTTCGCCCAGCCGGAACGGGGCGCGGGCGGCGCCGTCGCACCGTAGCCATAGGGCGAATGGTGACTGGCTCAGGGGAGCGAACGCTCCGGAGCAGCGTCCCTCAGCGCCTGATTCTCAGATGTCTTCCTGCCCTGAGCCAATCACCCGCTGACTGACAGAGAAGAGTGACGCAAGCTACGAGCTCGACGTCAACGACCTCTCAGGCCGCGCTGAACGCGCTGCTCTGCGACTCCATGCCGCCCCAGGGGTGCTGGGACGAGGCGCACTACCTGTGGCTCACGGACCGGACCAACCGCCTGGTCGAATTCACGGACGGCTATATCGAGCTCCTGCCCATGCCGACCGTCGCCCACCAGGCCATCCTGCAGTTCCTCAATCGCCTGCTCGACGCCCACCTCGGCCCCCGCAACGGATTCGTCCTCTTCGCGGGTTTGCGGGTGCGTGTACGTGAAGGTAAGTTCCGCAAGCCCGATCTCGCCGCGCTTCGTCGCCGATCGGATCCGCGGAACGAGCCCCGCTACTGGCAGGGTGCCGATTTCGTGGCGGAGGTCGTCAGCCCCGACGACCCGGCGCGGGATCTCGTCGCCAAGCGCAACGACTACGCCGAGGCGGGCATCCCGGAGTACTGGATCGTCGATCCCCGCACCGAGACCGTCACCGTGCTGACTCTCTCCGGCGGGGTCTACGCCGAGCACGGCGTCTTCGCCCGCGGCGACACGGCGACTTCGCCCCTCCTGGAAGACTTCACCGTCGACGTGGCGGCTCTGTTCGACTACGCCAAGGGATGAAACGGAGGCATCATGCGAAAACCAAGAATCACTCTCACGTTCGCCGCCCTGGTCGGTCTGCCGTTCGTGCTCGCCGGCTGCGCCGGAGAGGCGCCGGAAGCGGCCATGGACGACGCGGCGGCGCCGAGCATGCGCGAGCCGATCGTCGGCACCTACCAGCTCGTGGGGCGCAACGTGAAGGACGAGAGCGGCGCCTGGACGCCGGTCGAGGACTTCAACTCGCTGGGCTACATCACGTACAGCGACCGCGGCTACATGGCCGTCAACGTGATGCCGCTCGACCGCGAGCCGTTCGCCGACGACAGCGAGCCGACGGCGGAGGAGGTGCACGCCGCGCTCCAGGGCTACACCGCGTACTACGGTCCCTTCTCCGTCGAGGAGGACGGCGACGGCGGGTACCTGATCCACCACCGGATGGGCCAGATCAACCCCGGCGGCGAGGTGGACGCGAAACGCTACTACGACATCGAGGGCGACCTCCTCATCCTCACGCCCGCTTCCG
This sequence comes from Acidobacteriota bacterium, assembly GCA_026708265.1. Classification (GTDB taxonomy): domain Bacteria; phylum Acidobacteriota; class Vicinamibacteria; order Vicinamibacterales; family UBA8438; genus JAGWAJ01. The sequence goes on from JAPOVI010000014.1 coordinate 50,475, forward strand.
ATACGGGCATGAAGAACGACGCCACGCGCCAGGTCGTCTGGCAGCGGCTGCCGGACGCGGAGTTGTCGGCCGAGGCGCAGCGCTTCCTCGGAATGCGGGAACTCCTCTACACGGACAGCTACGTCGTCGAGGACGGCGTGCCCGTCGAGAGCGGGAACCGGAACGTGGATCGCGCCGGCTCCTGGATCCTCTACACCCCGACCGGCCACATGATGGTCCACCTGATGGCGCGCGAGGGACGCATGCCGTACGCCGGCGACACGCCGACGCCGGAGGAGTCGCTGGCCGCCTACCAGACCTACGGCGGCTACTTCGGGCCCTTCACCGTGCACGAGGACGCCGACCCGCCGTACGTCGTCCATCACCAGGAGGGCCGCACGCGGCCCGTCAGCGGGGTGACGGACGCCGAACGGCTCTACCAGCTCGACGGCGACGTCCTGCGCCTCGGCGGCCGGCCGCGGACGAACGACGACGGGGATCTGGTTGGGGGCCACCTCTACTGGGAGCTGCTCCCCCACCGGCCGGAGTAGGCGGCACCGTCCGGGTCGTGATCGGGACCGGCCTGCCCGCCGGCGGCGCAGGACGTGTCCGCGTGCCGCCGCGAAGAAGGCCCGCGAGGACGCCGACGGCCGATGGAGCCGGCCGTCGATCTCCGAGGAAGAATTGTTGGGTCTGCCGCCTTACCGGCCGGAGAAGGGGACGTTGGGGCGCGCCACGCGAGAGGAGACGGAGTGATCGGGGCGCGTGGCTAGCGGAACGGTCGCGATCACCGGCGCCAACAGCGCCGTCGGCACGGCGCTGTTGGCGCGGGTGGCCGACCAGGATGCGCTTGCCGCCGTAGCCCTCGTGCGGCGCCCGGAGGCGCGCGACGGCCTGCCCGCCGCGCCGTGCATCACGGTGGAGGTCACCCGCTACGACGAGCCGGAGCGCCTGACCGCCGCGCTCTCCGGCGCCGACTCCGTCGTCCATCTCGCGGGGATCCTCTTCGAGAGCCCGACGACCCGCTACGAGACGGCCAACGTCGAGGCCACCCGCGCCCTCGTCGCCGTGGCGCGGGGCGCGGCCGTCGGCCACGTCGTCTTCGTCAGCTCGCTGGACGCCGATCCGCGCTCGACCAACGGCTACTTCCGCTCCAAGGGCGAGGCGGAGCGGTTGCTCGCCGAATCCGGCCTGGACGCCGCCATCATCCGGACCCCGCTGCTCCTCGGCCCGGACACGGCCGGCGGACGCGCCCTTCGCCGCGCCGCCGCGCAACGCTCGGTCCGCGTCCTGGGCGGCGGGGTGCACACGCTGCGCCCCCTGGACGTCGACGACCTCTGCGACGCCGTCCTGCGGTGCTGCGCGCAGCCGGCCGCGGGCGTGCAGACGCACGAGCTGGTCGGTCCCGAGCCGCTCCGCTACCGCGAGTTGCTGGAGCGGACGGCTGCCTTGCTGGGGCACGAGATCGACGTGCGCTCGACGCCGGTCCTGCTGGCGAGGCTGGGCGCCGGCCTTACGGGGCTAGTCCGCACCGGCGGCATGACGCGCGACGTCATCGACGTCATCACATCGGACGAGTCGGTGGAACGCAACGCCGACGGCGACCTGGGCATCCAGCTCACGCCCTTGTCGGATACGCTATCGAAGCTGTGCGGGATCCCCGCACGGTGACCGAAGAGCACAGCGCAGCCCGCGATGAGCGCATCCGAGACCGAGCCCACGCCGACCGTCCAGCCCTCGGCTTCCACCGAGGGCCAGCCTCCCGCGCCCCCCGGGCGCAGCCGCGCGGGGCGCGCGGCCTTCCTCGCGATCGGGATCGCCTGCTTCGCCTACCTCGCGTTCCGTCTGACCGGGGCGGCGGAGCGCGAGGGCCTGTCGCTGGCCGACTACATGGCGCAGGTCTTCCGGGACGTCCAGTGGGTGCCGTGGATCGCGCTCATGGTCGGTTACTCCGGTCTCTACTTCGTGATCGACACCCTCGTCGTCAGCCGCGCGCTTACCTGGTTCATCAAGCCCATCCGCTACCGGGACATCCTCCCCATCCGCGCCAGCGCCTACATCATCTCGATCTTCAACGAGCAGATCGGCAAGGGTGCGATGGCCTACTACCTGCACCGGCGCGACCGGGTCCCGGGGTGGGAAGTCGGTTCGGTGATGCTCTTCGTGATGTTCTGCGAGGTCTACTACCTGCTTCTCTGGGCCACCGTCGGCTTCGCGTTCAGCGGCGGGACGCTGCCGCCCGCCTTCGGACTCGTGCCGTGGCTGGCGGCAGGGGCGGTGCCGGTCCTCGTCGTCTGGCTGCTCTACTTCCGTGGAGCGCTCGCAGCCGGACTCCGCCTGCGAGACCGGCGGATCTTCCACGCTTTCCGGCAGGCCTCGCTACGGCACTACGCCCTGTTCGTGCTGCTTCGCTCGCCGGCGCTTCTGGCCGCCGTCGTGGTCTACACCGTCGCGCTCAACCTTTTCGGCGTCGAGGCGTCCTTCCTGTCGCTCCTCGGCTATCTGCCGGTCGTCTTCTTCGCCGCCGCCGTGCCGACGCCCATGCGCGCCGCGGCCATCACCTTCTGGGTCATCCTGTTCCCCGAGAACGAAGGCCAGATGGCCGCCTTCGGGTTCGTGCAGCACAACTTCTTCATCCTGTTCAACGCCCTCATCGGCGTTGCGTTCTGGCCGCGAGCCCAGCGCGAGCTGTTCGGGTAGGACGATCGCTCCGCGCTCGAAGGATCGGCTCCGGCTCCGAGCCAGGAACCTGCGACGCCGGGCCCGACGACCGCAGGAGACTCCGTGCCCGCCCGTCAGGAAGCCCCGCGCGACGGCCCGTTCCACGCCGCGGCCGGCTTCCCCGACCACAGCCAGATCACGTAGTCGACCAGCGGCGGCTCGCCTCCAATCTCGCGCAGGCGGGTCATGACCTGCCCTCGGTGATGCGTCGTATGCGTCACGACCTGAACCACGGTGTCCGCAAGGGTGACCGTGCCCTGCGGAGGCCCCAGGTAGTGCTGCATCCGCTCGGCGAAGACGCCCGACACCGTGCCGGCCATCGCCTCCGCGCCGGTGGCGTCCACGAAGCTCCGCGCCGCTGCGTAGAACGGTTGCGCCCATTCGTGGACGGCAGCGAGAGAGTCGGCGCTCTCGGCGCTCCGCGGCGGCCGGCCGGTCCACATGCCCAGGTACTGCTGCTGCGTCTCGTGGAGATGACGCAGCTTGTCGCGCAGCCGCGCGTCGTCGCGCGCCTCCTCCGCCGCGAGGATCGCCGACCAGACCTTGGCATCGGCCCACTCCATGTGGGCGCAAAGCTGACGAAGCAGTTCCTGGTGATCCATCGAGAGCCTCCATCCGACATCGAGACTTGCCGCCCGGCCGACGCAGTCGATGCCGCTCGGGCCGATCCCACCCGTCACGCCGGCCTTCTACGAGCCGGTCGCTGATCGCCGGTCCGCAAGCGATGCTCCAGCACGGCCACCCCATCGAGAACCCTGACGACGCGCAGGTCGACCTCCAGGGAGTATGTCCGTGCCGCCTCGGTCCCGTCCGGCCCGTCGGGACCATCCACCTTCAGTACCCGATGCTCCCCTTCGACGACATCGATGCCGGCCGGCCTCCCCCTGACGTCGAGGTCGAGTCGGCCGCCCGGCGCCACTCCTTCTGCGAGACGGGATCCGCCTTCCGGCAGCGGCGTCAGTTGGACGTGCAGAACACGTTCGTCCGGTTCCCACTCCGACTCCTCGTGCGCCGCGAATCCGTCCCTCGCCACGAACACGGTAACCGCAAGATGACCCGCAGCGAGGTCGATCGTCGCACGGCCTCGTTCGTCGGTTCTGGCAGACATCCACGTCCCGTCCGGCGACCGGGCCAGCACGGCGGCACCGGCGACAGGTTGCCCGTCGGCGGAGACGCGAACGAGTGGCTCGAGCCTGGGGGGCGCTACCGACCGCACGTGCCGCCAGGGAATCAGCCCGCCGTCCGTGCGCTGCTGCCGGTCGGCCCCCCCGTAGACCACGGCGGCGTCCAACCGCGGCCGCAGGTCCTGAAGGTGGGGCCGCACGCGTCGCACGCCGTCGAGCAGGCTCGACGACGGGGTAACCGCGGACTGGCCTCGACCACGGTCAGGCGGTCGGGCTCCTCGATCAGCAGATCCAGTTCCGCGCCGTTTCGTTCGCGGTAGAAGGAAAGACCTCCACTCTCGCCGCGATGCGTGCGATGCTTGAGCACTTCGGAGACGACCCAGGTCTCGAAGATGGCGCCTCGAAGCGGATGCGTGCGAAGCTGCCCGGGCTCCCGTACCCCCAGGAGCCAGCATGCGAGAGCCGTGTCATAGAAGTACAGCTTCGGCATCTTCACGAGTCGCTTGCGCCGGTTGACGTTGAACGGCGGCAAGTGGAACGCGACGAAGCTCGCCTCCAGAATACTGAACCAAGCCTTGGCGGTAGGCTGCGAGATGCCGCAGTCGTCGGCGAGGGCCGAATAGTTGAGCAGTTGAGCGGTGCGGCCGGCGCAGAGCTCGACGAAGCGCTGAAACGTGTTGAGATCTCCCACCGTGCTGATCGTGCGCACGTCTCGCTCGATGTAGCTCGCGACGTAGGAGCGCATCCAGTCGGGGGGGCTGACGTTTCGATCGAAGATGCGTAGGTAGCCTCCGCTGAAGAGCGCCTCGTAGAGACCAGCCGGGTACTTGGGAAAGCGACGGATCTCATCCCAGGACAGCGGGAGGAGCTGGTGCATGGCGGTTCGCCCGGCCAACGACTGCGTGACCGACTCGAGCAGGGCGAAGTTCTGAGACCCGCTCAGGATCCAGCGCCCCGGCGAGGGGTCGGAGTCGATGATGCCCTGCAGGTACGAGAGCAGCTCCGGCACCCGCTGCACCTCATCGAGTACGGCGCCGCGCGGGAACTGCGCCAGGAACGCTCTCGGATCGTTCTGCGCGAAGGACCTGTCGTCCGGCGACTCGAGGGAGCGGTAGGGATGACCGGGGAACACCGCTCGACACAGCGTGGTTTTCCCGCTCTGCCGGGGACTCCCACAGGATGACTCGTTCGGCCGACCTGCTCACCGGACTTCGGCTGGCGCTGGCCCTGCCGCTGGCGGTCGCCTTCGCGCAGCCGGAGTTGCTGGACGCGAGGGTCGCCGCGGTCCTGCTGGCCGCGGCCATCGGCAGCGACTACGTCGACGGCAGGGTCGCCCGGCTGCTCGGCACGGCGTCGCCCGGCGGTCAACTCTTCGACCACGGGACCGATTGCCTCTTCGTGACCGCATGCCTGACCGGCGCGGCAGTGGCGGGTCAGGTGCCCCTGGTGCTGCCCGCGCTCGTCGCCGTCGCCTTCGGCCAGTACGTGTTCGATTCGTACTGGGTGCACCGCAAGAAACGGCTGCGCATGAGCACGCTCGGACGCTGGAACGGCATCGGGTACTTCGTTCCGCTGGTCGGGCTGGCGGCGGCTCGTCTGGAGGTGTTCGCCCCCTTCGCGGCGCTCTTGGCGCAGGCCGCCCGCGCGACCGCGTACGTGCTGGTCGTGTCGACCCTCGTCTCGATCGTCGACCGCGCGACCGCAGCCCGTCGGGCGCGAGGCGAGTAGGTTCTCAGAGCCACCCCTTCTGGCGGGCGATGCGCGCCGCCTCGACGCGGTTCGCCGCACCGAGCTTCCCGATCGCCTCCGACAGGTAGTTGCGTACGGTCCCTTCCGACAGGCCGAGGTTCGACGCGATGTCGGCTCCGGGGAGGCCGTCTCCGGCCAGGCGCAGGACCTGCCGCTCGCGATCGGTCAGCGGGTCGGCCTCGCACCAGGCCTCCGCGGCCAGCTCCGGTGCGATGGCGCGGCGGCCGGCCTGAACGTCGCGCACGGCGCGCGCGAGCTCTTCCGCCGGCGAGTCCTTCAGCAGGTAGCCGCGGACGCCGGCGTCGAGGGCCCGGCGCAGGTAGCCGGGACGGGCGAAGGTGGTGAGGATGATGACCCGCTGGCCGCGCCCGACGAGCGTCGCGGCCAGCTCCAGCCCGCTCATCCGCGGCATCTCGATATCGGTGAGCACGACATCAGGTTGCACGCGCTCGGCCAGACCGAGGGCCTCGGCGCCGTCCCGTGCGCGGCCGACCACCTCGATGTCGTCCTCGAGGTCGAGCAACGCGCAGAGCGCGCCGAGCACCATCGCCTGGTCCTCGGCGACCAGAACCCGGATCATGCCGCTTCCCGGCCCGGCGCCCGCACGCCCGCCCCCTGCGGCCCGGCGGCCGGGAGGCGAACGGTGAGGGTGACGCCCGCCGCAGAGTCGAGCTCCACCGCGCCGCCGGCCCGCTCCACCCGTTCGCGCATGCCGGAGAGGCCCGTGCCCTCCCGAATCGCACCGCCTACCCCGTCGTCGGCCACCGTGAGGCGGATTCGTAATCCCTGACGCGCGAGGCTGACCCGGCAGTGACGGGCGTCCGAGTGGCGGACGACGTTGGTGATCGCCTCGCGCAGGCACATCGCCAGCACGACCTCCTGGTCCGGCGGCAGGTCGATCGGCGGAAGGTCGACGGCGAGCTCGATGCCCCGCGCCTCGCACGCGAGACGCGCAGCGGCCAGTTCGCCGTCCAGGTCCGCCCGGCGGAAGCCGGCCACCGCCTCGCGCACCTGGCGCAGGGCGCCGCGCGAGATGGTCTCGACGTCTCGGATCTCCTGCTCCGCCCGTCGATCTCCGCGCGTCGCGAGCTTCGCGGCCAGCTCGGCCTTGATGGCGATTACCGACAGCGTGTGGCCGAGGAGATCGTGGAGATCGCGCGCAATCCGCTCGCGTTCGGCAACGGCCGCAAGGCGCCGCACTTCAGTCTGTGACAGCCTCAGCGCGCTCTCCTGACGCCCGGCCTCCGCGAGGTGGACCGTCGCCGCGCCGACCAGCGCGGAGACCGGGGCACCGAACAGGAGGAAGATCGCGGGCAGGTCCAGCGCCAGCGACTCCAGGAAGACCACGAGCGCGATGCCCGCGAGGTATGCCCAGGCACGCGGCGGCCGGACCGCACGTCCGACGAACGCGCTGCCGTAGATGAAGAAGACCGTAGCGCCCGCGTTGAACGGCATCCAGGCGATGCCGAGCAGCAGCAGGCCCGCCACGTTGACGAGCAGCCGCTGGCCGGACTTCCAGTAGCCGTTGAAGTAGACCGCGAGGAACAGCGCGATGGTGCACAGGGCGAGGGTGAACTCGACCGGCTCGAGCGGCACCAGGAACCACTTCTGAAAGAAGTTGGTCAGCCAGAAGAGCCACAGGTAGGGCATCCAGCCGAGCCGCTCCGGTGGCAGGAGTCGTCTATGCGCCAGCCGTCGCGGCGTTCCGCTCACCGGCGATCCTCCCGACGATGGAACCGACGGCGACGCACCACACCATCTCGTTGATCGTCCAGGCCCACGCCAGGCCGTAGGAGAACTCGACCAGGACAAGGTTGAGGAAGATGTGCGTCGGGAACCCGATGAGCACGCCCGCGTAGACGCCGAAGGCCGCCCCGCCCGCCGCGCCGGCTCCGAAGCAGGACCGGACACGTGCATAGACCCAGACGAATACCGCGACGGACACGAAGTCGCCCAGGGTGAGCCACAGCGGAGAGAAATCCGTGCGGAAGAGAATGGACGCGTCTGCGTAGATGGGATTGAGCAGGAAGCCGTGGACGATGATGTCCAGGGCATTCGCCACAATCCCACCGAGCACAATCGCGAGGACGGTCTGCTTTCTGGTCATGGTCCTCCTACCGGATCTCCACCTACCGGATCTCCACGTCGTCGAGCTCGAAGGCGAAGGCTCCCGCGGAGGCCCCTGGCGGGGCCGTCGCCACGAACGCAAGGCCCTCGATGAGTCCGGGAGTCGCGGTCGGGAAGCGCGCGAGCGGGATCTCCACCTCCGTCCAGTCCGCGGGAGCGGTGAACGGCACGCTGGGGGGCGCGGCCACCGACGCGCCGCCGCTGAACAGCATGACCAGATAGCCCCTTCCGTCACCGCGCGTCCGGAAGCGCAGCACCTCGCGGCCGGAGAAATCGACCGGCTGCATCGGCGCGGGGCCCGGGAAGTAGATGGCGCCCGCCCACGGGAACATGAACGCGGAGTTGCCCGCGACGACCTCGCCTTCCACCCGCAACGCCCCTTGCGGGGCCGACAGCTCCGCGGTCGACGTGCCGCCCCGGATCCGGTCGGTCGACACCTGCCATCCGGCCCCGAAGCTGGCGCCGACGCCCTCCTCGAAGTCCGAGATCAGCGTGGTCTCGGGGGCCGCCGGCGCCGCCGACGTCTCGCGGTCGATGCTGCGCGCCACCGGGTAGCCGTCCTTCCACACGGCGACCAGGCGCGTGCTGGCGGAGACGTCGCTCTCCAGATCGCCGTCTACCAGCACCAGGTCGGCGATCCGGCCTGCCTCGATGCGCCCGCGGTCATCGAGGCCGAAGATGGCGGCCGGCGTCGCGGTGGCGGCGGCCAGCACCTCGGCGCTGCTGAGCCCGGCACGCACCAGGAGCTGCAGCTCGCCATGCTGGGAGATCCCGGCCCCGGTACCGGGGTTCGGGGCGTCGGTCCCCGCGAGCAGGCGCACGCCGGCCGCGTGCAGGCGCCGCACGTTGGCGATAGCCGTCTCGCCCCGCGTGGCGGGCCGGGCCTCGTCGGGCAGGTCGGGGAAGCGGTTGACCAGCGTCTCGCGCTGCATGCGAGACGCGTTGGCCCCGCCCGCCTCCTGCAGCAGCTCGGCATCGATGCCGTCCCCGCTCATCGCGGTCACGACCGACAGCGTCGGGACGACGAAGACACCGGCTTCGGCAATCTGCGCCGCCTGCGGGTCGTCGACGACCGCGTCGCCCCAGACGTGCACCAGGCCGTCCGCGCCGAGGTCCACCGCCTCGAGGGCGTGCGCGAGCTTGGACACGTGGACGACGGCCAGCAGGCCCTCGGCGTGCGCGGCGGCGATGAGCGCGCCGATCGTCTCCGGACCGAGCGACGGGATGTCCATGTAGGGGCTGCCGTCCTCGTACACGATCTTGATCCAGTCCGAGCCCTCGGCCTTGCGCGCCGCGACCCACGCCGCGGCGTCGGCGGGAGCGCTCACGGGCTCCACCGGGATCCCGAACTGCGTGCCGTGCCCGCCGTCGGCCGTCGCCAGCATGCCGGCGGTGAAGAGGTCGGCCTCGTCGCCGCGCTCCAGCGTCTCGCGCGCGGCGCGCTTCGAGGCGGCGAGGGCCGGATCGGTGAACTGATCGAGCACCGACGTGACGCCGAAGCGGACCGCGTCGTTGAGCGTCGTGCCGAAGGTATGCACGTGGGCGTCGATCAGCCCGGGCAACAGGGTCCGCCCGCTGCCGTCGACGCGCGAGACGTCGTCGGGGATCTCGAGCGCCGCGCCGACCGCTCGAATCCTGCCGTCCTCGACCCAGACGTCGTGGTCGGCCCGGAACGTCTCCCCGTCGAAGACCGTGGCGCGGATGACGGCGAAGCTCCCTTCCGGCAACTCGTCCGCGGCCCCCTGCCCCGGTGCGGACGGCTCCGGCAGCGCCATCAGCGTCCCCACGAACACGAGAACGGCCGCCGCTACGTATACGACGGCCCGCATCACGGTCCTCTCCGCTCCCTGCATCCTTGCCTCCTCCCCGCGTCAGGGCTGGCTGACGCGGCGGAACCCGAACGACGCGACGATCAGGAACGCGACCGTGCAGGCGCCCAGCACCGCGAGGTGCAACGCCGCGGACTGCCCCTCGTCCATGGCGATCACCTTCAGCGCGAGCTGCGCGAGGTGGTAGGCGGGAAACACGACCGCTACGTCCTGCAGGACCGATGGGAACAGCGAGATGGGCAGCCACAACCCGGACAGGAACGCCATCGGCCGGTCGACGAGGTTGCCGATGGCGACGGCGGCCTGCGCCCGCACCCAGGCGCCGATGGCGAGGCCCAGGGCGCAGAACGGGAACACCCCCGCGAGCACGACCCCGGCCAGCGCGAACCACTGCCAGCGGTACAGCGCGACCCCTGCGGCGGTGGCGCCGAGCACGAACAGCCCGAGCACGACGGCGGCGCCGAAGAGCATCGCCATGGCCACGCGCGCGAACAGGTACGCCCCGACCGGCATCGGCGTAGTCTGCTTCAGGAGCAACGCGCCGCTCTCGCGCTCGGTGGCCAGCCCGACCCCGAAACCGAACAGCGACGGGGGAATGATCCCGAACACGCCGTAGGTGGCGAGCAGGTAGGTGGGCATCATGGGCGCGAAGGCCATCACCACCCCGAAGAAGACGTAGAACATCAGCGGGAAGACCAGCGTCGGGACGGTGAAGGCCGGCGTCCGCGCCACGGTCAGGCACTGGGCGCGCGTCTCCATCACGTAGACCCGCGCGCGGTGCGCGAGGCCCGGCCGGGCTCGCTCGCCGGTCACCGTCATCACGCGTCCTCCTGCCGGCCGTCGGCGCGGATCAGCGTCAGGAACGCATCCTCGAGCCCTACGCCGGTCACCTGCAGATCGTGGAGGTCGGGATCGCGCGCCAGCAGGGTCCGCAGGACCTCCTCGGGACGCGCGGCGAGGATCTCCAGGTGGCGGCCGTTCCGCTCGGCGCGCGCCACGCCGGGCAGGGCGAACACCGCTTCCCGGCTGACGCTGGTGACGCACCGGATGCGCCGATCGGCCGCGCGAGACTTGATCTCGGCCGGCGTTCCCTCGGCCACGACACGCCCACGATCCAGGACCGCGATGCGGTCCGCGAGGGCGTCGGCCTCCTCCAGGTAGTGCGTCGTCAGGACCGCGGTGCGGCCGGCCGCCTTCAGGGCGCGGATCTCCCCCCACAGGCTGCGCCGCGCCTCGACGTCGAGCCCCGTCGTCGGCTCGTCCAGGAAGACCAGCTCCGGATCGCCGGCCAGGGCCAGCGCGAACATGACGCGTTGCTTCTGCCCGCCGGACAGGCGCGCGAAACGGCGCTCGGCGACGTCCTCCAGACCGGCCAGGGCAAGGAGCCGCGACAGGGGGAGCGGCGCCGGGTAGTAGCTCGAGAAGAGCTCCAGGTGCTCGGAGACGGTGAGCGTGATCGGGACGCCCGACGACTGCAGCATGGCGCCGCGGCGGAAGCGTACGGCCGCGGCCCCCGGCTCGCGCCCGAAGACGCGCACCTCGCCGCGCTGCACGGGAAGGCTGCCCAGCAGCAGGGCTATCGCCGTCGTCTTGCCGGCCCCGTTCGGGCCGAGCACGGCCAGCACCTCGCCCGCCCGGACGTCGAGGTCCATCCCGTCGAGGGCGACGACGTCCCCGTAGCGATGGTGCACCCCCGCGAGCTCGGCGACGCACCCGCCGCGCTCGCTCTGCCCCGCTGTCTCGGAAGCCCCCGTCATCCTGCGATCGATGATACGGACCGCGCCGCTTCCTCGGTAGTGCCGGGCGTCAGCGACTGCGACTGACGAATGTCACGGAGCAGGCCGACTAGCGCGACACTTTGCGGTACTTGCGGATCGGCCGACCGCCGCTCGTCTTGAGCAGGAACGTCCGCCCGGGCACGTCGTACTCCCAGCGCAGCGTCTCGCCGTCGAGCACGAGCATGTCGCCCTCGCGGCTGATCCGGAACGTCCGCATGCGGATCGGGTCCGAGCCCGTGACCGTGAGCTCGACGTCGTCGGGCGACGCTCCGTGCAGGTCCTCCGAGCGCTCGTAGCCGTAGGTCCACGTCATCGGCCCCCAGCGGTACTCCCCGTACCCCGCCGTCGACTCGAAGTCGTCCGGGCCGTTGCGGTGGCGAATGGCCATGACCAACCCGTCATGCACCATCCAGCGCCCCTCCATCTCGGGTGGGCGCAGCACCCGGTCGCCGACGTGCCACTCGACGAGCTCCCACGTGCCCTCGATCACGGCCCGGACGTCGGCCGGCGGGGCTGCGTCCTGCGCTGCGGCCGGCGCGGGACGCGCCCCCAGAGCCACGAGGAGGCCGATCGCGCCCAGCGCCGCTGGAAGGATGCTGACGACGGTCCGGCGTTGCGACATGCGAATCCTCCTGCGATGTACGATCCCGACACCGGCGGCGCACGTCGGGAAGGGAGATGCGAATGCGGTACAAGCTGCTGGGGCGGAGCGGCCTGCGCGTGTCGGAGGTCTGTCTCGGCACGATGATGATGTCGACGGAGACCCCCAGCTCCGCCGGTCCCGAGGAGAGCCGCCGGATCCTGGAGGCGTTCGCGGAGAAGGGCGGCAACTACTTCGACACGTCCAACGAAGTGTACAGCGGCGGGCTCAGCGAGCGGATCCTCGGGGAGTTCGTCGCGTCCGACCGCCACCGCTACGTCGTGACGACGAAGCACACCAACACCCTGTACAGCGGAATCGACCCGAGCATCCGCGACCATCCCACCGCCGGCGGCAACCACAAGAAGCGCATGGTGCATTCGGCCGAG
>JAPOVI010000312.1 GCA_026708265.1 Acidobacteriota bacterium
GGAGGGCTTTCGGCCAGGACCTCGCCGGTCGCCAGTTTGCCGCCGGCGAAGCCGGCCGCGTCTTCGACCAGGGCGTCACGAACCAGCAGCTGCGCGAGGCGCAAGCTGGCCGGCTGTTCGGCCAGGACCTCGCGAACCGGCAGCTCGAGGAGGGCCGCGCCGGCCGCATTGCGGGCCAGGACCTCGCGAACCGCCAGCTCGGCCTGCAGGGACGCCGCTTCGGCTTCGACGTCCGGCGCTACAACGAGCAACGGCCCTACGACGAGCTCGGCCAGCTGTTCGGCCTGATCGGCCAGCCCGGGCTGCCGCAGTTCGGTCCGACCGCGCAGTATGGGCCGCAGCGGCTCGACTACGCAGGCGATCGCTGGCGCCAGTACGGCAGCCAGCTCGGCAACTACAACGCCCGCGTCGGCGAGGCCTCGCAGCTTGGCCAGCTGTTGCTGCAGGCCTTCGGCGCCGGAGGCGGCTAGGTGGCGCTCGGCGACCTTTACGCCCGCTGGCGGTCGGCGCCGTACAACCCGGTCGCCGAGGGCATGGCCCACCAGGCGCTACAGACGCCGGTGGACACGCTCGGCGGCGTCCTGGGCCTCCTACCTCACGCGATCCGGTCGCGAAGCCAGGGCCGAAAACGGCGGCGCCTCGAGCAGGCGACGTTCGATCGCGAGGCGCAGCAGGAGGAGAACCGCCGGCAACTCGCGGCGTCGCTGTTTGGCGACCTCGGCGGCGGCGACCAGGTCACGCCCGACCAGGCCGGCGTCCTGCTTGGCGACGACGAGCTCAGGACCGCGTTTCTCGATCGCGGTCAGGAACGCCGGCGCGAAAGCCGGGAGCGACAGGAGCAGGAGCAGGAAGCCGCAGCCGCGGAAGCCACGCGACAGCGATGGGCTCCTCTGATCGAGGCAGCCGGCTTTCCGCCGGAGGCCGCGGCCGCGCTCGCCGGCCGCGGCGACGATGCCGCGCAGATCGTGATCGAGAATCTCCAGCCCGGCGTCGACCGGTCCGGCATGGCGGCCGTGCTCGAGGAACGCGGCGCGTCGCCCGGCGAGCTGCAGTTGTGGAACGCCGGCGAGCTGACGACGAAACAGCTGGTCGACCTGGTCGATGATCGCGCGCAGCAGGCCTCGGCGGCGGCGGCCGCCGCTGCGCCGGATCCGCTCGAGGGCTTCGGCGAAACCCTCCGGCTTCGACAGGAGTTTGAGCGGCAGATCGCGCCGGACCTGCAGGTCGTTCAGTCGGCCCAGGAGGTGCAGCAGCTAGCGGAGAACCCGTCGGCCGCCGGCGACATTGCTCTCGTGTTCCGGTTTATGAAGGCGCTGGATCCGAGCTCCGTCGTCCGCGAGGGCGAGTTCGCTGCGGCCGCCGGCGCGGCCGGCCTTCCCGGCCGGCTTCAGGCGGCGTTTGCTCGCGTCGATCGCGGCGAGCTGCTGACTCCGGATCAGCGCCAGGACCTCGCGACTCAGGTCGGCGTGTTCGCTCGAGGAGCCCAGAACCGGATCGACGCCGCACGGGTTCGGTTCGGCGAGCTGGCGACCGGCTACGGGTTCGATCCGACCGCGATCGTGCGGCCGACCGGAGCGCCGGCAACGGACGACTACCTGTCCGAAGCCGAGGCCGCGAGCTATGCCGCGCAGCGTCTCGCGCAACGAGGCGGAGGCTGACGGATGCCGTGGACCAAAGCCGAACTCGACGCCATGTCGGACGACGAGCTCCGGCGCCTGGTCGCGCAGTACGGCACCGGTGGCCAGGGCGCGCCGATGCCGGCCGAGGACGCCGAGCGCGGCGGTCTGGGCGCGTCGCTGGCCGCGGCCGGCCGAAACTTTCTCCCCAGCGCCGGGCGGGCCGTGTCGGACGTCCTGGCACCGATCCACTCGCCGATCGAAACAGCCCGGGCTGTCGGCGGCCTGGCCGCCGGCGTCGTCCAGAAACTGATCCCCGGGCGCCAGGAGCAGGAACGCTACGCGGACGCTGTCGGCCGGTACGTCGCCGACCGCTACGGCTCCCTCGAGGGCCTGCGACGCACGTTCGAAGAGGACCCGGCCGGCATGGCTGCGGACCTGGCCGGAATCTTCACCGGTGGCACCGCGGCGGCCGCCAGGATTCCCGGGCGTGTCGGGTCCATTGCCCGGGCAGCGTCGCGCGGCGCCGCGGTGCCAGCTCGAGCTGCAGGTCAGGCGGCCGGCTCCGCGGTCCGTGCCGGCGGCCGCGGCCTGGCGACGCTGCTGGGAACGACGAGCCGCACGGGCCAGAACCCGCGGATCGCTTTCCGCGCGGCCCGGGAAGGCGGCGAGGCCCGCCGCGCCTATCTCGGCGACGTGCCGATCGACGACGTGATCAACGACTCCTGGCGGTCGCTGGACGCGGTCACCGATGCCCGCATCCGGACGGCCGACGGGCAGCCCGCGGTCGACGCGATCCTCCGCGAGCGCGATCAGGTCGGCGGTTTGCTCGAGCAGCTGGCCGAAGCCTCGCGCTCCGGATCGCAGCGCCAGGCCCAGGAGGCTCTCGTCCGCGTGCAGGGCGCGATGGCTCGGCAAATCGGCGAAACGATGCGGGCGGTGCGCGCGGCCGTACCGACGCTCGAGCCCGCGATCGCCGGGCGGGCGATGCAGCCGATGACGTCTCGCGCGACGGGCATGGTGACCGCCGGCGGGGCGGGTCTGATCGGCGGAGGGCTGCTCAATGTGCCGGCAGCTGGCGCCCTGGTACCGCTGACGTCGCCCAGGCTGGTCGGCATGGCTTCCTACGGCGCCGGCCGGGCATCCCCGCGGCTCGCCGAGCTCCTGGCTGCCAGTGGCCACGCAGCGCCGGCGGCCTACGCGGCTGGACGAACCCGAAGAGCGTCCCGCTGACCTGGCACGATGACGCCGCGACCGCGGCCGACGATGCGTTCAGGGTCCTGCGGGATCTGGCCGGCGATTCGAAGGCGCCGGCGGCCGCCAGGGTCACCGCGTGCCGGGTGCTGATCGAGCTGGCGGGATCGTTGCCAAACGATCCCGCGCCGGCGGATGGCCTAACGCCCGAAACTCTCGAGCTCGCGATGCTCGAGATTCGTTCTTACGTGGTCGACCAACTGGGCGCCGCCTCGAAGGCCGTCGCCGCGATCGACGTGGCCGCGATCGCGATCAGGACGGCGTTTTCGTCGCCTTCCAGCGACTAGGCAACTTGATAGTGATTCCTGGAGACTATAGCCCGGAAGTCCGTGATCCGGAGCGGATCTTTACTCGCGGCAGAGAACACCCGCTTCACAACCCTCTTAGACGGGTCGCGGCGCCAGGAATACAACACCGGGCTCTCACCTTTTTGGCCACTCGAGAAGATGCGATATCATCTATAAGGTCCGATGGTCGCCCCCCAGAAACAACAACGCCCGACCACCCCAAGTTTCTTTGGCCGGAGACGAAGGTGGTGGTCGGGCGTCCGGTAAAGCGCGATCAGCATAGCACGGATTCGGCCCGACGCGCGGACCGACCGCGAATGTACTGCCTGCGGCGGCCGCGGATGGCTGGTCGACGCGCTCCGGAACGCCGCCGCGCCCTGCGTCTGCAGGCCTGCAATGCCAGCTGACGGCTCCGACGGGCGGCGAGCTCCGCCTTTTGGTCCGGTCCGTCTTGAGCTCGGCGACCTGGTCGACGAACTGCGCGGTAAACGTCGTCTCCTCGGGACCGGGCAAGAACCTGACGAGGTCGACCTCTGGTGACGGAGCGGAAGCTGCCGCGGTACGACCACGCCCAGCCGGCCCGCCGGCTCCGGGCATGGATCGCCGCATACCAGCTGCCGGCCGATGAACGCGACGACGATCGCGAACCGATGTACGACGGCCCCTGGTCCGAGGCCGACTTTCTGATCTGGATGCGCCGCCTGGCGTACCTCACGATGCAGCGGCCGTCGCGGCTCACGAGTCGCACCTGGGCGCGGCGCCTCCGGGACCAGTACGCGCCGCACCTTGAGGACCACGTGGTCGAACGGATCGCGCTCCGGGTGAACCAAGAGCGGGCGCGGTGGTTCGGCAAGGGAATCTCGAAACGCTGGTCGGCGACCCAGGCGCGCCGCGGGCGCCTGGGCGCCGCGGTCGCGAATGCGTTGCCGCTGCCGGCCTGTCGCCAGGGCGGCCTCGCCTCCGGCGTTGCGCGGCGGGCGAGGACGGTCGTGCGCGACGTTCAGGTGCAGGAGGCGATGGACCGCCGGCGCGCAGCGCGCCGGTCCGGCCGCGGCGAGACGGTCGCGGCGATCGCGGAGCGGCACGGCACGTCGCGTGCGACCTGCTACCGCTTGGCTGCGGCGCCGGCGTTAGCCGGCGTCTCCGGATACGGGCATTCGTATGTCCAACCCGTGCGGATTCGAGGTTCCGGGATCCACGGCCGTAGGCCGCCTGGGGGGCGCCTCCGGCCGGAAGGCCGGAGACCTCATCCATCCCCCCATGGGAGGAACCATTGGGGGCCTCCCCATGGGGGAGAGGTCGGTTCGTTGACGCGCGACGGGACCAATCGCAGCCAGGCGCCTCCGGAACGGCCCGGATCCGGCGCTGGCCGCGGCGCTGGCCGCGGCCCCCCTGCAGGATCCGGCCTCGAGCGACCCTCAGACCACGCCTTCGAAGCAGCCGCGGACCGCGAGACAGGAGAGATCTGCCCCGACTGCCGCGGGCTCGGGTTCGTGGGCGAGCTGGGCACGCTCGAGGCCTGCAGCTGCGCCGCTGGCCAGGAGTGGCTCGAGCTGCGCCGGCGGAAGGGCCGGCCGTAGTGTGTCCCTGGTGCGCTGGCCGCGGCGGTTGGCTCCAGGAGCCGCTCGACGACGGCGATCCGCGGGTCTGGGTCGTCTGCCCGGGCCCAACCGGCGGCACGCTCGAGTCGATCGTCCTCCCGGGCGAGGCCGCGGCCGTCGCCGATCGCACCGGTGCTGGGCGGCCGTCGGTCGAGTGGGCCCGCGCCTGGCGCCGCGCGCTCCGCCGGCTCGCCGCGGCCGGCTCGATCCCGGCGGCGGCCGCGGAGAGCTGGGCGGCCTCGGCGGAGGCACTCGAGCGGGCCCGGCGCTGAGGGCGCGACAAGCCGTATCTGCCGCGCACCTCAGCCCCGGGCTTGACGGCCCCCAGGGGCTGTGGC
>JAPOVI010000223.1 GCA_026708265.1 Acidobacteriota bacterium
ACTGCGCAATCCGTTCCACCAGGGTCATCGTCGCCTCCTCCAGAGTCTCGCCGAGGTCCACCTCATCCCGCCGGGGCTGCCGGGCGGCCGCGCCTCCGGGCGACGCTTTCCTAGTCCGTCCGGCCGCGGTCGCGGACCTGCTTCCTCGCCTCCGCTCCGCGACCGCCCGCCGGCGCTCGAGATCCAGCCGGCGCAACTGCGCCGCGGCCCATGCCGCTACTGGCGGGGATGGCAGTGCGAGTGCGAGCGTACCATGTACCGTGGCCGCGAGGTGATCCCGCGCGAGCTCATGTACGCCCGCGAGGACGAGTGTCCTCCAGCAGACCGAATGGTACGTGAAGCCGGACGGCGACCTCGACGTGGAGGGTCTGCTCGCCGCGTTCCAGCGGTTCTACCGGGAGCACTCGGAGCGCTGGACCGAGCGCTTCCAGTACCGGGAGGCGGGGCCGCAGCTGCTGCTTGCAGGCGTTCCTGCAGCGGATCGTCAACGGCGGCGGTCGGATCGAGCCGGAGTAAGCGCTGGGCCGCCGGCGCACGGATCTCCTGATCGTCCGGCCGCCGGGCCGGCTCGGCGCTGCGGCGCCCGGGACGCCCGCCCGGCGCTACGTGGCGGAGTGCAAGATCCGCCGCGGCGGCCTCGATGCCGCGATCCGCGAAGGCGTTGGCGCAGACGCTGGACTACATGGACCGGTGCCGGGGCGAGTCGGGCCACCTGGTGATCTTCGACCGCGACGAGTCGAAGCCATGGGAGGAGAAGCTCTACGAGGAGTCGCTCGACGGGCGGCCGGTGACCGTGTGGGGGGCGTGAGACCCGCTTCGAGGGATTCCCCACCCATGATCCTGTCTTTCTTGCGCCGTTGCGGAGCAAAGGTTCCGGGTGCGATGTTCGCCGCGCTTCGCCGCCCGCCTAATCGGGTATTGCGGACCCGGTCGAGAGGTTCGAAAGGTGGCCGGTGGGGCTCTCCAGCAGGTTCATCACCAGCACCTCCTGCTCGCAGTCGATCCGCAGCCGCCACTTCCCCTTGCCGTCGCCCAGCCGCCCGTCCACGCCCCACGCGCCTTGCTCGAGTTCCGCCGCCGTAATCGTGCGCACCGCGCCCGGATCGACAGTCAGCCGCACCACCCCGCCGGGCGACTCGCCGGCGTCGTCGACGCCGGCGATCGACACGTGGGCGGAACGATCGCCTGGATTGACGATCCGCAGCCTGCTGACCTGATTCGCGTTGCTTCCGGGGTTGAACGTCGCCACGTCGTACCGGCGCCCCTTCCGGGCCACGGCGTCGTGCATCGCGGCGAGGAATCCGCCCGGCGTGCGCACGAACGCCAGCACCTCGATGTCTAGCGCGCTGTGCATCTCGAGCCGCCAGTCGCCGCTGCCGCGTCCGGTGCTCCCCGACAGCCCCTTGTCCGCGTTGCCCAGTTCCAGGTCGTCGGAATTGAAGTGGACGGTGCGTCCTGCCTCGACGGCGAGGGTCAGCGGTTCGTAACTGCGTCCGAGGTCGTCGTAGGCGTCGATGCGCACCTCGCCCCCGGTGTCCGACCGGTTGGCCACTCGCACGAAGCCCTGCCGTGGCCCCGCAGACGGAAACAGCGGCACGGTCGCGACGCCGTCAGCGTCCGGTCGGATCGGTCCGGACGAAAGGTTCGAGAGGTGGCCTTCCGGACTCGAAAGGAGGCTGGCCACGGCCAGATCGCCTTGCGAGGCGACCACGAGTCGCCACTTGCCGCGGCCGTCCCCGAGGCGGCCCCGCACGCGGGCGGAACCGTCCTCGAGCTCCCGGGCCGAAAGGGCGACGGTCGCGCCGGCCGGTATGTCCACCCGCACGTCGCCGCCCGGCGATTCGCCGCGGTCGTCCACGCCCGTAACGACGGCTTCGGCGTCCCCGGCGCCGAGATTGCTCAGGCGCAGCGAACTGACCTGCTCGACGTTGCTCGCCGGATTGAAGATCGGCACCGCCCAACCGTCCCCGGTCGCTTCGGCGACATCGTGCATCGCGGTCAGGAAACCGTCCGAGGTGCGCACGTAGGTCAACACATCCAGGAACAGCATGCTCTCGAGTTCGAGCCGCCAGTCGCCGCTCCCACGCCCGGTTCCACCCGTCAAACCCTTCTCGGAGTTGCCGGTCTCGAGGTCCGCCGAGTTCAGGTGGACCGCCTCGCCCGGAGCGAGCGCAAACTCCGGCCCGTCGCGGCGGTTCCCGGCGTCGTCGAACGCGGTGACGCGCACGGCACCCGTTTCCGGTCCGTGGTTCACCATACGCACGAAGCCCTGGCGCACCGGGTCCATGGCGTCTCCGACCAGCGGAGCGCGAGCCGGTCCACGGACGGTCGCGACGAAACCAAGCGACTCCACCGTGCCGTCGGCAGCCGTGGCGGTCACCGTCACCGTGGTGGCGCCGCTCGTCGTACCGGGCGTCAGAACGAGCACGCCCCCGGCCATCTCGGTCGCCGCCAGTGTTTCGTCGCCGGTCGAGACCTGCATCGTCGCACCCGTTCCGAGTCGCGCTTCGAAGTAGCCGCTGGTGTCGTAGCGGCGCGCCTTCCCGCCGACGGCAAGCAGTACGACAACGCGTCCCACGCTGACCTCGACGCCGCGCGCCAGGAGCGCCGGGACATGCTCGTTGAGCGACTTTTCGCTCAACGGGTTGCCGGCAAGCGCCAGCCAGTCGCCTGCCGACAGGCCGGCGTTCGCCACGAGCGGCGCGAGGTCGGCGATGCGGTTGTCCCGGAGATCCAGGCGGGAGAGTTCAGGCAGTCCTTCGAGCGGCGCCAGGTCGGTGATCCGGTTGGCGGCGGCGAAGAGGGAGTCGAGCGCCTCCGCGGCGTCGAGACCGGCGAGGCTCGCCAC
Source organism: Acidobacteriota bacterium (assembly GCA_026708265.1). Lineage (GTDB taxonomy): Bacteria > Acidobacteriota > Vicinamibacteria > Vicinamibacterales > UBA8438 > JAGWAJ01. The sequence continues at coordinate 2,849 of JAPOVI010000223.1, forward strand.
CCCCCGCCCCATCAGACGAAGTTCGGTCAGCCAGACCACCGGCCATCCGGAGGCGTCGTCGACGTGCACCGCCTGGCCGGCGACGGCCTCCGCCACTGCGGACCGCAGCGTCGGATCCGCGATGTCGACGGGCCTTCCCGGTCCGTCGAACGCCACCGCGACGCCCCAGGACTCCAGCGCGGGAATGTGCTCGTCCAGCGACGCCTCGTCGAGCGGGTTGCCGGTCAGCGCCACGAACGCGCCGACGGCGTCGGCGCCCCCGAAGATCGATCGGTCGGCGAGCGGTCCGATGTCCGAGACGGCGTTGTTGGACAGTTCCAGCCACTGCAGGGTGCCGAGGCCGGACAGGGGCGCCAAGTCGGTGATCCGGTTGCCGGCGAGCGCCAGGGTCGTCAGGTTCGCCAGGTCTCCCACCGGGGAGATGTCCACGATGGCGTTCTCGTCCAGCACGAGCGACCAGAGATCCGCCATGCCCGACAACGCCGACAGGTCGTCGAGGGCGTTCCCGGACAGGTCGAGCGACCGCATCGCCTCGCTGCCCGCCAGCGGCTCGATGTCGGCGATCGCATTCTCGGCGAGATCCACCTCCGCGAGGCGCTTGAGCCCCGCCAGCGCTCCCAAGTCCGTGATCCGGTTGCCGGCGGCATGGAGCCGCCACAGCGCCGGCATGCCGGCCAGCGGCGCGAGATCCGCGACGACGTTGCGGTCGAAGTCGAGCACCCCCATACGGTCGAGCGCCGCCAGCGGCGTCAGATCGGCGACGCCGTTGTCCGCCAGGAGGAGCACACTGATGGCCGCCAGGCCCGCAAGCGGCTCGAGGTCGGCGATGTCGTTGTCCCGGAGATCGAGCCACTCCAGATCCGCGAGATCCGCGAGCGGCCCCGCGTCCTCCAGTCCGGTCTCCGCGAGGTCGAGCCGGACCAGCGAGGTCAGCCGGGTAAGCGGTGCGATGTCCGACAGCGGATTACGGGCGAGATCCAGCAACTCGAGGGGCAGTCCGGCGAATGCCGACGCGTCGCGGACCCCCAGTCCGGCGACGCCCAGCCGCCGGATGCGCGGGAAGTAGGGCAACGCGCGCACGTCGTCGAAGGCCACCCCCGTGTCGTTGAGGTCCAGATCGAGACAGCGCTCAAGGCCGGCGAGCGCCGAGATGTCGCGCACCCGGTTCTCCGCGAGCACCAGCCGCTCCAGCGCCGCAAGACCGGACAAAGGCGACAGGTCGACGACCTCGTTCGCTCTGAGATCAAGAATCCGGAGATCTTCGAGGCGGGCCAACGGCGCGAGGTCGGCCACCTTGTTGTAGGGAAGCACCAGGACTTCCAGCCCGGTCGCCAGTTCCAGCCCCGTCAGGTCCCCGATGTCATCCCATCCCAGGTGCAGCTCGCGCAGCGACGCCATCTCGACCGCGCCGATGGCTTCGCCGGGCGCCTTGTCCAGTTCCCGCTCGACGGCGGCGCGCAGGGCGGGATCGCGGAACGGACTCAGGTCGGCGACATCGGGGTCCGCGTTGTCGCCGACGCCGTCCCGGTCCGCGTCCGCCCATTCGCCTGGATCGACCGGAAACGGATCGTCCACGTCCGGCGTGCCGTCGTTGTCGTCGTCGGGGTCGGCGTTGTCGCCGATGCCGTCGCCGTCGAAATCGAACCAGTCGTCCGGATCGTCCGGGACCGCGTCCCCGGCGTCGACGAACCCGTCGCCGTCCGAGTCCCGCGCCGATTCGCGGTGCGCGGCGATCTGGAACCGCAGGAGGTTCAGCGTGTCGACGGCGTCCGCGCCGTCTATCGCCTGCCGCGACACGCCGCAGGGAACGTCGCCGCAATCGGCGAGAGGGCTGGAGAACACCCCGCTCAACCGGTGGTCGCCGTAGGTCATCACGGTGCCGAAACCGTGCGCGCTCGCGGCGTCCGTCGCCCGGCCCCTGGGCGTCAGGTAGTGGCCGCGAGACCAGCGGTAGGCGCCGTAGGTCTCGCCTTGGCGCGCCGAATGCGCCAGGCCCATCACGTGGCCGAGCTCGTGGGCCGTCACCAGCGCGCTTCCCGCGCCGCCGTAGACGGCGGCGTCCGCGTCCTGCCAGCGGCTGCCGTTCGAAGCGCCGACCGCCGCGCAGTTGCAGGGGCCGCCGGCCTGGATCGAGACATCCGCGCCATAGCTCTCCATGAGCTCCTCGCGACGTTCGGCGAC
>JAPOVI010000155.1 GCA_026708265.1 Acidobacteriota bacterium
ATCTGCAGGACGTCGTCGACCGGCCGCACCGCGACGCGCACGGGTGGCGGATTCGGCTTCGACTCCTCCTGGCGCTCCAGCAGATACAGGAACGCCTCCTCGCCGGCGAGCTGCAGCCGGTTGACGGCCAGCTCGTCCCAGCCTGCGCGTTCCGCGGCTCGGTCGAGGGCAGCGCGCAGCGTCGGGAGCGACCGCACGCTCGGCTCGAGCACGTCGTGCCGGGCGCGCTGCTTGAAGGACACCAGCAGGGTCAGGACCACGGCCACGATGCCCCCGGCGGCCATGCCGTTGTCGAGGACGCCCCGGGACCACTGCGGCAGGTGGTCGGGGAAGAGGAACCCGAACTGGAAGCCCAGGCCCACCCAGAACGAGATGCAGACGATGAGGCCGCGTTCGTAGTCGAACCCGCCGGCCGCGACCAGCCGCACGCCCTGACGGAACAGCAGGACCATGAAGACGAAGACGTACGCGCCGGCGACGGGGCCGGGCACGACCTGCAGCAGCGCCGGCAGCTTGGGCAGGGAGGCGGTGAGGACGATGATGATCCCGCCCCAGAGGGCCACCCGCCGAGCCGCGACGCCCGTCAGGTCGGCGATGGAGATGCTGGCGGAGTAGGTGGAGTTGGGTACCGTGCCGGCGAGGCCGGAGAGCAGGTTGCCCACGCCGTCCGCGTTCAGCGCCCGCTGGACGACCTTGAAGTCCACCGGCGCCACGGTGCGGTGCGAGACCCGTTGTATCGCGATGGCGTGGCCGTAGGTCTCGATGGCGCCGATGAGGGTGACGATGACGAACGGGACGAGGAGGCCCAGGAACCGCGCGTCGAACGAGAGGTCCAGCCCGGGCCAGCCGGTCCGGGGCAGGCCGAACCAGGCGGCTTCGAGCACCGGCGTCCAGTCCAGCATCCCGGCCGGGGCGGCGACGAGCGTCCCCGCCACGATGCCGAAGAGGGGCGCCCACAGTCGGGCCGCGCCGCGCGAGTACAGCGACACCAGGACGATGGTCGCGAAGGCCGTGAAGGCGACCAGCGGCCGACTCGGCGAAGCGGGGTCGACGCCGGCGGGGACCTCCGCCAGCATGTTCGTCGTGATGGGGAACAGGTTGACGGCGATCAGCATGATCACGGTGCCGCCGACCGTCGGCGTGATCAGCCGGCGGAACAGCGACAGCCGCGCGGAGAACAGGAACTGCACCAGCGACGAGACGACCACGAGGACCGCGAGCAGCGACAGGCCGCCGGCCGCCACCGCCGCCGCCGAGACGCCGATGAACGCGCCCGACGTGCCCATGTAGAGGGCATAGCCCGCCCCGAAGGGTCCCACCGGCCGGGCCTGCAGGATGGTGGCGAGACCGCTGACCACGAGGGCCGCGAACACCGCCCACTCCAGCCCTTCCGGGTGGTCCGCCGCGTTGAGCACGATGATGGGAATGAGGATGATGCCGGTCAGGATGACGCTGGCGACCTGCACGCTGAGCCCGAGGGTCAAGCCTTCCGAGGGCGTTTCGTCGACGGCATAGCGCAGGCGAGAATCCGACGTCGGCCCTCGTCGAGGGTCGCTCATGAAATCACTCCTTTCGGCGGGGTAAACACGACAGGCAGTCCAGCGTCGCAGCAGCAGGGAATTGGTGACCGGATCTATCCAAGGCTGCGGCGGGCGCCGAGAAGGGGGTAGGCGCGGACCACGCGCCGGGCAGGGATCCGCAGCGGCTCTCCCGTGATAGGGTTCCGGCCCTGCCGGGCCGGCCGGTGCTCGATCGCGATCTTGGCGAGCTTCGGGATCAGGAACTTCCCCCGCTCGCGCAACTCCCGCCGGGCGACCCGCTCGAGCTCTTCCAGGAACTCGCGGGCGTCATGCCGGTTGAAGGCCCGACCGCGCGCCCGGAAGTGATCCGCCATGTGTTGGCTCAACAGCGCCTTGTTCATCGCTCCTCCAGAGGAAGCGGCCCCAGGGGGAGAGACTGCGCGGCAGCATTCCCCGCCTCCGCCCGTTCGCTTTTGCGCCGCGATACGCAGCTCCGTGACGTCCGCCTCCGGCGGAGCGGGTCGCGGAAAGGCGGCCGGCGCCGGCGCGGTGAGGTCAGGCTTCCCGTCAGCCGCGCGCGGGATGCCCGGCCAGGGACGATCAGCCGTTGGGCCGCGGGCGTCGTGCCCGCGAACAGCACGAGCACCGCGGGACGCGGCTTCATCAGCCCCTCCACTGCGGGGCATCAGGCGGGGCAAGGCCGTGACGGCGGTCAGGTCGCAGCGTGCGAGGTGGAGCGTCATCCTGTCGCGCATGGCGGTGTCAGAAGCGGAAGAGGTACGACACCTTCGTGAAGAAGGCGCGGTTCGTGCGCTCGAACTGCCGCGTCGGGAAGAGCATCGCGTCGAGCAGAGACCCGCGCAGGAAGCGGTCGTCGTAGCCGACGAACGCCGCCGTGCCGGCGTTGATGCGGTACGTCAGCAGCAGGTTGTTGCCGAGCGTGCCCCGCAGCGTGTTGTGCTCCAGGATGTGCCGGAGCATCAGCCGGTTCGAGAACTGGTAGTACGCCCGCGTGCGGAAGATCCTCACGTCGAACACCGTGGCGCCGAACGGGTCGACGAAGCGGCTGGACAGGACCTCCAGGTCGCCCCGGAGCCGGGTGCCGGGGCGCACGTACACGGCGAGCCTTCCGGCGGCGGAGCGGCCGAGGAACGGGTCGTCGCCGAAGTAGATCCCGTCGCCGCCGTTGAAGTCGCCCACCACCGACACGTAGCGGCGGGTCACGGCGCCGCCGAACGAGTAGCTGGTCTTGCGGAAGTCGATCCCGCCGTAGCGCTCCAGGTCGCGGTTGATGCCGCCCGACAGGCGCACGCCGCGGATGAACTCGAAGTTGACGGCGCCGCGGAACTGCTCGTCCTCCAGCACGCCCCGGTGGCTGTAGTTGCGGAGGTAGGTGAAGCTCGGCCCCCAGCTGATGATGCGGCTCCCGGGCCACCAGCGGTAGCCGACGGTGGCGTCCGTGCGGCGGATGTCGACGCGAGGGATGAAGCCCGTCCCGGTCCGGACGCCCGGCTCGATGCTGCTGTGGGCGAGGCTGTAGGTCAGGTTGCGCGCCTCGCGCGCGAAGTCGATCTCGCGGATCGAGCCGCCGAGCTCGCCGTCCACCGCGTTGCGGTGCGCGGACTCGGCGGCCGTGAAGCTGACGCTGTGCGTCCGGTTGAGGCGCAGGCGGCCGTCGACCCCGCCGACGCGGGTGTAGTCGGCTCCGTGCTCGCGGGCGGTCGCGACGACCCCGACGTAGGATTCCGGGTAGAGGTCGTAGCGGGCGCGACCGATGAACGACTGTGCGACGGTGCCCGAGCCGTCATCGAGCCGGCCCGTGGCCTCGTCGTCGGTCACGAACACGCCGAGCGTCATGTCGCCGACCTTGCCGGAGAGCTTGGCGCCGAAGCGCGGGTCGACGATCGTGCGCGTGTGGACCAGATTGACCGGCGTGGCGGCGGCGAAGATCTCCTGGCCCTCCAGGAAGAACGGCCGCAGCTCCGGGTAGAAGAGCGCGAAGCGCTGGTTGACCTCGACCTGCGGCTGGTCGGATTCGATCTGCGAGAAGTCGGGGTTGAGCGTCACGTCCAGCGTCAGGTTGGAGGTCACGCCGTACTTGATGCCCAGGCCCAGCTCGCCCAGCGGCCCTCCGTTCCGGAAGTTGCCGGAACCCGGGTCGAACGAGCCGGCCTGCAGGCCCGTGAACGTCGGCAGGAACTCGAGGTTCCGGCTCCTCGACAGGTCGAGCAGGCCGTCGAGGACCCCCATCTGCGTCAGCTGCCCCGCGACGTCGGTGGAGACCGGCGACCAGACCAGCGACTCGGACTTCTCGCGGATGTTGCGGCTGACCTGGAAGCCCCAGCGGTGCATCTGGTTCGCGGACCGCGACGGATAGCGCAGGCTCTTGAACGGGATGGCCATCTCCGCCGTCCACCCGTCCTCGACGAGGCGCCCGCCGGACTCGAACAGCGCGTCCCAGGAGAGGTCGCCGCGGATGCCGAATCCGGCCGTGAAGGTCCCGCCGCGCGAGCCCCCGCCGCTCCCGCCGCTCCGCCCGCCGCTTCCTCCTCCACCGCCCGATCCGCCGCTCGACCGCCCGACGCTGCTGCGGCTCCGCGACGCCCCCGCGCCGGCGTTCACGATGGCGTCGTTCTGCACGCCGTAGCCGTTCACGGAGAACAGGTAGGCGCGCTGCTGATCGCGGAACGGGTCGAACAGCACCGCCATGCGGTCGTCGGCCCTTCCCTGGTCGCGCTCGGCCCGCGTCGCCCGGACGATGCTCGGGTCCGAGTAGTGCGCGTGGAAGGCGACGTAGAGGTGGTCGCGGTCGTAGGCGATCCAGACCTCCGTCCGCTCCGTGGCGGGGGCGCCTTCCACCGGGCTGGTCTGCACGAAGCCGGTGAGCGGCGTGAGGGACGACCAGACCGTGTCGTCGAGACGTCCGTCGATGCGCGGCGGCTGGGAGGTCCACACCGCCACGGCGCGTCGACGCCCGTCGCGGGTGAACCGGGTCTGCTCGATCCCCTGCCCGGTTCCCTGGAACGCGCCGAACACGCGCGACTCCGGCGTCGGTGCCGCAGTTGCCGAGTCCCCAGTGTCGGCACGGGGGGCGGGCTCGAACCCGAGCGAACCCGTGACGGGGGCCGGCGCAGGGGTGTTGAGAACGGCAAGGGAGTCGGCCAGCGTCGACACGAGCCGGTCCAGGAGCCCGAGGAGGTCGTCGGCGGCGCCGTCCATCCGGGTTCGATGGGCAGTCCGGCCCGTCGCCACGTCGACGACCTCGGCCGTGAGGTGCACGCGGTCGCCGATGCGCTCGTACGCGCCCTCGATCAGTGCCCGGGCGCCCGGAGCCCGGCAGGCGGCAGGTTCCGGCCGGCGGCTCTCGTCGCCGGACTGCGCACCAGCACCCGGGCCGCGGAGGCCACCTCCGGCAGGGGCATGTGCTCGAGCGGTCTGTAGATTGTACAGCAAGTGTACGCCTGGCAGCGGACATCCAAAGTTA
>JAPOVI010000192.1 GCA_026708265.1 Acidobacteriota bacterium
AAGTCGGGGTTGAGCGTCACGTCCAGCGTCAGGTTGGAGGTCACGCCGTACTTGACGCCCAGGCCCAAGCTCGCCCAGCGGGCCACCGTTTCGGAAGCGGCCGGAACCCGGTTCGAACGAGCCGGCCTGCAGGCCCGTGAACGTGGGCAGGAACTCGAGGTTCCGGCTCCTCGACAGGTCGAGCAGGCCGTCGAGGATCCCCATCTGCGTCAGCTGGCCCGCGACGTCGGTGGAGACGGGCGACCAGACCAGCGACTCGGACTTCTCGCGGATGTTGCGGCTGATCTGGAAGCCGGCCGCGGGACCGACGCTGACCGCGGACAGCCTGTCGCCGAACGCGACGCCGGCCTGAGCCAGCCCGTCGAGGATGGCCACGGTTGCCGAAAGTGGTTCAGCGTCCGCAGCGGGAACAGCATGCAGTCATCAGACTCTCCGATTCCATGATGCGCCCGGTGCGACGATAATCTGGTTCGGGAGGATTGTCTATGGGAGAGGTTGGGAGCAAAAGGCGATGGTTCCAGCGTGGCTCTGCAGCTCTTGCGTTCTTGGTGCTGACCGCCGGTTTCGCCGCACCTCCGGCGGCGGGACAGGTGTCAGAGGTCTTGTTCGGCGAGCCCTACGATCGGACCACGTGGCACCGCGGCGACATGATACGGGCCCGGATCGTACCCACCGTGCCGATTTCGGTGACGAGCGTTCACCCGGCCCTCGAGCTGGTCATCGGCGCGAACACCCGAGAGATCGAAGGCCGGATCGACCGCAGCGGCAGCCGGGTCCAGTTCTACGACGTGGTGCAGAGCGACGACGCGGCCGCCGCCGACGAGGTCCGCATGGCCAAGGTGTCGCTGGGCGGTGTCGACGTCGACCTGAGTGCCTTCACCCCCACCACCTATGCGGTCGACGGCGGCTCTCGCGGAGTTCCGCCGGTCATCACCAGCATCGGGCTCAGCTCGTTTTTCTTCGTGCCGGCTGACGGCGTGTACCGTCCCGGCGACGAGATCTACTGGTTCGCCGGGTTCCAGAAGGCCGTCACGGTGAGCGGGACGCCGGTGCTGGCGCAACGCATCGGCGACGAGATGCGGGAGGCGCGCTATCGTCCCGATGTCCAGGTGCACCGCGGCGCGGTCTACTTCACCTATACGGTGCAGGCCGGCGACTGCGACATGGACGGGGTGGGCATTCTCGCCAACGCGATCAGCGGCGGCTCCATCCGCGAGGCCGACGGCTCGCGCGCCGCCAACGTGTCGCACCCCCAGCAGGACCCGGTGAGAGACGACATCCGGCAGGTGGCCTGCACGGCCGTGCCGGCCGCTCCGGCCCCGTGGCTGGCCCTGCTCGGGTCGCTTCTGCTGGCCGCAGGCGCTCACCGAGTCCGACGCCGCCGCCTCGCCTGAATGCGCCGCTCTTCGTCGCAGTCTGTCGAGGGTGGAAACGACCACCCTTCGTGGGTATCCCGGGCGGATCAGGGTACCGACCAGATCCGTGCGGAAATACACGGTAACGCCGCGGCCGGAGCCCTCGGGTGCCCATGAAACTGTAGCGGGAGGTCCAGGATACCGGTGGTCTTCCAGGCTGCTGGAACTGTGCAGGTGGAAACGAGCGGTTGTGCCTGACAGGATGATCGTTCTGGTCTCCGACCCCAACCTGTCGTCCGCCCCGGTTGATCGCCGGCAAGATACTGCCGCTCAAGGGCCTCGAAGTCGATCTGGCGCCCGGTCACGGGCGACGAAATGGCTCAGAACGGGGGGCTCAGGCCGAGTCCTTACAGTGTATTTCTGCACGAATCGTGTCTATGTGGACGCCCTTCTTCGACGCAAGGGACGATTCGGGCGTGCTGGCGAACAGGTTGCAGGTCTATGTTCGGCCTGTGCGAGCAGATCTGGTGCCTGCTGGCCTCGATGGAATCAGCGGATCCGTGCCTCATTCGGTACGAGGGGTTGGTGCCCCGACCATTCGTTCAGGTTCAACGGATCGCGGTCTGACCTGTTTGCCATCACGCCTTGTCGTTCCTTGCGCAACCTTCACGCCGATCGTCCTTCGTGCTCAAGCGGATCGCCGAGCGAAGTTCGGTTCGTACGGCCGGTCATGGGCCAGCGCCCAGATCGTGCGCGCCATCTTGTTCGCCAGGGCTACGGCGACGACGTTGGACGGGCGGCGCTGGGAGAGTCGGACCTGCCACGCCGACGGCAGCTTCCCGCGGGCGAGCACGGCGCGCGCGCCGTGGATCAGCAGGGTGCGGAGATACCGGTCCCCACGCTTCGAGATACCGAGCATGCGCACCCGCCCGCCGCTGCCGGTGTGCCGAGGCACCAGACCGAGCCAGGCGGCGAACTCCCGTCCGGACCGGCACGCGGCCGGGTCGCCCATCGTCGCGACCGTGGCCGTCGCGCTCAGCACCCCGACCCCCGGAATCGCCGCGATCCGTCGGCTGGCGACGTTCTGGCGGTGCCAGAGCGTAAGCCTTCGCTCGATCCTGTCCACCTCCGTGTCGAGGTCTCCCACCCGCGCCCACTGCTCGCGCAGCGTCTCGAGGAACTTGGCCCGCGTCAGGCGCAGGCGCATGATCATCCGACGGTTCTTGCTGCACGTCTTGCCGACCGGCTTCCAGCGCATTCGCTACTACGGCCTGTTCGGCAATCGCCACCGGACCCACGATGCTGGCCCGTTGCCGGCAACTCCTCGACATGGCACCGCCGCGCCCGACCGCCGCGGCGCCCGACTACCGCGATCTCCATGAAGCGCTTACCGAGAAGTCGCTCCGCACGTGCCCGATCTGCGGCGACGGACACATGACGGTGGTCGAGACCGTGTCACGTGCGTACCCGCGGCCAGCCTTCATCGACACGTCATGACGCGACCGCTCGCCTGGACCGCAACGCTTCGCGCCCCACGTGACGGGAAGAGCCTGTCTCGTGTCCCACTCTCACGACGCGTCGACGGCACGCGTGTCCTCCAGACCACCGATTCCACTCGTCGCAAGCGTCCAAGGCTCGCGCACCGGCGCCGACCGAACCCGGCCGCGCGCCCACCTTGCGCCCTCGGTCGAGACCCGCGCCGATTCAATCCCCATAGCGCCGACCGAGCAGCGGCTTAGGGTCGGCGCAAGAATAAGTCCATGCAACCGCCCGTAGTAACGCTGAAATCGGCCCCGCCAAGCGGAATCGCCCGTCGAGCGGGCCGTCAGTAGAAATAGGCTCTTCTGCGGATATCCGGGTGGCGCGCAGCGCCCGGTTCTGGCACAATTACGGAAACGATAGCCGTAATGGTGCCAGAATGAGACCAGCCGAGTTCTCCGCCGACGCGATCGTCACCCTGCTCCGCAAGCAGACCATCGCCTCGCTGCCCGAGGTCATGGCGGCCCTCGGAACCCGCGCCCGCCGCACCGCGTTTCGCAAGCTCAAGGACGTCGCCGCCCGCACCAGCTACTCCCATCGCGGCCGCTACTACACCCTCGACGAACTCGTCGATTTCGACGCGCGCGGACTGTGGGCGTTCGGCGGCGTCCGGTTCTCCCGCGCCGGCACCCTGATCGCAACCGCCGAGTCCTTCGTCAACCAGGCACAGGCCGGACATTTCGGCGAGGAGCTGGACAACCTGCTCCATGTCGGAGTCCAGGACGCGTTGCGCAAGCTCGTCCGCGACCGCCGCCTGACGCGGCACCAGCTCGCCGGCCAGTTCCTCTACTGCGCGACCGACCCCGCGCATCAGGCACTGCAACTGCGGGCGCGGCGCCTGTCGCTGGCCACACCCGGACTCGTGCGGCCCCTGCCCGATGCCGAGCTGATGCCCGCCGAGTTGCGCGCCGCCATCGTGTTGTTCGCCAGCCTGCTCGACGAACGGCAGCGGCGTCTGTTCGCCGGCCTCGAATCGCTCAAGTGCGGCTGGGGCGGCGACCGTCGCGTCGCGACGCTGCTCGGCATCGACCCCTCCACCGTCGCGACGGGAGGACGAGAGCTCGTCGAGCACGACGTCGAGGTCGACCGGGTGCGCCGCGCGGGGGGCGGGCGGAAGTCGACGGAAAAAAAACGCCGGAAGTCATCGCCCGCCTCGAAGCCTTGATGGCACACGAGACGGCCGGCGACCCGCTCACCGGGATGAAATGGACGCGCCGGACGACCGCGAAGATCGCCGCCGAACTCGGCGCCCTCGGTATCGACATCTGCGCACGCACCGTCGCCAGGCTCCTCAAGGCCCTCGGGTTCTCGCTGCGTGTCAACCACAAGAAGCTCGCCGGCGCCTCCCATCCGAACCGCGACGACCAGTTCCAGTGCATCACCGCGCTCCGCGAGCGCTGCGCCGCCGAGAACACCCCGGTCATCAGCGTCGACACCAAGAAGAAGGAACTCGTCGGCGCGTTCAAGAATGCCGGCGCCAAATGGGACCGCGCCCCCGAATTGGTGCGCGATCACGACTTTCCCTCCGACGCCGAGGGCCGCGCCATCCCCTACGGAGTCTACGACGTGCAGGCCAATACCGGAACCGTCTTCGTCGGCACCACCGCCGATACCCCGGCGTTCGCCGTCGACTGCATCGAGAAGTCGTGGCGCACCGAAGGCCGCAAGCGCTATCCCGAGGCCGCCACGCTGCAGATCCTCGCCGACAGCGGCGGCAGCAACGGCTGCCGGCCGCGAGCCTGGAAGTTCTATCTGCAGCATCGCCTCTGCAACCGCCATGGACTGCGCGTGACGGTGGCCCACTACCCCACGGCCGCGTCCAAGTGGAATCCCATCGATCACCGCATGTTCTCTGAGATCAGCAAGAACTGGGCGGGCCGCCCCTTGGACAGCTACGAGACCATCTTGAAATACCTGCGCACCACACGCACGTCGGCCGGACTGCGCGTGCGCGCCCACTTGGTGAAGAAAGTCTACAAGGCCGGCGTCAAGATCACCGACGCCCAGATGGAACAGCTACGCATCACCAGCGACAGCCGCTTGCCCAAATGGAACTACACCCTCGAACCCGCGTAGCGGAAATCGGAATCTATTC
>JAPOVI010000126.1 GCA_026708265.1 Acidobacteriota bacterium
GCGAACGGCCGGCAAGTGGCAGGGCGTTCACCGCGCCGGTGACCTAAGGATGGATTGGACTGAACCGCTGCTCCGCCGCCCGGCTGTGGGCATTGTATCGCGGGGAGATGCTGCTGGGATGCCCGCGACGAGGCCATGCGTCTAGGGTTTCGGCTGAAGCTGGTCGGTGAAGATGACTACACAGGTCGTCCCGCGACCGTGGCGAGGCGGCGGAGACGCAGGTCGACCGGCCCGGGAACGCCGGGAGATGCGGACCGTACCTGGCGGGCGTCGGCGGGCTCTTCACGAGGAGTCCAGGATGGCCGGCGACAGCCACTTGCCGGCAAGGTGGTCGACGACGAGCATGTTGCCGTCGTCGCACCGGGGACACCGCCGCAACGAACGGCCCGTCAGCGCCTCGTAGCGGTCCCGATAGTCGGTGATGGCCGGGCCGGCGCGCTCTGCCGATGGCAGCGGCGACGCGTGCAGCAAGCGCCGGCACTCGGCGAGCTTCTGCCGGCGGGTGCAATTGGCGAGGAAGCCGTAGTAGCGGATGCGGTGGAAGCCGGGCGGGAGCACGTGGAGGAGCATGCGCCGGATGAACTCGGTCGCGGTCAGCGTCATCGTCTTCTGACGGGACGCGCCGGCCCGGCGGTAGTCGGTGTAGCGGAAGCGCACGGAGCCGTCGTCGAGGCTGCACAGGCGCTGGTTGCCGATGGCGATGCGGTGGGTGTAGCGCCCGAGGTAGTCGAGGACCTGTTCGGGACCGGCGAAGGGCCGCTTCGCGTAGACCACCCACTCGGCCTCGCGGGCCGGGCGGAGATGCTCGGCGAATCGCCGGGGGTCGTTGAAGGGCTGCTGCCGGCCGGCGAAGCGCAGCCGTCCGGACTCGAAGGCGTCCTCCAGCGCCTGGACGAGCACCCGGCGGAAGTAGCGTGACAGGACCCGGACCGGCAGGAAGAAGCCGGGACGGCAGGCAACCCACCCGCTGCCGTCGGCTGCGAGCCCCCCACCCGGGATGACGCAGTGCAGATGCGGGTGATGGACGAGCGTCTGGCCCCAGGTGTGGAGGACGGCGAAGAAGCCGACCTCGGCGCCGAGGTGGCGAGGGTCGGCGGCGATCGTGCGGAGCGTCTCGGAGACCGCCCGGAAGAGGAGACCGTAGACGACGGCCTTGTTCTGGATGGCGACCTCGGCGACCGCCGGCGGGACGGTGAAGACGACGTGGAAGTACTCGGTGGGCAGCAGGTCCGCCCGGCGCCGTTCGAGCCACGCGGCGCGGGCGAGCGACTGACAGGTCGGACAGTGGCGGTTGCGACAGGAGTTGTACCAGACGCGGCGGTGGCCGCACCGGTCGCACTGCTCGACGTGGCCGCCGAGGGCGGCGGTGCGGCACTGCTCGATGGCCGTCATCACCCGGCGTTGCGCCGTGGAGAGGGCGGCCCCGGCCTGGGCCCGGAAGGTGTCGCCGTAGCGGCGGAAGACCTCCGCCACGGTTCGCGCGGCGCGCGGCACGACCGTCGCTCAGTTGGCGTCCGGGTCGCGTTGCGGCTCGGGCCTTGGCAGGAGGTCCAGCGGACTCGCGGTCGAGCAGACGGTGGAAGTCGCGACCCGCAGGTAGTTGGCCGTGGTCTGCAGGCTCCGATGGCCGAGCAGGAGCTGAATCGTCCGCAGGTCGGTGCCCGCCTCGAGGAGATGGACCGCGAACGCGTGGCGGAGCGCGTGCGGAGAAACCGGCTTGGTGAGCTTCGCGCGTCGGACGGCGCGCCGGCAGGCGAGCTGGACGGCCTTGCGGGTGATGGGCTTCTCCGGGCGCTCCCCGGGAAAGAGCCAATGCCGGGGCCGGTCGACCTGCCACCAGGCGCGCAGCACCTCGAGCAGCTTGGGCGAGAGCATCACGTAGCGGTCCTTCCTCCCCTTGCCCTGCGCGATGCGGAGCACCATCCGCTGGCTGTCGATGGCGGGCACGGTGAGATGGATGGCCTCGGAGATGCGGAGGCCGGCGGCGTAGCACGTGGTCAGGATGGCGTGATGCTTGGCGGCCTTGACGGCGTCGAGGAACTGCACCACCTCGTCGCGGCTGAGCACGACCGGCAAGGACCGGGGCTTCTTCGGCACGGGGATCACGTCGTCGAAGACCCACTGCTTCCGGAGCGTGACCCGATAGAGGAAACGGAGGGCCGACACGGCGACGACGACCGAGCTCGGCGCAAGCCGGCGTTCGTTGGTCAGGTAGACCTGGTAGTCGCGGATCGCCTCCGGGCCGAGAAGGGCTGGCGAACTGTCGAAGTGGCGGGCGAACCGCGCGACGGTCTCGACGTAGGTCTGTTGGGTGCACGGCGACAGCTGCCGCACCTGCATGTCCTCGAGCATGCGTTGACGAAGAGAGGTCATGAGACGCTCCTCTGCGAAGGGCCCGGGGGATTCCGGACGCTTGCAGAGCAGCGTAGGCCGAGACGGCGGACGGGCTGCAGCGGCGGGGACGATCTGGCTGGCTGGCCGCCTCAGGGTCGGCTGGTCGATTCAGCGTCTACCGCGAAGCGGTTTAGTCGTGTGCCGGGCATGTCTGGCAGCTTGGAGGTGCAAGTCCCCTGCACAGCCTGATGGAGGCGAAGTGCCAGCGAAGCGCAAGGGCGTCGCCGCGAGGCGGGGTCTGGAGGAAGCGTGAAGCAAAGCCGCGACCTGACGAACAGGAATCGGATACGAGGCATCCGTGGCCGGACGAGCGGGCGACTAGCCGCGAAGTCCACATCCATCGAGGGCCACGGCTGTAGATCCGGCAGGGCTGCGGTGAAGGCGGTCAGACTTACCCCGGGAGATCTGCGTTCCGTCTCGCGAGGGACTGAGGGAGTCGTGAGATGACCTGACCGGGATGCAGAAGTCAGCAGAGGGCGAAGTAGGCAGGACTCGCCGGCCCGCTCGGCCGAGACACTGACCCGCAAGGGCAGAAACAGCCGGGGGCCGCACGGCCGTAGCGACCTGTCGAAGGCCTGAACGATTGGGAGTGGCCAGTAGGACTCGCGACTCATGAGTGGACCGCGGCAGACAATCCAGTACACGCAATTGCGTCTGGCCTTGGCGCCGGACCGGCGGGGTGAACCCCCGGCCGCCGACCGCCCAGGGACCGAACCACTCACGGCGGAGCGAACCACCGACCGCCCGGCGGCCGAAGACCAGCTCATGGAGGAGGTGTGCGACCGAAGCAACCTTGAAATGGCGTGGAAACGCGTCCGTGGGAACAAGGGTAGCCCCGGCGTCGACGAAATGACCATCGACGACACCGCGACCTACCTGCGGGAGCACTGGCCGACCATCAGGGCACAACTGCTCGCGGGGACCTACACACCGCAACCGGTCAAACGGGTCGACATCCCGAAACCGGACGGTGGTGTCAGACGGCTCGGCGTACCATGCGTCGCCGACCGCCTGATCCAGCAAGCGCTGTTGCAGGTACTCCAAGTGCAGTGGGACCCGACGTTCTCCGAGCACAGCTACGGATTCCGTCCGGGACGCTCCGCACATCAAGCCGTAGCCCAGGCGCAAGCGTACGTTGCCGACGGCTACGACGTGGTGGTTGACATCGACCTCGAGAAATTCTTCGACCGAGTCAATCAAGACCGCTTGATGGCCCGCGTTGCCGAGCGGGTGCCCGACAAGCGTGTGCTCACCCTCATCCGGGCATTCCTTCGGGCCGGGGTGTTGGAAGACGGGTTGGTTCGTCCGACCGAGGAGGGTACGCCGCAAGGCGGCCCGCTTTCCCCGTTGCTGAGCAATCTGGTACTCGATGAACTGGACACGGAACTGGAACGGCGCGGCCATCGATTCTGTCGCTACGCGGACGACTGCAACGTCTACGTTCGGAGCCGTCGCGCCGGCGAGCGGGTCATGCACAGCGTCTGCCGATTCCTGACCACCCAACTCCGGTTGACGGTCAACATGTCCAAGAGTGCCGTGGCTCGGCCCGAGGAGCGTAAGTTCCTGGGCTTTCGCATCACGAACGACGGACGTCAGCGGCAGATTGCGCCGCAGGCGCTCGACCGGTTCAAGACGCGAGTCCGGGAGCTGACTCGCCGGACGCGCGGAGTGAGCGTGCCACAGCTGGTCGAACACCTCGCGCCGTACCTCGTCGGGTGGCGCGGCTATTTCGGCTTCTGTGATGCTCCCCGAGTGCTCGCCAACCTGGACGCGTGGATTCGCCGGAGGCTCCGGATGTACCTCTGGCGGCAATGGCGGACTGGGCGGCACCGCTTCCGCGAACTGCGCCGACGAGGCGTCTCCAAGTTCAACGCAGCAGTCGCCGCAGGGTCACCGACCGGGCTCTGGCGCATGTCCAGCCACCCAGTCGTCCAGCAAGCCTTGCGCAACCGCTATTTCGATTCGGTCGGTCTTCCGAGACTCGCTGTGTCTTCCAATGCTTAACTCAATCGAACCGCCGTGGTACGTGACCCGTATGCCCGGTGGTGTGACAGGGAAAGCCCGCGAGGGCCTACCTATGTCAATCAAAGCGGGTTATGGGATAGCCTGCCCGGAGGCCGGCGGGAACGTGGGGACGTCCGGGGAGGCAGCGACCGGCGAGAACAGGACGTTACCGTGTATTTCCGCACGAATCCGGTCGGGGAGTACCGCTGGCCGGGCGCCGACCGGTCGGGGCGCCGCGAAACGCTTGGAGTAGTATTTCGCCCCCTGCCGCAAATGACCCTGTCAGGCGACAGCGAAAACTGACCCCCTGGCGACACTGCTCCGTGGCTGACGATGGCGACCGGGCTCCCCGCCTCGTCCGGCCCGAAGGTCCGCCCGAGCCCGGGCGCGATGCCGAGGAGGGCGAACATGCCCGGCGACACCTGCGCCGCCCTGCCGCGCCCTGCAGGGTCTCCGGCTCGGCACCGCCGGCGAAGACGCCCCTCGACGCGGGCGTACGTCTCGACCCGTTTCGAACAGCGTCCGCTCGTTG
>JAPOVI010000303.1 GCA_026708265.1 Acidobacteriota bacterium
CCGAATGAGAGGACGCACCCATGCACTGTCACCGATGTGGTCGTGAGATGGCCGAGGCGGCGGCGTTCTGCCAGTTCTGCGGCGCGCGCCGCGAACCCGAGGACCGGCCCGCGCTGCGGCGGTCGCAGGTGGACCGCCAGATAGCCGGCCTGTGCGGCGGCATCGCCCGCTACCTCGATGTCGACCCGGTGTTCGTTCGGGTGCTGTGGGTCGTGTTGTCGATCGTGCCCGGCACCATCCTGCTGGGCGTGCTCGCCTACGCCGTGGGCTGGCTCATCGTGCCGGAGGCCGCGCACGGCACGGAGCCGGTCATCACCAGCGGGGTCGGCGGCCGGAAGCGCCTGCAGCGCTCGACGAGGGACGTCACCGTCGGCGGCGTTTGCGGGGGCATCGCCGAGTACTTCCAGGTGGACGCGACCGCGGTCCGCCTGCTCTGGGTCGTCCTGTCGGTCTTCCCGGGCCTGATCGTCGGCGGGGTGCTCGTCTACGTGCTGGTCTGGCTCATCATGCCGGCCCCACCGGAGCCCGTCGCACCGGCCCAGGCGCAGGCCCGGCCCGAGGCGCCACCACCCCCGCCGCCGGCCTCCGACGCGGCGGGCGCCGCGACCCCGGAGTAGTCGGTCGACCCCGGCGCGCTCGGGCGATCCGCACGCGTCCACCGCAACACCGTGACCGGAGCAGCCGGACGAGGCTGCGGTCCGCGTCCGAGCGACCGCTTGAGGCCGTGCTGCCCAGGCGCCGGCGCACGTCCGGCGTTCCGCGCGTCCGCAGCGGCGGGTATGCTCTGCGGCGACCATGAGCCCTGCCGTCGACGCCATCCCGATCGCCAACCTGAGTCTCGCGCTGCTGCCGGCCGCCGTCGTGCTGGCCGTCCTCCACCGCTGGTCGACGGGAGCCGGCACGGCCCTCTACGGGCTCGGCCGCATGGTGGCGCAACTCGCGCTGGTCGGCTACACGCTGACTTTCCTCTTCGGGACGGAGCACCCGGCGGTGGTGCTCGGCGCCCTGGCCGTCATGCTGTCCGCGGCAGGCTGGATCTCGCTGCGCCCGATCGCCGCGCGCCGCGCATCGGTCTACCCGCACGCGCTGGCCGCGATCGGGGCCGGGGGGCTGTCGACCCTGGCCGTGGTCACGCAGGGTGTCCTGGCCGCCGACCCCTGGCACGACCCGACCATCCTCATCCCCCTGGGTGGAATGGTGTTCGCGGCGTCGATGAACGCGGTCAGCCTGTCGGCGGAGCGGCTCGACGCCGAGATCGGCCGCGGCGCGACCTACCCCGACGCGCGTCCCATCGCCATGCGCTCGGCGCTGATTCCGCAGATCAACTCCCTGTTCGCGGTGGGCCTCGTGTCGCTCCCCGGGATGATGACCGGCCAGATTCTCTCGGGCGTCTCCCCGTTGATCGCGGTCCGCTACCAGATCATGGTGATGTGCATGATGTTCGGCGCGGCCGGGATGTCGGCGGCCTGCTTCCTGGCCCTGCAGCGCCCGCGCGGCGGCGAGCCCTCCCCGTCCGACCCCGCCTGAGGACGGCGGCAACAGCGCGTGGACGCCCGCGCCGGGGTCACGCGGAGTCGGGGCCGCGCTCGCCGCGGCCAGGCATCTCGTCGGCACCGCTCGTCGGATGGCTGCTCTCGAGGGCGCGATCGAGGGCCCCCAGCCGGTCCACCGGAGTGGGCTTCGCACGCACCTCGCCTGCCCCGGCGCGGTTGACCGGCCCGACGTAGCGGTCGCTCGCGAGGCCGGCGGCGGTGAAGGCAGCCTGCATCGCCCCGGCCACGGCGTCGGCGGCCGCGTCCGAGCCCGCGAAGGCGAGCACACTCGGGCCGGAACCGGATATCGAGCAGCCGAGTGCGCCGGCGTCGAGCGCGGCGCGCTTCACCGCGGCGAAAGCCGGCACCAGCGGAGCCCGAATCGGCTCGACCAGCGCGTCCTGGATGCTCCGGCCGAGCAGAGCGAGATCGCCGCGGTGGAGCGCGGTGACGAGCGCGGCGACGTTGCCCAGGTTCGCCACCGCCTGCCCGATGGTGAAGCTCCGCTCGGCCACGCGCCGCCGGGCCTCGGCGGTCAACACCCGGGCGTGCGGGTGGACCAGGACGACGCGAAGCGCCTCGGGCACCGGCAGCCGGATCAGGTCGAGCGGATCGGACGAGCGGATCAGGACGATGCCGCCCAGCACGCTCGGTGCGACGTTGTCGGCATGCGCGGTGCCCGAGGCCGCGGCCTCGCCCCGCAGGGCGCAGGCCACGAGGTCCTCGCTCGAGAGCACCCCGCCGAAGAGCGCATTCACGGCGACGGCGCCCCCGACGCTACTCGCGGCCGAGCTGCCGAGGCCGCTCCCGAGCGGCATCTGCTTGTGCAGCCGCAAGCGGACTCCGCGGCCGGCGGCGGGCAGCCGCTCCAGCGCGGCGGCGGCGGCGATGCCGACCACGTTCTCCCGCGGATTGGTGTTGAGCGAGTCCGCGCCGGTCACCTCGACGATCTCGACGCCGGGACGCTCGCACGTCTCCGCCTCGACCACGTCGCCGGGACGCTCGAGGGCGAGACCCAGCACGTCGAAGCCGGGACCGAGGTTCGACGCCGTGGCGGGGGCGAAGACGCGCACGCGGTCGGGCATGCGGCCGATTATCGCCGACCGCGGGCCGTGCCGTCCCCTCCGGCGAAGCCGTGCCGCCGGCCGCCCGTCCCGCGATAGACTGGAAGGCGGTTCCCGCCAGAACCGGGAGGAGAGGTAATGCACGCACGCCACGCCCTCGTCGGAGTGCTCGCCGCCGCGGTCGTCGCCGGCTCCCTGGCCTGCGGGAGAGCCTCCGCGCTCGACCCGGACCTGCCCGAGATCGTGGCCCGGTCCATCGCCTACCACGGCGGGCCGCTCTACGCGAGCTCCCGGATGGCGATGACCATCACGTCGCTCTCCGGGAGCTTCGGCATCGAGGCCATGCGGGACGGCAACGACTTCGAGTACGTCGTGATCAACCCGGCGCGCGGCGACCGGCCCGAGCGGCGGGTGCGACTGACGAACGACGGCGTCACGGAGTGGATCGGCGGCGTGGAGTCCGAGCTCGACGCGGAGGGCGAGCGGCGCGCCACCGCCTTCGTCAACGCGCGCGTCTTCTTCCCGCTGCTGCCCTACACGCTGAACGGGGGCGACATCCACTTCGAGGACCGGGGCCTCGACCGCTGGGCGGGCCGGGAACTCCACCGCGTGAAGGTGTCGTTCACGCCCGGCACGAGCAACGACGCCGACGACGCGTACACCTTCTGGTTCGATCCCGAGACCGGCCGCGTCGAGCAGTTCGGCTACGACTTCGACAACGGTCTCCGCTTCCGGCGCGCGACGTCGTTCGAGCGGGTGAACGGCGTGCTCTTCTCCGACCAGGACAACTATGCCGTCGACGGCGGCAAGATCCCGGTCGACACGCTGACCCCCGACTACGTGGTGGGCACCATGCGGCTGCTCTCGCAGGTCCGCATCAGCGAGGTGACGGTCGAGCCGCTGTAGAAGGGCGGCGTCACTCGCGCGCGGCCTGCGTTTCGGCGCTGGTGGGCCTTTCGGGCTGCACGCGCGGCGGGCCGGCGCCGGCCTCACGGCGCGCGGCCGGCGTTCAGCGCTTGTCGGGCTGTCGGGGCTGCGCGCTCGGTCGCCTGGCGCCGGCTTCCTGCGAGTTCGGTCCGCCCGTTCGGCCCGTCGCCCCGCGGGCCGCTCCATCGACCGACGGGGGCGGAGGCCGCAGGTAGCGCATCAGGCTCGGAATGCCCGGCTGCCACCGGTCCCCGGCGCCCGGGGGCTTCCAGACGTAGCCGACCGTCGCCAGTCGGTTCCGGCACCGCACGATCTCGGGGACCGCGTCGACGGCCAGGGCCCCGGCAACGACCGCGTTCAGCTCGTCCTGGGCCAGCGTCGCCCGGGCGGCGAAGGCGTCGGCCACGGCGGCCGCCACCGGCAACAGGTCCTGCCGCTCCAGCTCGTCGCGCCGGTGTTCGTAGTACGTGCTCCGTTCGGTGTCGAAGGCCCGGCCGGCGTGCGCGACCAGCCCCTCGTCGAGCACCGTCGCGGCGTTCTGCACGGCCGCGTCCCACAGGGCGGCCCCCCAGAGCTGCAGGAAGTACGGATAGCGCTGGCTCTCTCCGAGCACGCGCCGCAGGGCGCCGTCCTCGAACGTCACGGCGGGATGCTGCTCCGAAAGCGGCTGCACGAGGGCGGCCGCAGCGGAGGCCTCGTCGAGCAGATCGACGCCGATGTGCTTGGCGCGGTTCCAGAAGGTGGCGGACATCCGGTCGAGATGCAGCGTCAGGCCGGGCGTGCCCGCGAGCACGAGCAGGAACGGCGCGGCAGCCGCCGCGGTCTGGCCGGCGTTGAGCAGCGCCCGTCCCACCGACATGTCCAGCGTGTGCGCCTCGTCCACGAGGATGACCAGGGGGCGCTGGGCGCAGCGCAGAGCCAGCAGGTCGGCCAGCGTACCCGGGTTGCCGCCCAGCTCCCAGCCGAGCTTCCCGACGCCGATGGAAACCGACAGCGTGTTCGGCAGCAGCGATCGGAAGCGGTTCGGCGGCACCAGGGCCGTGGCGAGCGCGTCCAGGGTCGGCAGGTCGTTCGGGGTGCGCCAGACGACGTCGACCTCCCCGCCGGCCTCGATCTCGCGCTGGAACCAGCGCAGCAACACCGTCTTGCCATTGCCGCGGGGTCCCGACAGCACGGCGTCCCGCGGCGCCCCGCGTCCCGCCCGGACGTAGGCGTACAGCCGCATCAATTCGTCCTGCTCGGCGTCCCGGCCAGCCAGGCAGGGCGGCAGCACGCCGCGACCGGGAGCGAAGGGGTTGACGGGCGGTTGCGCGCGCATGGACCAAAGTAGCAGACGGGGTGAACGCCGGCGGGGCCCGTCCCGCCAGGAGTGAGATTCAGCGGGACTCGGATGGCTCG
>JAPOVI010000205.1 GCA_026708265.1 Acidobacteriota bacterium
GAAGATGATGCCGTGCGCACCCACGTCGAGCACCTGCTTGACCATCCAGATGTTCGGCTCGAGCTCGCGGCCGGTCGCCGGAATCCGTACGATGACGGACTTGCCGGCCATCGCGTCGCCCGCCGCGGCAACCGTGCCGGGGTCCACGAGCCACTGCATCCAGGTGCGCAGCGTGGTGACGTCGTAGGGGCCGTGCTCCATGTCGTAGAAGACGAAGTCGATGTCGTCGTTGGCCGCGAGCGCCACGGGGTCGGCGCGCGCGTCGACCGTGCGCCCGAACGCGACCTTGTCCTCGTCGAGGAGCCTGACGAGGCCGTTCCGAGGCGCCGCATCCGGACCCTGCTGTCCGAGCAGGGGCGCCGCGGGCGCTGCGGCCAGGGCGCAGGCCGCGGCGAGGGCCAGCCGAGGGAGGGTGGTTCGCATGGATCTCTCTCCTAGGTTGTTCCGGGCGTGCCCGGCGAGCACTTGCGGCCGGAGCGGGCCGCCGTTGGCAGGAATCGTACACAAACGCCTCGCCACCGGAGTCCGTCGTGACGGGAGTTGCGCCCGCGGGCATGGAGCGATTCTCCTATTCTGTGGGGAAGGGAGAGCATGCTGACCGCGGACACCGTCAAGAATCTGGCGCGGGACGTCGGGTTCGACCTGTGCGGGATCGCCCCGGCCGAGGCGTTCCCGGAGCTCCGCTTTCTGGACGACTGGCTGGAGCGGGGCTACGCCGGCGAGATGGGCTACCTGGCGCGGACGGCGCGCCGGCGGGCCGACGTCCGGCGGGTGGTGCCGTCGGCCCGCTCCGTCATCGCGCTCGGAACGATCTACAACTCCGAGCGCCCCTACTCGACGGAAGTGAACGACCCGGACGCGGCGCTCGTCTCGCGCTACGCCTGGGGCCAGGACTACCACGACGTCCTCGGCCGTCGCATGGAGGGACTGCTGGAGCGGATGCGCGCGGCGGCCGGCGAGCCGTTCGAGGCGCGCTGCTACGTCGATACCGGCCCGGTGCAGGAGCGCGTCTACGCGCAGTACGCCGGGCTCGGCTGGATCGGCAAGAACACGTGCCTGATCCACCCCGAGAAGGGCTCGTGGCTCTTCCTGTCGGAGATCATCACCAGCCTGCCTCTCGCCGCCGACGCGCCGCAGGTCGACCAGTGCGGCACCTGCACGCTCTGCCTGGAGACGTGTCCGACCGACGCCCTGCGCGAGCCGTGGGTGCTCGACGCCACGCGCTGCCTCTCGTACCTGACCATCGAGCTCCGCGGACCGATACCCGAGGGCCGGCGCGCCGACGTCGGGACCTACGTCTACGGCTGCGACATCTGCCAGGACGTCTGCCCGTACAACGCGGCGCCGGCGCGGTCGACGGACCCGGCGTGGCAGCCGGCGCCCGCGCTCGACGAACCGCGCCTCGCCGATCTCTGGCGCCGGTCCGACCGGAGCCTGGGCGAGCTACTCCAACGGAGCGCGATGTCGCGGGCGAAGCTGGCCGGACTCCGCCGCAACGTCGCCGTCGCCCTCGGCAACAGCGGGACCACCGAGAGCGCAACGGCCCTCGCCGAGCCGGCCACGCCCGAGACGGCGTCGCGCGCCGAGCCCCTCGTGGCCGAGCACGTCGAGTGGGCCCGCCGGCAGGTCGCGGGGCGACCGCGGTCGAAGTGATCGCGACAGTGCCCGCCCGGCAGTGCCCGGAGTCTGCACCGTTCTACGGCGCAGGCTCCTACGGCTCGTAGCGGTGGACGACGCCGTCCTTCATCACGAACCGGACCCGGCGCAGGGCACCGACGTCCTCGAGCGGGTTGCCGTCGACGGCCACGAGGTCGGCGATGAAGCCGGGGGCCACCTGTCCGAGGCGGTCGCCCAGGCCCAGGGAGCGGGCGGCGCGCGACGTCGCGGAGACGATGGCGTTCATCGGGCGCTGGCCTCCCTCGTTGATGCGGACGATGAACTCCTCGACGTTGCGGCCGTGCGAGCCGGCCACCGCGTCCGTGCCGAAGACGATCTGCACGTCCGGGTTGCGGAGCGTCTCGCGGAACGTGCGCAGCCCGATGCGCCGCGCCTGGCTCATCCGGGCGAACCCCTCCGGGGTGTAGTTGCCGATGCCGATGAACCGCTCGCGGTTGACGGCGTAGTTGTCCCACAGCAGGCCGACGTGGAACCCGAGGAAGGTGCCCTGCTCGGCAAGCAGGGCGATGGTGTCGGCGTCGAAGCGGTTGCCGTGCTCGATCGACGTGCAGCCGGCGCGGACCACGGCGCTCACGACCTCCGAGCCGTAGGCGTGCACGGCGACGCGAAGGCCCTGCGCGCGGCCCTCATCGCAGGCGGCCTCGATCTGCTCGTCGCTCAGCGCCCGGAGGCCGCCCTCCCGGATGCTGCCCGAGGCGAACATCTTCACGACGTCGGCGCCGTCGGCCTTGAGCCGTCGGACGTACGCGCGAATCGCGTCGGCGTCGCCGGTGGCGGCGGTCACGGCGCGGAGCGAGGTCAGCACGCGGGGCCCCGGCACGTCGCCGCGGGCTATCGCGTCGCGCAGCTCGGCATCGAGCGGGCTCCCGAGGCTCTGGACGGTCGTGAAGCCGGCCATCAGCGTGCGGTACGCATTGCCGACCGCGTGCAGCATCGTCCGCGTGGCGTCGGCGTCCCCGCCTCCACCCTGGTGCAGCCGCCCGTCGGCTCCGAAGTGCGACGTCAGGTGGACGTGGGTGTCGATCCACCCGGGCATCAGCGTAAGGTCGGAGAGGTCGTAGCTCACCGCGCCGCGCAGCCCGTCCACCCTGGCGATCGTGCCGTCGCTCACGACGACGCGGGCGTTGGACCGGGTGTCGCCCGCGCCGTCGATCAGGAGCCCGGCCCGCAGCGTGACCGGTGCGTCCTGCGCGAGCCCGACGGCGGTGGCGGAGAGCGTCAGCGTGACCGCGGCGGCGGCCAGTCGGAGCGGTCGGCGTAGGGTCATGAGCGGTCCTTCCTTCCTCGTCCCTGCAATCGTAGTGCGCCGCGCAAGCCCCGCCTCGGCGGCGGAGCGCGCGCCGGCGGAGCGTGAGACCGGCGGACGGATCGTGAGAGAATGAAACCGGACCCCGGGCAGGCGCGATGAACGACGACGGCAGGAAACCGAACCCCTCGCTGGCTCCGTCGCTGCTGGTGTCGATGCCGCAGCTCAACGACCCGAACTTCCGGCGCGCGGTCATCCTGCTGTGCGAGCACGGCAAGCATGGCGCCTTCGGTCTGGTCCTGAACCGGCCGACCGACACCCCGGCGGCCGACGTCGTCCGTCTGACCCCGCCGGTGAACGCCACCAGCGACCTCGAGCTCTGGATAGGCGGACCGGTCGAGCGCGAGCGCGGCTGGATTCTCATGGGCACCGAGCCGGCCGATGCCGAATCGGTCCGGGTCTGCGACGGTGTCTTCCTGTCGACGTCGCCGAGCCTGCTGCGACGCTTTCTGGAAGCCCCGCCGCCTCCCCGCACGCGCCTGCTGACCGGGTACGCGGGATGGGACGCGGGGCAGCTCGACCGCGAGCTGGCGGCGTCGGCCTGGCTGCACGCAGATGTCGATCCCGACCTCATCTTCGACAACGCGGCGAACGAGCTCTGGGAGGCGACGCTGCGGCGCATGGGGGCTGACCCCTCGCTGCTGCAGATGGGCGGCGGCGGTGTGCACTAGGAGTCCGTGCAGGCGCCCAGCGCGATCGCAAGGTCGCGCGGGAGTCCCTCGCGGGCGCCCTCGGGAGCCTGCGCGGCGAGTGGCCGGCGAGGCCGGAACACGCGGCACGGAGGAGAGCGATGAAGACGTCAACCGCAAGCTGGTCGATGTACGGCGCGGTCTGCCTGACGGCGATCCTGATGACGGCAGGCGCCGGGCTCCGGGGAGCGTCGGCGGACCTGCCGGAGATGGACGGCGTGCCGACGGCCGAGCCCGAGTCGGTCGGCATGTCGTCCGAGCGGCTCGAGCGCCTCGACCGGGTCATGCAGGGCTACGTCGATCGCGGCGACGTGGCGGGCGTCGTGACCCTGGTCGCCCGCGGCGGCAAGGTGGTCCACTTCTCGGCGGCCGGCCGTCGCGATGTCGAGCAGCAGCGCCCCATGACCCACGACACCGTCTTTCGCATGGCGTCGATGACCAAGCCGGTTGCCTCGGTGGCGCTGATGATGCTCTACGAGGAGGGGCACTTCCAGCTCCGCGATCCCATCTCCCGCTGGCTGCCGGAGTTCTCCGCGATGCAGGTCGCGGTGCCGTCGCCGGAGCAGGAGCGCATCGCCGGGCGCTACAAGCTCGTGCCGGCCGCGCGGCCCATCACCGTGCAGCACGTGCTGACGCATACGGCGGGGTTGGCCAACACCTACCGCGGCCTGACCCAGACCGACTTCCAGGCAATGACGGCGGAGCGCAAGCCGACCGACACCGTGGGGGACATGGTGAAGCGGCTGGCCCGCCTGCCCCTGAACTTCCATCCGGGAGACCGCTGGGAGTACGGGCGGGCGACCGACGTCGTGGGCCGGCTCGTCGAGGTGATGTCCGGCCAGACGCTCGACGACTTCCTCCGCGAGCGGATCTTCGAGCCGCTCGACATGCCGGACACGCACTTCTACCTGCCGCAGTCCAAGCTCGACCGCTTCGCCGCCCTCTACGGGCCCGGTGACGACGGGAAGATCGTGCTGACGGAGGCGCCGACGGCGGAGAGCCGTTTCGTGCGCGAGCCGCACGTCTACTTCAGCGGGGCGGGAGGCCTCGTGTCGACCGCGCGCGACTACTTCCGCTTCCACCAGATGATGCTGAACGGCGGCGAGCTCGACGGCGTGCGGTTGCTGAGCCGGAAGACCATCGAGCTGATGACCGCCAATCACACCGGCGACTACGGCATCTGGCTCGCCGGCCCCGG
>JAPOVI010000432.1 GCA_026708265.1 Acidobacteriota bacterium
TGCCGAGCGCCAGCACGACCACCACCGTGGCCGCGTGGCCGGGGCTGCGGCGAAGGCCGCGAACCGCGTGGCGGACGTCGCGAGCCAGATCGTCCAGCCAGCGCGGCCACATCATCGCGCCACCCCGTCCGCTTGTGGGAGCGTCGGTGCGCGACCGGCCGGGCGCGGGTATCGACCGCGGAGCACCCTTGAAACTCTACGACGGATTGCGGGACACGATGAGGACTTCGTTGGCGCGTTCCTCGACCGCGATGTCGAGGTCGGTCTGCGCCTCGAGGCTCCGAATCAGCAGCTCCAGCCGCTGCGTCTGGTAAGCAGAATCATGCAGCCGTAGCTGGAACGACTCCGCGTCGGGCTCGTTCGTCTCGTCGATCACCGGCATCTCCAGGTGGCCGGACAGCATCGCGGCCATCCCCGCGGTCGAGACCAGGCCTCCGCCGCCGACACCGGGTTCGTCCCGGCGGTCGGTGAAGACGTGCAGCACACCGCGGCCCCCGACTTCGTCGTCCGGCGGAAGCTCGCCGACCGCGCCCCGCAGCACGAGGGTCCGGGACGGCTCGGCAACCATCCGGAACTGAAGGTCCAGGTCGAGCCGCTCCCGGAGCACCTGCGGGAGCTCGCGGAGGAGCACCTCCCGCGCAACACCCTGGCGCCTGACGACGTCGGCGTGGATCCGCGTATCCTCGGCGCCTCCCTCGAAACGGACGGCGCCGCGCCGCACGCCCAGGTCCTCCAGCAGGTCGACCAGGCGATTGCACCCGAAGCACATCCTCTCCGCCGTCGGCCGGCCATCCCTCCAGACGATGGTCATCATGTCCGGACCTCCCGGTATCCATCGAGCTTGTACCGGGTGAGTGCGATACAGGGTCATGCGCTCGGGAGGATCGGGCGGCAACCGCAGATCGAGACTGCGGCCGTCCGGCAGGCCGTAGATGTCCGCGAGGCGGCGGTCCAGCTCTGCCTCGTCGCCACGTCGCGTGGCCACCTCCACGCCGCGGCGCGACACGCGGAGGTCGAGCATCAGGTTTGCGGCGGTCGGCGTGCCGTCCCGGAACACGACCGGCTCGAAGCGGAACGTCTCGACGTAGCCAACGAGCCGGTCCGATTCCGTGGACGCCTCGACTTCCTCGGTCAGAGCCCGGCGCGAATCGCGAAACAGGCTTGCCGAATCGACATGGCCCCTCGCGTCGACCGAGACGAGGAAGGACAGGATCAACTCTTCGTCGCCGACGTCCAGAACGGGCGGCGGGCCCTTCTCCAGAACTGGCGAGTATCGCACTGCGATCGCCGGTCCGCCCATGGCGGGCAGCACGTCCGCCACCTCGTCGCCCTCGAAGAGCTGCCCGGTTTCGTAGACCGACCGCGGCGGCGTGACTGGATTGATGTAGTAGTCGACCTGCACCTCCACGATGGACGGTCCGCGCGCGAAGTGCGTCGTCGGATCGAAGCGCGCGGCATCGAGCACTTCCAGGAACGGCCGGCGGAGGTCCTCGTCGACGTCATCCGCGAAGCCCACCCGGCGCACTGCCCCGTCCTGATCGACGATGAGCGTCGCCGTCAGCCGTCCCCGCGCGTCGAGGCGTTCGACCAGGGCCGGATCCGCGGCAGCCAGGGCTTCCACGTCGGGGAGGAGTGGCGTCGTGGCGCGGCCGATGGTGAAGTCCCCGCCGACGGGCACCCGGTCGGCCCTGTCCACCTCCGCTACGGAGTCCGTCAGGAACGCAGCGCTCCAGGACGGTCGCACCTGAATCCGCGGGGTGTCCGCGAATTCGACCGGCTGGGGCATGCGCGCCTCCGTCGACAGCGCCAGCGCGCAGGCCAGACAGCAGATCAGCGACGCCATGGACAGGACGCCGGCGCGCGGCGCCGGGTCGTAGCGACGCCGCAGCATGCGCTTGACGCGCAGGGCCAGCGGACGGCGGCTGCGGACCATTCCGAGCCCGGCTGCGCCCTGCACGACCGAGCGCTCTTCGACCAGCCGCAACAGCGCGCCGATGTACGCGCGCTTCGCTCCGCGAACGTGCCGGACGACGGCATCGTCGCACGCCTGCTCCCGCGCCTCGTCGAGACGCCGTCCGACCCACCAGACGACGGGGTGGAAGAAGTAGACGATCTGCAGCAGGTTGGCGAGCGCCCGCACGGCCGGGTCCCGCCGCTGAAGGTGAACGAGTTCGTGAAGCAGGATGGGATCCAGCTCCTCCGCCGTCCACCCCCGCACGAGCGAGGCGGGCAGCAGGATCCGCGGTCGCAGGCAGCCTTCCACCACGGGCCCCGCAACTGCGTCGTCGGCCACGACGACGGCGTCCACGGCGCCGTGCAGGCCGAGCTCGCGGCGGAGCCGATCGACTCGGCGCCCGACTTCGGGCGACAGGGCGATGACGGCGCGGGTTTGCGCCCGCCGGCGGGCGGCGCGCAGCACCTGGACGACCGTCAACAGGAGTACGCCGGCACCCCAGGCCACGAAGACCACGACGACAGGTGAGACGGCAAAGCCCCCCGATGAGGCGGCGGAAAGACGATCCCTCGCGTCAGACGTTGCATTCCCTGACGAACCGCTGGTCGCGACCAACGTGGACGCCTCACCGCGTTCCCCCGCGTCGCGGACGTAGCGCGCCGCGCCACCCGGCGTCCGCGGTTCCGCCCAGGACGCGGGCACGGTACCCAGCGGGGAGGCCAGGCCCACGGGCATCGCCAGGCGCAACAACACGAGCAACCAGACGAGATGACGGATGCCCGGAGCGAGCCGGCGCATGAGCAGCAGCGCCACCGCCATCAGGCCGGCGAGCACCGTGAACTGCACGCTCACGTCGAGAATCGCGGCGAACCAGTGCCGGGCGAGTTCGTCGATCACGGCTCCTCCTCCCGCTCCGACTCCAGTTGCCGCCGGAAGAACGCGATCTCTTCGGGGGTCGGTCGTCGCGTTCCGCAAGGTGCAGGTAGAGGGGGGTCACGGACCGCTCGAGAACGTCGTCGACGAAGGCGGTGACGACCTCCGACAGGGCGCGGCTCCGCGCGACGGCCGGAACGAACAGGCTCAGCCGGCCCAGCTTCTCGATCCGCAGGAAGCCCTTGGCGGCCATCCGGTCGAGCAGCGTCTTGATGGTCCGGTAATCCCGCTTGCCGTCCGACGCCTCATGGACCTGCCGGGCGGTCGCGCGGCCCAGCCGCCAGCAGATCTGCATGACCGTCCATTCCGTGCGCGAGAGCGGGCGGCGCTGGGTGGCTTTGGCCAAGGGTCGCTCACTACAGCCGTAGCCCTATTACTACATCTGTAGTATAACTCTGTCAAGGGCGCAGCGTCGGAGAGACACCCGGGCTTGTCCATCCTGGTGAACGCGCGATCCGGCCGACACGCTCGCGGCGGCGCGCCTGCGGCGTCATCCTGCGCGGAGAGCGTCGGTCGGGTTGACGCGCGCAGCGCGACTCGCCGGCAGCCAGCAGGCAGCGAGAGCTACGAGAGCTACGGTCGACCCGGCGACGGCGTACGACGCCAGGTCATCCGGCGCAACGCCGAACAGGAAGCTCTCGAGCAGACGGGTCGCCGCCACAGCGCCGAGCGTGCCGAGCCCGAGGCCCACGAGCACGACGACGGCCCCCTGCCGGACGACGAGCGCCACGACGGCCCTGGGCTGGGCCCCCATCGCCATGCGGATGCCGATCTCGCCCCGCCGCTCGGCTGCCGCGCGGCTCAGCAGACCGTAGATGCCGAACAGGGCGAGCAACACGGCCATCGCCGAGTACGAACCCACCAGCGTGGCGTACAAAACGCGGCGTAGCGACCGCCGCCGACAGCCTTTCCTCCAGCGTCAGGACGTCGTAGACCGGCACCGTGGGATCTACCCCGGACACGGCTTCACGCAGAGCCGGCGCGATCGTTCTGGGATCGGGAGCGGTACGGACGATCAAGACCGGCGAATACAGCGTGCCCAACATGTCCTGGGCGAGCGGCATGTAGATCTCGGGAGCGGATGCAGACGCTCCGCCGTCTCCGTACGAGACGTCGACGTACGCGCCGGCCGCCTCCGTCGCCGGATGCTTCAGGTCGGCGACAACACCCACCACTTCGGCCTCGGTGCCGCCGCGGGACAGGACGCGGCGCCCGACGGCCGGCTCGCCGCCGAACAGCAGGCGCGCGAGAGTCTCGTTGAGGACGACCACGTGAGGACTGTCGGCCGTATCGAGAGGAGTCAGGGATCGTCCCTGCCGGAGGCGCAGGCGCATCGCGTCGAAGTAGCCGGGCGTCACGACGCGCTCGTGGGCCCGCGGGTTGTCGCTCAGCTCGCGCGACTGCGGGCGGTCGGCCCGGCGCACTATCGTGTGCTGCGTGAACAGCAGCGGACCCGTTTCCAGCCCGCCGTCGGTCAGCCCCACGGCCGCCACGCCCGGGAGTCGCTCGACGCTCCGGATCAGCGCATCGTAGAAGCGCCGGTTGATCGCCCCGCCGTCGACGACCTCGCTCCAGGCCGGTCCGCCGTTGCGGCACGAATCGCTCAGATCGCTCGCGTTGCCGATCCTGGCGGTCAGGACGTTCGCGCGGTCGAAGCCGGGATCGAAGATGACGAGCCCGACGAAGCTGCGAAGCAGCATCGTTGCGCCTACGAACAACGTAACGGTGACCGCTACCTGCGTCGCCACCAGCACCGCCCGTGTGCGCCCGCCCCGCACCTGGACACCGCCCGTTGCCTGCCCGCCTTCGTTGAGGTCGGGCAGGAAGTCGGATCGCGACCATCGCAGCGCCGGCGCCGCGCCGGACAGCAAGCCGAGCACGACGGTCAGACCGATCGCGAAGGCCACCACCGTACGGTCGACTTCGACCTCGTCGAGGGAGGGCACGTATCTGGGCATCACGGC
>JAPOVI010000215.1 GCA_026708265.1 Acidobacteriota bacterium
CCGCCGCACCCGTCTCGACGACCGCGTGCGGCGGCGGCTGGCCGAGGCAGGCGCGTTCGGCACGCTCGAAGGCCGGCGGCGGGCCGCGCTGTGGGAGGCGCAGGGGCTCGGGGCGGCGTCCGAGTCCCCACTGCCGATCGCGCCGGCCGAGCCCCGGCCCGACTTCGAGCCGCTGAGCGAGTTTCAGACCATCGACTGGGACTATCGCTTCAGCGCCCACAGCACCCGCGGCCATCCGCTGGCCCCGCTGCGCGAGGCGCTGGCCGGGCAGAAGCTGCCCGACGCCCGCACCGTCGCCGGGATGCCCGACGGCCGCGAGGTGCGCTACGCCGGCCTCGTCATCTGCCGGCAACGCCCCGGCACCGCGTCCGGCGTCACCTTCATGACGCTCGAGGACGAGACCGGCTTCGTGAACGTCGTGATCTGGAAGCAGGTGTTCGACGACTACGCGGTGCTCGCCCGGACCGCGTCGTTCCTCGGGGTGAGCGGCAAGCTGCAGGTGGAATCGGACGTCGTCCACCTCGTGGCCGAGGCCCTCTGGGCGCCGGAGATCCCCACCCGCCCGACGACGGTCGGCAGCCGGGACTTCCATTGACCTCGCCGCCGTCAGCGCGGGCTGCGCACCTGCATTCCCGATCGTCGCCGTCGGCCACCGGCGCAGACGCGAGCGAACCGGCTTGCGTCCGGGCGCCCTGGCCCCGTCTGCGATACGCTCGGGGACATGTGCAAGTCAGCGACGTCTGGATGTCCGCGAGGACTCCCGGCCGCGGCGTGGGCGTCTGTCCTCGTCCTGTTCTTCGTCGTCTCCGCCGGTTGCGAGCGCGGGCCGATGGAACCCAGCTCGCTCGATGACGCCGTCGTCGTGACCCCGGGCGATACGACGTCGAACGGCGCGCAGTCGGGAACCGTGATCGTGTCGGACACGCCCGGAGACCTGGGCGACGATGATTACGCGCTGAACGCCGCCCGGATTGTCGACGACACGCTGACGCTGAACCTGTCGTACGGTGGCGGCTGCGCGGAGCACGAGTTCACTCTGGTCGCCGCGGCGACGTTCATGGCGTCGTCGCCGGTGCGACTCGCCGTCCACCTGGCCCACGATGCGCACGGCGACCCGTGCGAGGCGTGGCTCACCACGGACTACGAGTTCGATCTGACCGCCATCCGCGATCGATACCGGCAGCAGTACGGCAGTGCGGCGGGTCGGATCGTGCTGTTGCTCGCCGGCGTCCCGGCGGGTTCGCTGGAGTACGTCTTTCCGTAGCACACGGGCTCTCCCGTAGTGGACCAGACACAAGACCTATAATCCCGCCCGAAGGGGTGATCAGGTGCCCACCGTCCCGCTGTCGGAAGCCAGGACCCATCTCGCCAGGCTCCTCGCCGACGTCGAGGAGCTCGGCGACGAGGTGATCATCACTCGTTCCGGAAGGCCTGTAGCCGTGCTGCTCCCGTTGTCCGATTACGAGGGGCTCATCGAGACGCTGGACATCCTCGCGGATCAGGACTTGGGGCAATCGATCCGACAGGGCCTGGCGGACGCGCAGGCGGGCAAGCTGCTGCGGCACGAGGACGTGTGGGATGACGCGGATCCTGGTCTACGCGACTAGCGCCCGGACCATCGAGAGGCTCGATCCGCCCGTCCGCCGGCGCGGATCGTGGAGCGGCCGCCTGTTGTCCGCGGACGCGCGGGACATGGTCCGGGTCCGCGAGGCCCGCGGGGCGTTCCGCGACTTCTACGCGCAGTGCTTCTGGTATCTGGACCCCGACCTGCGGGTCACCCTCCGCGACGTTCCGGAGATCGTGCGCGGGCTGCGTCAGAACGGTGGGCGGAAGGGGTTCCTCGTTGCGGCCCGGCTATGCCGTTGAGTGGGCCCAGGACAGCGCCTTCCGCTTCTATCCGCTACAGCAGGACGAACGCTTCGGGTATCGCCTCCACGACACCGACGCAGCGGTCAACAAAGTGCTGGCGCTGGCAGGGCGGAGTGAGATCCGCGACTTCGTCGACGTGCTCCTCCTCCCTGCCGTGGCGCCACTGCGAGAACGGATCGGCCGTCGGGGTGCCGTCCAGGCGTGGGCAGGTGCAGCCTCTCGAGTGTAGCGAGCCGCTGATCCACCTTCCCGAACTCAACCTCGACGCCGCGAACCCGATCATCGAGACGCCGGATGTCTGTCCGGATTTCAGCGAACTGCGAACGCTGATCTGTGCGAACTCCGGCGATCTGAACGCTCAGGGCGATGACCGCGCCAACGATGACTCCGATGATCCACTGGGCGTCCCTGCTCGGCATGCCGGTTCCACTGTACGCCCGCACCCGGTTGCCGGCAATCCGCGAGGGGCCGGTCGATCGGCTTCTCTGCTGCGCGGACCCGCAACCGCGCCGTAATGGATGCCGAGTTCACCCAGCGTCGGTCCTTGAGAGCCCCAAGCGGCTCCCACAGCGTCAGTCCACGAGCGCCCGGTAGACCGCCTCGGTGAAGTTCTGCCGGAACCCGTTCCCATGCGCCGGCGACGCCGCGGCCATGATCACGATGACCATGTTCTCCACCGGATCGATGAAGAACCGCGTGCCGGAGGAGCCGTCCCACCAGAAGGTGCCCTCGCGGACGGGCAGCGGTGACGCGTCGGCGTCCATCACGACGGAGAATCCGAGGGTCCACCCGCGGCCGGGCTGCGGGGTGCCGAAGCCGATCGGCAGGAGGGCGTCGGGTATGCGGTTGACGGTCATCAGGGCGACGGTGTCGGGCTGCAGGACGCGCACGCCGTCGAGCTCGCCGCCGTTCAGGAACATCTGGGCGAAGCGCAGGTAGTCCCGGACCGTGGAGACCAGGCCGACGCCGCCCTCGATCAGGGCCGGCGGCTCGGTGAAGGGCACCGCCTCGATGGCGTACGGCCGAAGCTCGCCGTCGGGTCCCGGGCGGTAGGCCGGTCCGAAGCGGTCGCCTCGATCGGCATCGACCCGGAACACGGTATCCGTCATCCCGAGGGGCCCGAAGACGCGCTCCCGAAGGAACTCGTCGAACGCCGTGCCGGACCAGATCTCGACGAGCCGGCCGAGGATGGTGGTGGAGATGCCGTAGCGCCAGCGCGTCCCCGGGTCCTCGAAGAGCGGCACGCGGGCGGCGTTGCCGACCATCCGGGGCAGCGTTATGGAGCGCAGGCGGACCTGCTCCGCGCGGTAGATGGGCGAGCTCCGGCTGCCCAGCCCGGAGGTGTGCAGCAGGAGGTGCTCGACGGTCATCTCGGTGCGCCGCGGCCGGCTCGCATCCATGTCGGGACTGGACGCGTCGACGAAGACCCGCTGGTCTGCGAACTCCGGCAGATAGCGGGCAACGGGATCGTCGAGATCGAAGCGATCCTCCTCCCAGAGGATCATCGCGGCCAGGCTGGTGATGGGGCGCGTCATCGAGTAGAGGCGGAACAGCGCGTCGTCGCGCATCGCGAGGCCGCGCTCGCGGTCCAGCTCGCCGAGGGACTCGAGATACACGAGCCGCCCGTTGCGCGCGACGGCGGCCACGACGCCGGCGATGTCTCCGGCGTCCACGTGTGCCCGGAGCCCGCGCGTCGCCTCCTCCAGCCGTTCCGACGAGAGCCCCACCGACTCCGGCGCGGCTGCCTGCAGGTCCTGCGCCTGTGCCTGAACGCTTCCGGCGACGAGACAGCCGCCGATGAGCAGTCCCGCGATCACTCGGCGCATTGCGACGAGGTTCGTCGTGCGGACGCTAGCGAAGCTGCGTGCGAAGACGTCGTGGACGTTCCCGAAGCGCTCGTCGCATCGTTCGTGCATGTCCATCGGCCGTTCCGTCCCTGGTGATCCGTGGCAATCCGCACGACGCGGGAGGGCAATCGTCGTGCGGGGCCCGGTGCGAGCCTCCGTCAATCGATGGCGCAGGGCTGCCGCGCGGGGGGATTGTACGGATCGAAGTCGTCCTCGTCGCAGGTCGGGCACGCTCCGGCCGCCGTCGCCGTGCCGAGCCCGCGGGCCTCCATCAGGCGGCGCAGCAGGGCCGCGGTGTGGGGCTGCTGCTTGAAGACCACGCCCCGCACGACTCCCTCCGCAATCGTCAGCGGCGTCCACCCCCGTTCGTTGATCGCTTCGAGGTCCGCGCCCCGATCCACGAGCAGTTGCACGATCGGGTTGGCGCCGCGTTCGGCCGCGCCGTGGAGAGCCGTCTCGCCGCCCGCATCCGCGGCCAGGATGTCGCCGCCGAGTTCGAGCAGCAGCGTAAACGCCTCGAGCGCCTCCTCGTTCGTGCCCGGGTCCTGGCCGGGAGAGACCCCGACCCCGGCCGCGGCCATCAGCGGCGTCCGGCAGTTGGCGGTCGGCAGGAACGGATCGGCGCCGTACTGGAGGAGGAGGCGCATAAGCTCGACGTCGCCCGTCCGCGCGGCCAGAAAGAACGGCGTCGCGCCCGTGCCCCCGGTGCTGCGCTGCCGGGGAGCGTCGCGCAGGTCCTTCCGGATGCGGGCGTTCGGGTCTGCCCCGGCGGCCAGGAGCAGGCGGCCGAGATCCAGCGCCGAGACGTGGTCGCGGTGCAGCCGCTCGGGGTTGTTGAACCCGACGGTGGGCCGTCGGCTCCAGGACAACTGGTGCAGCGCCGACCACCCGACCGCGTCCGACTGCGGGTCCGCGCCCTCGCGCAGCAGGAACGCCGCGAGCTCGTAGTTCAGGTTGGTGATCGCGAGCAGCAGCGGCGTCACCCCGTTCGGCAGCGACTCGTCCACGCCGGCGCCGGCCGCGAGCAGGACGTGGGCCGCTGCGATGCGCCCCGCCCGCGCCGCGAACAGGAACGCCGTGAAGCCGTGCCCGGTGCGGGCATGGACGTCAGCTCCCGCTCGGACCAATGCCTCCACGACGCCGGCGTCGCCTTCGGCGGCCGCCCACATCAGCGCCGTCTGGCCGTGCGTGTCGTCCCGCGCGTCGACGTCCGCGCCGTGGGCCAGCAGGACACGGACGGAGGCGACGTCCCCGGTCCGCGCGGCCGTCATGAGCGCCCGCTGGCCGCCCACCGTGGCTTCGTTGGCGTCGGCGCCCGCCTCGAGCAGCTTTCTGATGACGCCGGCGTTGCCGGTGAGCGCGGCCAGCGACAGCGGCGTCACCCCGTAGTCGTTGGCGGCCGTGACGTCGGCGCCGGCGGCGATCAGCAGGCCGACGACGGAGGCCCGCTCCCCGCGCACCGCCCAGTGCAGGGCGGTGGCGCCGTCGGCCGCCGCGGCGTTCACGTCGATCCCGCGTTCGAGCAACGCGCGAACCGACTCCTCGCCGCCCGCCTTGACCGCTTCCACGAGCGGCAGTTCGCGCGGGGCGGTGCCCAAACAGGCGACGGCGAGCAGCAGGACGGCCGCTCGGCGCAGGCGTTGCGTCCACCGTGCCCGGCGCCGCCGGCCGATCGGCGCAGCGCCAGCTCCGCCGGCCCGCCCCCGAGCGGGCACTCCCCGTCGCCGCCGCAGGCCTGGGTGTTCCGTCATCGGCCGTCCTCAGATCCCCGACAGCGGTTCGACGCGGAGCCGTCCCGTGCTGTCGCCGAGCTGGTCCACCGGAACGGCGGCCCAATCCAGCATCGCCAGCAGCAGGTTGGCCAGCGGTGTCTCCGCGATCTCGAGATGCCGTCCGCCCGGCCGCCCGACACCGCCCACCAGCGCAATGGGAAGGTCGAAGTGCTCGTGCTGGTTGGGATTGCTGATCCCTCCGCCGTACAGCAGTCTGACGTGGTCCAGCAGGCAGCCGTCCCCGTCCGGCGTCGACCGGAGCTTCTCCACGAACGAGGCGAACAGCTCCATGTGGTACGTGTTGATCTTCGCCAGGTTCGCAAGGTTCTCCGGATCGTCCCGGTGGTGGGAGAGCCCGTGGTGATTCATGGGGATGCCGAGCTCGGGGTAGGACCGGCCTCCGAGCTCCCGGCCCAGCATGAACGTCGTCACGCGCGTGACGTCGGCCTGGTACGCCAGCCACTGCAGGTCGAACATCAGGGCGGCGTGCTCGCCGAAATCCTCGGGAATCCCCGTCGGGCGCTCGAACGGCGGCAGCTCGCGGGCCGCGGTCCGGTCCGCCGTCCGCAGCCGGCGCTCGATCTCGCGCACCGCCTCCAGGTACTCGTCGACGCGAGCGCGGTCGGTGGGTCCCACCGCCTGCTGCAGCGCGGCGATGTCGGCGGTCACGTCGTCGAGGATGCTGCGGTCCGTGCGCACCTCGGCGCGCCGCTCGGCTGCGGTGCCTCCGTCGCCGAAGAGCCGCTCGAAGACCACGGCCGGGTTGCGCTCGATCGGGAGCGGCGTCGTGGGTGTCCGCCAGGAGATCGTATTGAGGTAGGCGCAGTCGTAGCCGTTGTCGCAGTTGCCGACCATGTCGCCGCTGTCGACGGCCAGCTCCAGCGACGGCAGCGGCGTGTC
The DNA here is from genome assembly GCA_026708265.1 of Acidobacteriota bacterium. Lineage (GTDB taxonomy): Bacteria > Acidobacteriota > Vicinamibacteria > Vicinamibacterales > UBA8438 > JAGWAJ01. Next base: position 6,389 of record JAPOVI010000215.1, read on the forward strand.
GCGCCCCAGCGTGGCGGCGGCGATCTGGTCGGCCGTCGTCCCGGCGCGCACGTTCACCCCCTGCGCCTGCACGGCATGGACCCCGCTGAGGTAACCCGCGCTCGCGCGCGAGTGGTCGCCGCCGCCGTCGTTGAACGCCTCCGCCTGCCGCTGGGCGAGGCCGCTCACGACCGTGAGGTGGTCGCGGTGCGGCGCAAGCGGCGACAGGATGGGCGAGAGCTCGAAGTCCGGCCCGGTGCCCACGGGCTTCCAGTTGTTCACGTCCGGGTTCATCGACACGCCGTTCGGGATGTATACGAACCCGAGCCGCCGGGCCGGCGTGGCCGGGGTTCGCGCCAGCGCCGTGAGCGGCGGCACCATCGCGTCCAGCAGCGGCAGGGCCACCGCCGCACCCAGTCCCCGCAGCATCGTCCGCCGCGAGAGCGTCTTCTTCGTGATGATCACCCCGGTGCTCCTTCTCCCGATCCCGGTCCCCGGACGCGCACCGGCGTGCCCCCGCGGGCTGCGCCGGAGCGGCAGACTCTACCGTCCCGCGGCGACGCGCGGTGCCGCTGCATCCGTCGGCGCCCCATCCGTCGGCGCCGACGCGACCGGCAGCGCCGGCGCCGTCCCGCCAGACCGCCGCGCCTGGAACGGGAGGCTCCTGACGATGCCGGTCAGCAGCGCATCGAAGCGATAGTCCTCGGCGGCGGCTGCCCGCACGATCCCGCGGACGGCGGGTGCGTCGGCATGGGTCAGGCCCCGCCCCAGTGCATAGGTGAGCAGCTTCTCGGTCAGGGTCGTGACGAACACGTCGGAGCGCCGGAGCAACGCTTCCCGCAACCCGTCGACGCCGTCGAACGCCGTCCCGTCGAGCATCGTTCCCGAGGCGTCGATCGGCGTCCAGGCCTCGCTCCGCGAACGCCAACGACCGACCGCGTCGAAGTTCTCGAGGGCCAGACCGAGCGGGTCCATCATGGCATGACAGCTCGCGCAGGCGGGATTGGCGCGATGCTGCACCATCCGGTCCCGCATCGACAGCACCCGGCCGGCGTCGTCGTCGCCCTTCAGATCCGGCACGTCCGGCGGTGGTGGGGGCGGCGGCGTCCCGAGCAGATTCTCCAGAATCCACTTTCCTCGCAGCACGGGCGACGTGCGGTGGGAATACGACGTGGCGGCCAGTACCGCCCCCTTGCCGAGCAGCCCGCGCCTTCTGTCGTCGGCCAGCCTCACCCGCCGGAAGTGGCTGCCCCGGACGGCGGGGATCCCGTAGTGCAGCGCCAGCCGCTCGTTCACGAAGGTGTAGTCGGCGGTCAGGAGATCCAGCACGCTCCGGTCCTCCCGGAGAACGCTCTCGAAGAAGAGCTCCGCCTCGCGCCGCATGGCGCGCCGCAGGCCTTCGTCGAACTCGGGATAGCGCTTCTCGTCCGGCTTCACCTCGGGCAGGTTCCGCAGGTACAGCCACTGCCCCGCGAAGTTGGCCACAAAGGCGTCGGAACGCGGGTCGGCCACCATCCGCCGCACCTGGTCCTCCAGCACCGCGCCCTCGCGCAACCGGCCGCGTTCCGCCAGGTCGAGGAGCTCCTCGTCCGGAATGGTGCTCCAGAGGAAGAACGACAGCCGGGAGGCCAGCTCCAGGTCGCCGATCCGGTAGGTCGTGCCGGGCGCGATGCCCGGTGGCTCGCCCTCGACGCGGAACAGAAAGGCGGGATGGCTGAGCAGGTGCCGCAGCGCGAGCTCGATCCCGGCCTCGAAGCCGCCCGCGCGCCGTCCGTCCCGGTACCGGGACAGCAGGCGGTCCAGCTCCGCCGCGCTCGGCGGCCGCCGGTAGGCGCGGCGCGACAATGCCGCGAGAATTCGCCCTGCGCAGGGCTCCTCGTCCTCGACGACTGCCGGCGTGCAGAGGAAGATTCGCTTGCGGCTCGGCGTCTCGCCCGGTCCGCCGGCCAGGAACGGTCCCGTGACGGTGAGGCTCGCGAGGTAGGGCGCCGTCCGTGCCTCGTCGTTGAAGAACCCGCCTGCGTAGGGCCGCACGAGGGGTTCCTTGAGGGCGAGGCGAAGCGGCTGGAGCGCCCCGGTCCGCGTCGCCTCCGTGAGGACCTCCGCCCTCCCGAGGAACGCGGCGGCCAGGTCGTGCGGGCCGGCCGGCACGGCGACGCGCACGCGCCAATCGGAGTCGAGGTTACGGCGGTGTCCGGCCAGATCGACGTCGAGGATCGGTTGCGCCTCGAGGTCCGCGGCGTCCGGCTCGCCCGCGAACGTGAACCGCTCGACCCGCTCGCCGTCGAGCCGGATCTCCAGCTCGTGCGTGTGGTCGTAGCGCGGGATGTTGTCCAGGATGTCCAGGGCCAGCTTGGCCCGGATCTCGTACTCCCCGTCCCTCGGGAAGTAGTGCCGTACCAGCAGGCCGCCGCGCGTGCCCAACGGAAGGCCCTCCAGGTGGCGCTCCTGCGAGAGATCGCCCGGGACCGTGTAGACCCGCGTCGTGGGCGGTGCGGCGGCCCGCCCGACCGCGGCGCGGCTGATCTTGCGCGCCGCCGCCAGGTAGCGGTCCAGGTGGGTCGGTGACATCCGGAGCGAGGAGGCGATGTTGTCGAACCCGTAGCTCGCGTCGTCGGCCGGAAGCAGCTCCGCGCCGTCGATCTCCAGCGCGAGCAGGTCGCGAATCGCGTTGACGTACTCCGTGCGATTCAGGCGATGGAGCACCTGCGATCGACCGGGATGCGGATCGGCGGCCGCGGCCCGGTCGAGCCTGGACTCCAGCCAGTGGGCGATGTGGTCGTACTCGTGCGCGGCGGGGCGAGGCCGCCCCGCCGGCGGCATGAGGCCGGCCCGGAGCTTGCGGACGACCTTCTCCCACACCTCGGGCCGGGCCGCAACCGCTTCGAGGTCCATCGTATCCAGCGTCAGGCCGGCGGTCTGGAGCCGCTGGTTGTGGCACGTGACGCAGTAGCGATCGAGCAGCGCCCGCGGCGAGGCCGTCTCGAGGGCGCCGGAGTGGCGCGACTGCGGGCTCCCCGCGGCCGGCGCGGCCACGGTCAGGACCGCGGCCACGGTCAGGACGGTGAGCGCGAGTGCGCCGGCGACCGCCAGGGGGAGCGACGGCCGGGATCGTCCGTAATGCATCGGTAGCTAGTAGCACAGGAAGCGGGAGGGTGCAAGCGCCAGCGGTTCCCGGTGCCTTCGACGCGCTCGATCAGTGGCTCGGGGAGCGCGTCCGACGCCACCAGATGAGCACCAGGGCCGCGCCGACGAAGGTCAGGCCGATCGACAACCCGACCCACAGGCCGACGATGCCCCAGCCGGCCCCGAAGCAGAGCACGTAGCCGACCGGGAGGCCGACGATCCAGTGCCCGGCGAGATTGCTCACCATGGGCGTGCGCGTGTCCCCCAGGCCGCGCAGCGCCCCGGTCGCGACCGCCTGCAGCCCGTCGAAGAGCTGGAAGAACGCGGCCACCAGGAGCAGCGTCACGCCGACGCGCATCACGGCCGGGTCGCTGGTGTACAGGCGCAGGATGGGGTGCGGTGTCGCCACGAAGAACACCGCGGCGGCGCTCATGAAGCCGCCTCCGAGGGCGAGCGCGGCCCACCCCGCCCGCCGCACGCCGGACGGGTCGCGCCGCCCCGCCGCATGGCCCACGCGGACCGCGCCGGCCGCGCCCACGCCCTGCGGCACCATGAAGGTCACGCTGGCCACGTTGAGCACGATCTGATGGGCAGCCAGCGTGACCGCCTCCAGGCGCCCCGCCAGGGCGGTGACCGCCGCGAAGACCCCGAACTCCAGCGTCACCTGCGCCGCCGCGGGCAGACCGAGCGCGACCAGGCGGCGCAGGCGGCGACGTTCCGGGCGGAGCCGCGGCCACGGGCCGGCGGGACTTCGGCGGGCGTGAAGGAGAATCGCCACGGCGAGAAACGACGCCAGGTACACGCGGGATACGCAGGTGGCCCAGCCCGCACCATCGACTCCCAGCGCAGGCAGACCCAGGTTGCCGAAGACGAGCAGCCAGTTGGCGGCGGCGTTGATCGCGTTGGCGGTGATGAGAGCCGCCGTCACCTGCGTGGCGAGTCCGCTCGCCTGGAGGTACCGGCGGAACGCGGTGTAGAGCAGCAGCGGCAGGACGCTCAGAAGGACGATCGAGAAGTACGGCACCGCGAGCCGCTCCACCGCGGGTTCCAGGCCCCAGCGGTCGAGGCTCGCGGCCACCGCTCCGGCGACGAGGGTCAGCGGCAGGGAGAGCGCCAGGGCGAGGCAGGTTCCCTGAACGAGCCACCGGCGGCACTCCCCGAGACGCCCGCGGCCGTAGGCCCGCGCGACCACGGTATCGAGACCGAGCAGCATGCCGATGCCGAACACGACCACCGCGAGAAAGAGGACGCTGCCGATGCCCACCGCCCCGATCGCGGCGGGCCCCAGCCGTCCGACCATCGCGAGGTCCACGAGCCCCATCGCTATCCATCCCAGCTCGGCCACTACGATCGGCGTCGCGAGACGTGTGGTGGGGGGGAGCTCCGCGTGCAGCGCCCGCAGCGCCGCGCCGGCGGCGTCGCGCCGGGCCGGCCGGGTCGAATCCGACGTCGGCCGTGCCGGCCGCGCGCGTTGCCTCACGTGCGGGATCGTACCGCGCCGCCGGGAGTCTGGGCCGGCAGCGATGGTCCACGGCGGGCCGGCCGGGGATCGGGCGCGCCGGGCGGCCGTTGACACCCCGGTGCAGCGCGGCTACGCTCGGGCCGTTCGGCCCTTCCGGAACCGGTCAACAGGAGCCGGGGTCATGAACGACCTGCTCGCGTCGGCGCTGGTCCGCAGAGTGCTGATTGCTCTCGGAGTCCTCATCCTGATCCCGGTGGTCGCGGTCGGCACGCTGGCCGTCGCCTCCGGAGGCGCCGACCCGCCGTCGGCGTTCTTCGGCGGCGGCCCGCTCGTCGACGGCGAGCTCGTGACCGGCCCCGAGCCGGACTGGAGCTTCGTGGGGGACGTTGCGCTCGCCGACCTGCAGCTCGTCGAGCCTCCGCGGTCCCGCGTGGTGTTCATCGCCGACCACGACGGCAAGCTCTACGTCGTGTCCGGCTACATGGGCAGCTTCCTCGGCCGGCTGTGGAAGCGGTGGCCGGCGCAGGCAGAGCGGGACGGGCGGGCCGTGGTGCGGATCGAGGGGAAGCGCTACGAGCGCACGCTCGTGCGCATTCGTTCGGGATCGGACGTCATCGAGGGCGTCACGGCCGAGCTGGGCCGCAAGTACGGCGGGGGCGACCCAGGCGCCGTCGAGTCCGGGGACACGTGGCTCTTCGAACTGGCTCCCCGGGCTTCGGGAACGAGCGGAGGGTCGCGGTGAGGCTGCTGGCTTGGGCCGTCGGCCTCGTGATCGTGGTGATCCTCGCCGTGCTGTTCGTGCCGGGCCTCGCCGCGACCATCGAAGGGCGGCTGCTGGGTTGGATGGCAGGGGCGGCGGGCTGACACCCAGCCGCCGCCCCGGTCGGGCCGTCATCTCCGCTCGCCGCCCGCCCGCGCTCGCAACCACGCCACGGTGGCGAGGAGCACGACCGCGAAGACGATCAGGAACGTCGCCACGGCGAGGATGGCGGGGCTGATCTGCTCGCGGACGCCGGTCCACATCTGGCGGGGGATCGTGCGCTGGTTCGTTCCCGCCATGAAGAGGACCACCACCACCTCGTCGAACGAGGTGGCGAACGCGAAGAGCGCCCCGGAGACGACGCCGGGGGCGATCAGCGGAAGCTGGATGCGGCGGAAGACCAGCAGCGGGCTCGCGCCGAGGCTCGCCGCGGCGCGGGTCAGGTTGACGTCGAAGGTCGAGAGCGTGGCCGTCACCGTGATGACGACGAAGGGCGTTCCCAGCGCCGCGTGCGCCAGGATGAGGCCCAGGTGCGACTGGGCGAGGCCCACCGTCGAGTAGAAGAAGAACATCCCCGCCGCGGCGATGATGAGCGGCGTCACCATCGGCGAGATGAGCAGTCCCATCGCGGCCCGGCGCAGCGGCATGGCGGGGCTCGCGAGGCCCAGGGCGGCGAGCGTTCCCAGACCCGTCGCCAACGCGGTGGCGGCGATTCCGATGAACAGGCTGTTGGCGAGGGCGAGAGCCCACGTGTCGTCGTCGACGATCTGCCGGTACCAGCGCAGCGACCATGCCTCGGGATCGAGGCGCAGCATCCCCTCGGTGAAGGTGAAGTAGGGCTCGGCGTTGAAGCTGAGGGGGATGATGACCAGGATGGGGGCCACGAGAAAGGCGAAGACGAGCGCGCAGAAGGCGCCCTGAAGCAGCGCCCCCGCTGGCGGCCGGCGCGCGAGCCCCCCGCCGGCGGCCGCGCCGCCGCGCACGAACGCGGTTCGGACGAGCCCCGCCGCTCTCCCGGCCCTCGTCACCCCAGCCTCATCCGGTCCAGGCCGACCAGGCGGTCGAAGACCACGTAGAGCACGGCGACCGAGGCCAGCAGGATCGCCCCCAGCGCTCCCGCGAGGCCCCAGTTCAGCGAGGTCTGCATGTGGTAGGCGATGAAGTTGGAGATGAGCTGGCCGCTCTGGCCGCCGACCAGGGCCGGCGTGATGTAGTAGCCGATGGCCAGGATGAACACCAGCAGCGACCCGGCTCCGATGCCGGGGAGCGTCTGCGGCACGTAGACGCGGCGGAACGCCAGCGCGGGGCTCGCGCCGAGCGACGCGGCGGCGCTCATCTGCTGCGGCGGGATGGTGCGCATGACCGAGTAGAGCGGCAGCACCATGAACGGCAGCAGCACGTGGGTCATCGCGACCACGGTGCCGGTCATGTTGTAGATGAGGGCGACACGGCCGTCGTCGCCGACGAGGCCGAGCGCCACCAGCAGGTCGTTGATCACTCCCTGGGTCTGGAGCAGCACGATCCAGGACGTCGTGCGGACGAGGAGCGACGTCCAGAACGGGACGAGCACGAGCGCCAGCAGCAGGCCCGCCCGCCGCGGGGGCGCGTGCGCGATGAGATGCGCCACCGGGTAGCCCAGCAGCAGGCAGAGCACGGTGATGCCGAGGCTGACCAGCAGCGTGCGGCCGAGCAGGGCCACGTAGATGCGGCGTTCGGCCGGCTGCCGCGCGATCGTCCCGTCGGGGAGGCGCTGGAGGTCGACGGCGTTCAGGTAGTGGCGGGAGGTCAGGCGGTCTCCCGCGGTCCGGATGGCGTGCCAGGTTGCGTCCTCGCCCCAGGCCGCGTCGATCCCGACGAGCGCCTCGCGCCAGGGGCCGCGGTCGACCTCGCGCAGCCGGCGAACCGTCCGGACGAAGACGCTGCGCAGGCCGCCGCGTACGCGGTTGACGCGGCTCGCCACGCGGCCCAGCACGCGGGCCTCCCGCGCCACGAGCAGTTCCCGCGCCGCCGCCTCGTACACCCGTTCGTTCGGCGCGCCGGTTCCATCCCAGTCGCGAAGCCGTTCGAGGGTGTCGGGGAGCGCGTCCGCCACCACCGGGTCGTATACGCTCCGGACGAGCATCGTCCCGAGTGGGGCGACGAACGTCACCCCGATGAACACGACGAGAGGGAGCGTCAATCCCGCCGCGCGCAGCCTCGGACGGTGCCCTGCGAGAGATCCGGATGGCGCAGGCGCGCCGCTCACTGCGCGAGCCATGCGCTGAACCGCTCGTTCATCTCGTCGGCGTGATCGCTCCACCACTCCCAGTCGTTGGCCAGCGCGCGGGTGAGGTGCTCCGGCGTGAGCGGCATGTGGGGGTCCATTTCGATGCCGGTCTCGGCGTGCGTCGTGATGAGCGGCACGCCCGAGCGCCGCGCCGGGCTGTAGGAGATGTAGCTGCCGACGCGCGCCATCGACTCCGGCGTCGACGCGAAGGCGAGGAACCGGCGCGCCGCCTCCAGGTTGGGCGTGCCGGCGACGATGGCGAGCGGGCCGACGTCGTAGACCTGCCCGTCCCAGACGATGACGAAGGGCTGGTTCTCCGCCACCTGGGCGTTGAAGATGCGCCCGTTGTAGGCGGTGCTCATCACGACCTCGCCGTCGGCGAGCATCTGCGGCGGCTGCGCCCCCGCCTCCCACCAGACGACCTCGTCCTTGACGGTGTCCAGCTTGCGGAAGGCGCGCGCGACGCCCTCCGGGGTGTCGAGCGTGGTGTAGACCTCGTCGACCGGCACGCCGTCCGCGATCAGCGCGAACTCCAGGTTCACGTGCGGGACGCGGCGCATGCCCCGGCGGCCGGGGAAGCGCTCGAGGTCGAAGAAGTCGTCGATGGTCGCCGGCGGCTCGTCCGGGAAGCGCTCGGGGTGGTAGGCGTAGATGGTGGAGAAGAACGACGTGCCCACGGCGCACTCGGTCAGCGCGGCCGGGAAGAAGTCGTCCGCCGCGGGCGTCCCGTCGGGGGCCGCCGGCAGCATGGCGGGGTCGATGGGCTCGAGGATGCCCTCGTCGCAGCCGCTCACCGCGTCGGCGATCTCGACGTCGACGACGTCCCAGTGGACGTTCCCCGTCTCGACCTGCGCGCGGACCTGCGCGAGGCCCCCGTTGTAGCTCTCGAGGCGAATCTCGATGCCCGTCTCGGCCGTGAAGCGCTCGTGGTAGCCCAGGACGCAGGCGCGGGCGTAGGAGCCGCCCCACGAGACCACGGTGAGCGACGGCCCCGCCTCGGTGACGCATCCCGCCGCGGAGCCGGCGACCGCGGCCAGGACGGCCAGCGTCGCGACCCGGACGCCACGGCCGCCCTGACGCCCAACGCGCTCCTCGGAGCGTGCTCGTGATGCCCGGCTCATGCCGCTGCCTCCGCGTCCGCGGGGTCGGCGTCGAGGGCGCGGCAGTCGGTCGGCGTCCAGCCGATCCGGATGCGGTCGCCGACGAGCACGCCGCCGTGTCCCACCAGGTTCGGGATCTTGACGATGAAGTCCGACGAGCCGCAGACCGTGACGCGGACCCGCAGGTGGTCGCCGAGGAACGTCACGTCCTCCACCCGCGCCTCGTACTCGTTGGTGTAGAGGCCGGGCCGGGGGGCGATGGAGACGCGTTCGGGACGAATGGAGAGCGTCGTCGCGTCGCCGGGCCCGCACTGCGCCACCTGCAGCGCCTGCACCGTCTCGCCGGCGACGGTCACGTGGCAGAGCTCGTCGCGGACGGCGTCGACGCGCCCCCGCAGCCGGTTGTTCTCGCCGATGAAGCGGGCCACGAACGACCGCCGCGGCTCCTCGTAGAGCCCCTCCGGCGACGCGATCTGCTCGATCCGCCCCGCGCGGAAGACGGCGACCCGATCCGACATCACCATCGCTTCCTGCTGATCGTGCGTGACATAGAGCATCGTGACGTCGAGGTTCTGATGGATGCGGCGGATCTCGTACTGCAGCTCCTCCCGCAGCCGGCGGTCCAGCGCGCCGAGCGGCTCGTCCATCAGCACGAGTCGCGGCTCGAACACCAGCGCGCGGGCGATCGCGACGCGCTGCTGCTGCCCGCCGGAGAGCTGGCCCGGGCGCCGGCCCTCGAGCCCCGCCAGCCGGACGAGCTCGAGCGCCCGCCCGACCCGATCGCGGCGCTCCGCCGGCCCGACCCCGCGCACCTCGAGCGGGAAGGCCAGGTTGGCCCCCACCGTCATGTGCGGGAACAGGGCATAGTTCTGGAACACCATGCCGATCCCGCGGCGGCGCGGCGGCAACTGGTGCACGGATTGCCCGTCGATGCGGATGGCGCCCGACGTCGGCGTCTCGAAGCCGGCGAGCATCATCAGGCAGGTGGTCTTGCCGGACCCCGACGGCCCGAGGAGCGTCAGGAACTCGCCCTTCCGCACGCTGAGATCGAGGTCCGCGACCACGCGGGTCACCCCGTCGAAGCTCTTGTTGACCCCGGTGAACTCTACGTACGCCTCGGCAGTGGGTGCCGGCTGCATCGTGCGGATTGTACAGATCGCGCCCGTCAGGGCGCCCCGCGACGGGCGGTCATCGCGTAGACCGCCGGCACGACGAGCATGTTCAGCGCAGTGGACGACAGCAGGCCGCAGACGATGACCAGCGCCAGCGGGGCCTGGATCTCGCTGCCCGCCTCGCCGAAGGCGATGGCCGCGGGCAGCAGCCCCAGCCCGGTCGAGAGCGCCGTCATCAGGATGGGAACCAGGCGGTCGACCGAGCCCTGGACCACGGCGGTCTCGAGGTCGACGGCGCCCTCCTGCCGCAGCCTCCGGATGCCGCGCACGAGCATGATCCCGTTGCGGGCCGCGATGCCGAACAGGGCGATGAAGCCGATGAGCGCGGCGATCGACAGCACGCCGTCGCCGAGGAACACCCCGGCCACGCCGCCGATGAGCGCCAGCGGGAGGTTGACCATCACCACCGCGGCGTCGCGGGCGGACCGGAACGCGGCGAGGAGCAGGAGGAAGATGCCGGCGACGGCCCCGATGCCCAGCCCCAGCAGGAGGCGCGTGGCGGCCGTGGCGGCCTCGAGCTCGCCGCCGTACTCGACGCGGTAGCCCGCGGGCATCGCAACCGCGGCCGCCACGCGCTCCCGCACGTCGGAGGTGACGCTGCCGAGGTCGCGGCCCGCGACGTTGGCGCTGACGAGGATGCGCCGCTGGGCGTTCTCGCGCCCGATGAAGTTCGGGCTCCGGTCCTCGGCGATGCTGGCGAGGCTGCCGAGCGGCACGCGGGCCCCCTGCGGCATGTCGAGCCGCGTCTGCCACATGGCGTCGAGATCCTGGCGCTCGCTGGGGCGGTAGCGCAGGACGAGCGGCACCACCATCCCTCCGTCGAGGATCTGGCCGACGCGGCGCCCGAGCAGGGCGGTCTCGAGGGTCGCGGCGGCCTCGCCGGCCGGCATCCCGTGGCGAGCGAGCGCCGCCCGATCGAAGCCGACCCGGACGGTCGGGATGTCGGTCTGGGGCTCGAGAGCCAGGTCGACCAGGCCGGGGACGCTCTGGATCGCGGTTACCACCTGGCTCCCCAGGGCCCGGAGCGTCGCCACGTCGTCGCCGAAGACCTTGACCGCCAGGTCGGTGCGGGCGCCCGACATCATGTGGTCGATGCGGTGCGAGATCGGTTGGCCGATGGTTACGTTCGTGCCGGGCACGAGGGACAGTCGGTCCCGGATCTCGGCCAGGACGACCTCCCGCGGTCGTCCTTCCGGAACGAGCCGCACGTCGATCTCGGACGACTCGACACCTTGCACGTGCTCGTCCCGTTCCGCGCGGCCGGTCCGGCGCGCGGTGGCCGCCACCTCCGGCACGTCGAGCAGGAGCCGCTCGATGACCCCGCCGATGGCGTTCGACTCGGCCAGGCTGGTGCCCGGCAGCGTGACCGCGCTGATGACGAGCGCGCCCTCGTTGAAGGCGGGCAGGAACGCGCGTCCCATGCGCGGGACGGACGCGAGTGCCGCCACCAGGAGCAGCGCCGCCGTGGCGACGACCCACGACGGCCTCCGCAGGAGCAGGGGCAGCAGGCGGCCGTAGCCGCGCTTCAGCCACGCGGCGAGCGGGGCTTCGCGGCCCTCGCGGATCCGTCGCGCCCCGGGGAGGAGGTACGCACAGAGCGCCGGGGTGACGGTCAGCGCGACCACGAGCGACGCGAACAGGGCCATCAGATAGGCGGCGCCGAGCGGCTGCAGCAGCCTTCCCTCAACGCCCGAGAGGAAGAACAGCGGCAGGAAGACCAGCATCACGATCAGCGTGGCAACCACGATCGATCCGCGGATCTCGCGACTGGCGAGATAGACCACCTCCAGCACCGGCCGGCGCTCCGCCTCCGGCCGGCCGGCGTTCTCGCGCAGGCGCCGGGCCACGTTCTCGACGTCGACGATCGCGTCGTCGACCAGCGCGCCGACCGCGATGACGAATCCGCCGAGCGTCATGCTGTTGATCGACAGTCCCGCCGCCCGCAGCCCGGCGACCGCGGCCAGGAGCGAGAGCGGAATGGCGACCAGCGTGATCGCGCCCGCGCGCAGGTTCGCCAGGAACGCCAGGGTGACGAGGATCACGAGCAGCGTCCCGTCGCGCAGGGCGGCGTTGAGGTTCTCGAGCGCCAGCTCGACGAAGTCCGCCTGCCGGAAGAGGCGCGAATCGAGCTGCATGCCGGCCGGCAGCTCCGCCTGCAACGCGTCGAGCACGGTTTCGAGCTCGCGGGTCAGCGCCAGGGTGTTGACGTCCGGCTGCCGGTGGATGCCCAGGATCACCGCCGGCCGCCCGTTGCGCGATCCGTCGCCCCGCTTGAGCGACTCGCCCACGCGCAGCTCGGCGACGTCGCGCACGCGGATCGGCCGCGTGTCCCGCGTCGTGATGACGGTGGCGCCGATGCCTTCGATGTCTCGGACGCGCCCGGCGCCCTGGATCAGGTACTCCTGACCGCCCGCGAGGCGAAAACCGGCCGACGTATTGCGACTCGCTCGCCGGAGCGTTTCCTCGACGGCGCCCAGGGCGACGCCGTAGTTCGCCAGCCGCCCCGGGTCGACCAGCACCTCGAACTGCCGGCGCTCGCCGCCGATGACGGTCACCTGCGATACCCCCGGGGTGGCCAGCAGACGCCGCCGGACGAGCACCTCGGCCGTCGTCCGGAGGTCGAGCGCGGACGGCGGCGGGGCACCGGCCGCGGGTCCCGGCGCGAGGGCCACGAACATGATCTCGCCCATGATCGACGTGAGCGGGGCCAGCACCGGCGGCTCGATGCCGTCGGGCAGCGTCGCCACGACCCCCGCGAGCTTCTCGACCACCGTCTGCCGGGCGCGGTAGACGTCGGCGCTCCAGTCGAAGTCGACCCAGATCACCGCGATGCCGACGGCGGTGGCCGAGCGCACCCGCCGCACTTCGGCCGCGCCGTTGAGCGCCGTCTCGATGGGGAAGGTGACGAGCGCTTCCATGTCGCCGGGGGCGAGGCCGTGGCCTTCGACGAGCACGGTCACCGTCGGCGCCGTCACGTCGGGCAGCACGTCGACCGGCATGCGCGCGGCCACGTAGCCCCCCGCCACGAGAGAGCCGGCCGCCACCGCCACCACGCCCAGGCGGTTGCGGACCGCCCATTGGATCAGCGCGTCGAGCAGCATCGTTCGCCCCCCGTCAGTGGACGTGCCCGTGCGCCGGAACCTGTGGCGAGAGCGCGGCCAGGCGGATGAGCGGCGCCCCGCGCGTGACCACCCGCTCGCCGGGCTCGAGGTCGCCCTCGACTTGCACGAAGCCGCCCTCGCGGTTGCCGAGCCGCACCGGACGGCGCTCGAAGCTCTCGCCCCCGACCTGCACGAAGACGACAGGCTGGCCGGCATCGTCGACGACGGCGCCCTCGGGGACCGTCACTCCCTCGGTCGCCGCCGACGCGAAGATGCGCAGCGAGACGGCCTGGCCCACGGCGAGCCGCCGGTCCGGGTTGCGCAGCTCGTAGATGAGGGGCACGGTGCGCGCGTCGGCGTCGAGCACGCGGCCCACCGACACCAGGCGGTCGAGGACCACCGGGGCGTCGAGGCCCGCCACCTCCAGCTCCGCGCCGGACAGGTCTCCGAGCCGCGCGAGGGCGGCTTCCGGCAGCGAGCCCACCACGTGCACCCGATCGAGGGCGACGATGTGGAACAGCGACTCGCCCTGGGCCACGCTCGCGCCGGGCGCCGCGTCCGACGCCGCCACGACGCCGCCGATCGGCGACCGGAGCACGAATCGGACGTCGCGGCCGCCGTCGCCCTGCGCCGTGCGCGTCACGTCGAGCTGCGCCAGGTGCGCGTCGGCGGCCGTCAGCCGCGCCTCGGCCGTCTGTTCCGCCACGCGCGCCTCGAGTCGACGGCGGGCCGGCAGCGCGCCCGCTTCCACCAGGCGATCGACGCGCGTGCGCGCGGCCCGCACCAGCTCCAGGGCGTTGCGGGCCTCCGCCACCGCGAGCTGCAGCGCGGGACGGTCGTCGGCGTGCGCGCTGTGGGGAACGATCTCGGCCAGGACGTCGTCGCGCGAGACCGGCGTCCCCACCGGCCGGAGCGGGAGGTCCGCGGTCAGCCGGCCGTCCACCGGCGACGTGACGTCGGCACGGCCGCCGGTGCGCGGTGCGATCTCGGCCGCGATCCGCAGGCTGTCCGCGATCTCGCGGCGCTCGGCCGCGATGGTCGCGAAGTCGAACGCCCACTGCTGCTCCTTGAGAAAGGCGATCGCGCCGTCTTCGGCTTCCTCCGCGGGCGCAGGCGCCGCGTCCCCTGGAGGACGCACCATCACGTCGCCCAGATCGTGACGATCCTCGAGGGCGGCGGTGTCGAGCAGGACCTCGAGGCGGTAGCGTCCTGCCCGGGCGGGGGTGACGTCGACGCCGAAGATCCCGGGGCGACCCGGGGCATCCACGGAGAACGCCTCCGTATCGCTCCCCGTGAGCCGAACCGCGGCGCCGCCCCCGCGCACCGGCGCGAACGTCTCGAGGTCGGTGAAGTGAATCGCGAAGCGGCTCGTCTGGCCCGCCACAAGGGGGGGATACTCCATGAACAGCTCGCTGCGGTCGGTCCAGCGGGTCACGACGACCGGCGCAACCTCCTCGGCTTCGGTTGCCGCAGGCGGGGGTGCGGCCCCGCCTGCGCACGAGGCGGCCAGGAGGACGCAGGTCAACTCGAACGGGCGCGCTCGGCTGGCGGCGCCCGTGCGGCCGACCGCGCGCGCCGGTGCGACGGGGCGGCTGCGCCGCCGCGATGCATGGCTGGTCATGGTGTGGCCTCCCCTCCGACGGCCCGGTCGAGGTCGATCACGGCCCGGCGCGCCTCGGCCGCCAGCTCCAGGTGGCGCAGCCGCGCGTCGAGGGCTACCCGATGCGCGTCGAGCAGCTCCAGAATCCCGAACTCTCCCTCTTCGTACGCCGCCTCCGCGATCGCGACGAGCTCTGCGGCCGGCTCGACGGATTCCACCCGGTAGCGCTCCGCCAGATCGCGGAAGCGCGACGCCGCGCCGTGGGCGACGCGCACCGCGCGCTCGATGTGCGTGCGCAGCGTCCGGCGCTCCGCCCCGGTCCGCGCCCGTGCCGCCTCCGCGCGGGCCACCTGCGCCTGGCCCCGGTCGAAGAGCGGCACGCTCACGGTCGCTCCGATGCTGTAGCCCGACTCGCGCGCCATTGCGAAGCCCGCGCGCTTGAGGCCACCGGTCACCGCGGCGACCGGTATCCGCAGCCGCTCGGCCGCGCGGCGCTCCGTCGCCCAGCGGTTCTCGCTCGCCGCCAGGGCCCGGTAGTCGGCGCGGCGCGCCAGCGCCCGTTCCACCAGGACGTCGGCGGCGGCGGGCCGCGCGACCTCGGACAGGTCGCCGGCGGCCGCGAGCCCCGCCGCGGGCGTTCCCGGAGCGAAGAACGAAGCCACCTGCGCGCGGGCCGCCGCCCGCAGAATCGACGCAGCCTCGCGGTCGGCCTCGACGTCGGCCACCTCGCGCTCGGCCCGCAGGCGGTCGAAGCGCGACCCCTCGCCTTCGCGCTCCCGAGCCTCGAGCACCGTCACGAGGCGCCGCAGCTCGCCGGCGCCGGACTCGAGCGCCTGCTCGCGGGACTGGGCAAGCAGCAGGTCCGCGAAGGCCAGGCGCAGCCGGCTCTCGAACGCCAGTCGTGCATCGGCGGCGCGTCCTTCGGCCGCCGTCACCGCCTGCCGTGCCGCCTGGCCCAGCAGCCGCCGCCGGCCCCGCAGCGGCAACTCCTGGGAGACGAGGAGGAAGTCGTCGCTCCCGAGCCCGGCGTCCTCCCGCGTGAACGTCACCGTCGGGTTGGCGGGCAGGCTCGGCTGCCGCACGGAGGCCGCCAGCTCCTCCACCGATGCGCGCAGCGCCTCCAGGCGCGGGTGCTCGGCGCGCAGGCGATCGAGCGCCTGGTCCTCGGTCAGCGTCTGGCCCGCTGCCGCCGCGGCGGCCGGACCGCAGAACGCGGCCGCCGTTGCCAGGAAGCGCCATCGACGCATGGCTTCCTCTTTCCATTGCCGCCCGCCGGTGCGGGGCGAACGGACGTTATGGCGAACGTGGAGTGGCCCGCGGGCGGACGGCGAGCGCCGCGCCGCGGAAGGGCGTCAGGAAGGGAATGGGGGAGCGCGGGCGGGGGCGGCGCCCGTCGGAGGTGGGTCGGGTCCGTCAGCGACGGCGGTCGTCGCCAGCGCCCTGCGCGGCTCGGCGCCGGCGGCTGCGCCGCGCGCCACGGTCATCGCGTCGGCGGCGGCGGGGTGGAGCGGCCCGGGCTCGATCGCTCCGGCCGCCAGCGCGACCGCCGCGTGCCGGTGGGCATCGGCCAGGGCCGGCCCCTCCGGCGCGTCCTTCGCCGCCGTGCCGTCCGGGTGCCAGTGGGCGCCGTGCCGGTGATGATGGTCGCAATGCGGGTCGCCGGCCCGGGCGGAACGGCCGTCGGGATCGCCGGCGTGCGCGTGGGTGTGCGCGAACGGCGCCGATGCCCCGTAGCCGACCAGCGTCGCGACGAGCAGCAGCCGCCCGAGGCACGTCATCATTCCTATCCTTACCAGCGACCGCGGCGCTGTCAACCGGGGCCGTGACCGCGGCCGCTGTCAACCGGCGCGGCGCTGCCGGCCGATGGGCCGTCGCCAGCGCCGCCCGACCCGTCGCAGGCTCCGCGTTCGGCTCCAGCCCGCGGGTCGGGATGCTGCGCTGCGCCGTGGAACGGCGAGGATTCCTGTAGGCTTGATTCGGGCACCAGGGGGGAGCCGTCAGGCGACGACAGGTGGGCGAGACGGGCGAGAGGATGAAGGGGCCGGCCGGTGCGGCGGCGGGCGCGGGATCGGGACGGGTGGCGCTGCACTCGTACAACGTCCGCATCTGCCACTGGATCAACGTGATCGCCGGCACGTACCTCGTGCTGAGCGGCATCCACATCTTCCTCGACTTTCCGGAGCTCTACTGGGGGAATACCGGCTACCAGGGCTATCCGGCGCTCTTCCGCCTCGCCGACTGGGGCATCTCCTGGGATGAGGCCGCCGCGCTGGGCGACCGGATGTGGGGGCGGAACTACCACTTCACGTTCGCCTGGGTGTTCCTGCTGAACGGCGTCGTGTACGTCGGCTGGGGTTTCGTGACGGGGCACCTGCGCGACCAACTGTGGCCGGGCCGGGCGGAACTGACGCGCGCGCGGCTCGCGGCCGAGATCCGCGAGCATCTCCGCTGGCGGTCGCCGGCCCGCCTGGCCGCCACGAGCTACGGGGCGCTGCAGAAGACCTCGTACCTGCTGCTGGTCTTCGTGTTCGTGCCGCTGATGACGCTGACCGGGCTCGCGCAGTCGCCGGGCTTCACGGCCGCGATGCCGTGGCTGCTCGACATGTTCGGCGGCCGGCAGACGGCGCGGACCCTGCACACGTTCGGCACCGTCGTCTTCGTCCTCTTCGTCGTCGTGCACGTGCTGGAAGTGGTGGCGGCGGGGGCGGTCAACCGGATCCGGGCGATGATCACGGGGACGTTCCGGTCGCCGGAGGAGGGGACATGAGCGCACGTCAGTCCGACCCGACCCGCATCGCGCCTCCGCGGCGGATCTCGCGGCGCCGCCTGCTCGCGAGCATGCCGGCCTTCGGCGGCCTGCTGCTGACCGGCTGCTCGCGCGACCTCCTGCCCCCGACGGTCCGGGGCGGCCTCGTCGGCGCGGCCGACGTGCTCACGATGGGCACCAACCGCTGGCTGCTGGCCGACCAGCCCCTGGCCCGCGAGTACCCGCGGAGCGAGATCGCCCCCGATTTCCCGACCTGGGGGCAGACGAATCCCCCGGACGAGGAGTACCAGCGCCTGCTCCGGGGCGGTTTCGAGGAGTGGCGCCTCCCGGTGAGCGGCCTCGTCGGCGAGCCGGCGACGTTCTCGCTCGACGACCTGCGGCGGATGCCGGCGCGCACGCAGATCACGGCCCACGTCTGCGAGCAGGGGTGGTCGGCCATTGCCGAGTGGACCGGCGTCCCGCTGCTGACCGTCCTCGAGCGGGCCGGCGGCGTCCGGCCGGAGGCGCGCTATGCCGTCTTCCACACGGCGGACGGCTGGTACGAGAGCATCGACATGTTCGACGTGGTGCACCCGCAGACCATCCTCGCCTACGGGCTGAACGGCGGCGACCTCCCGATCGGAAACGGCGCGCCCGTGCGGCTGCGGGTCGAGCGGCAGTGCGGCTACAAGAACGTCAAGTTCCTGACGTCCATCCAGATGGTCGCGTCGGTCGCCGGCTTCGGCCGAGGGACCGGGGGCCTCGCCTCCGACTTCGGCTTCCACTGGTACGCTGGCGTCTAGGTGTGCGCGCATGAGCCGATTCACCATCGAGCGCACGGACGTGGAACTGGAGTCCAGCTTCGCCCCCCGACTCTGGGCTCTCATCCACGACGTCCCTGTGCTCTACGAGGCGTTGCTGGACAAGCTGGATGGTGCAGGGTTGTCCACTACCGATTTACGCCCGGACCCGGGCGATGGCTCGGTCGGCAGCGCGGGTCTTGGATTCTGGTTGTTCGGTGGGAGGACCAACGTCCGCCTTGGCCTCGACAGAGTGCGTCTGCGTTCGCTGGCGTCGTCGGACCTGGCGGCCCCAATGGAGGGGGTGCTGGCCGCCCTGCAACAGGTGGAGCCGGACGTCCGCTTTCGGGCGCACACGTTCGAGTACGCCTGCCATGGCGTCGTCGAAGGGGTGAAGTCGGCAGACTTCGTCCGACAGTTCGTTCCGACCGCACCGGCGATTCAGGGTTTCGGAGAACGTCTTGGAGCCGGGGCCGCATTCTACTACGGTGCGGCCTCTCCCGTGCTCAGCTCTACCCTGACGTTGGACGTATCACGAACCCTTCAGGATGGTCTCTTCGTGCGGGTCTTTGTGGTGGTGGACGAGACGGCCGAGACCCGGCACCAGGTCCACATCCTCGGCGAGGATCGGGTCCGGGCGGTGCTGGCATCCGTGGGCTTGGAGATCAGGTGAGACGGCGATGATCGGGCAGCAACTTGGGACCGCAAGTGTCGACGCTTCGGCGGCGCCGCTGTCCAAGCCGGACATGGACACGCGAAGTAGCCCGCGGACGAGGAGTACGAGCGGACTCGGCACGCAAGAGTATCCGGTCGCCGAAGCGTTGATCGCCTCCCGCAGGTCGGTCCCTGAACAGAACCGCCTCCGAGCGCCTTTCGCTCAGCGGCATCTGGAAGTACCGTCAACGGAACACGACGAGAGTCATCGGGAACGTTCGGCGGGTTGCCTCAGGTTGCGCGCGCCGATCGTAGAGATGGAATCCATGGTCCGGCAACTGCTGGCCAGGGATCGGGTATTGGCTGCCCGCAGGTTGATACAGGCGATTCCATCAGGTCACGCTCCCGACGAGTCGCTTCGACGCCTGCGCAGGGTGTTGGCCAAGCCGGTTGTCCTGCGCCGGCTTCCAGCGCGGACGCCGCGGTTCCGGGACGTCGAATGGTTGCGGAGGAATGCCGCCAGCTACTCCGGAATGTGGGTTGCCCTGGTTGACGGGACGCTGTTGGCGGCCGACAAGTCGCTGTCGGCGTTGCGGCGGAAGCTGAAGGAGCATGCACCGCATGCGAAGCCTCTTCTGCATCGCTTGTAGCGGCAGCCGATGCTTCATTGGAGTGACGGATCCACATTTGCTGCGGGAAGGTCGTCGTATCTTGATTTCGACGAGAGCCAGGGTGAACCGGCTGACGCGAGGATCCACGTCCGGGTCGAATTCGACGGCGCGGTAGTGTTGGCTTTGCTCGATACCGGAGCTGCATGGTCGGTAGTGGACGCCGAACTCGCCAACGAGTTGGGATTCTTCGAACGGGACGGAGAACCACTGACCCTGTCCTCTCGGGCGGGGAGGTTCAAGGGGAAGCTCGTGAGAGCGGTGACGAGATTGGTGGCAGAAGACGGAGAGTCCGTCGAGATCGAGGCGACGGTGTTCGTGTCACCCGAGTGGCGGGCGGGGAACTTCATAGGGTATTCGGGGCTCCTGGAGCGCATTCGGTTTGCCGTTGATCCCGATACCAACTCCTTTATCTTCGGAGCGCTTTGACCGCGGCGCCCAAAGGAGTGCACGTCATGCGCAAGCAACTGGACTTCCGGGTAGAGGGGCTCGACTGCAACGCGGAGGCGAAGCTGCTCCGCGAGGCCCTCGCGGATCGTGACGGCGTCCACGGAGTCTCCTTCCACGTGGTCGACGGCCGGATGACCGTCGACGCGGATACGGAGCGGCTGGGCTCCGAGGAGATCGAGGCGGCCGTCGCCCGCCTCGGGATGCGGGCGGAGCCGTGGGACCGGCCGGCGGCGCGGGTCGAGTCGTGGTGGGACGTCCACGCCCGCCACGCCCTCGTGGTCGCGAGCGGCGTCACGCTCGTCGGCGGGCTGGCGCTGCACGTAGCGGTGGCGGGCGGCGGCGTCGTGCAGACGCTGTTGGGGCACGCCCACGGGGTGCACGGCGTCGATGCGAGGGTTGCGGCGCTCCTCCTCGTCGGCATCCTGGCCGGTCTCTTCCACGCGATCCCGAAGGCGGCGCGCTCGCTCGTGCGGCTGCGGCCCGACATGAACGCGCTGGTGTGCGTCTCGGTCGTCGGCGCCCTGTTTCTGGCGGAGTGGGCCGAGGCGGCCGTGCTGGCGTTCCTGTACGGGCTCTCGGGGCTCGTCGAAAGCTGGAGCGCCCGGCGCGCGCGCGACGCCATCGGCTCGCTGTTACGGATCACGCCGGCCACGGCTTCGGTCGTGCACGGCGACCACGAGCACCGCGTGCCGGTCGACCGCGTGGCGGTCGGGGCGCAGGTGCGGGTGCGGCCCGGCGAGCGCGTCTCCTGCGACGGCGTGGTCATCGAGGGGAACTCCTTCGTCGATCAGGCCCTCGTGACGGGGGAGTCCGTGCCGGCCTGGAAATCGGCCGGCGATCCCGTGTTCGCCGGCACCGTCAACGGCCACGGCACGATCGACCTGCGGGTGACCCGGCCGGCGTCCGACACGATGCTCGCCCGCATCGTTCGCATGGTCGGCGAGAGCCACCACCACCGCGCGCCGACCGAGCGCTTCATCGACCAGTTCGCCCGCTACTACACGCCGCTGATGTTCGCGGTGGCGTTCGCGGTCGGGGCCGGCCCGCCGTTGCTGGCGGGCGCCGACTGGCAGCACTGGTTCTACCAGGCGATGCTCATCCTGCTGATCTCGTGCCCGTGCGGGCTCGTGATCTCGACCCCGGTCACGATCGCCGCCGCCATCACGTCGGCCACCCGTCACGGCGTACTGATCAAGGGGGGCTCCCATCTCGAGGAGCTGGCCCGCCTGCGTGCCGTCGCCTTCGACAAGACCGGCGTCATCACGCGCGGCGCGCCCGAGGTGCGGGAGGTGCTTCCGGTCGGCGCCCACTCGGAGCGGGACGTGCTCGCCCGGCTGCTGGCCGTCGAGATGCGGAGCGAGCACCCCCTGTCGCGCGCCATCGTCCGCTGCGCGCGGGAGCGCGGGATCGAGCCGGCCGATCTGGAGCACTTCACGGCGGTCGAGGGGCGCGGAGCCGAGGCGCGGATCGACGGCGAGCGGTTCTGGGTCGGCAGCGCCCGCTTCGCGCGCGAGCAGGGAGCGGCAGGCTCCATCGAGCCGGAACTCCGGGCACGCCGGCGGCCGGACGAGACGGTCGTCGTCTGCGGCGCGGGAAGCGACATCTGGGCGTTCCTCACGATTGCGGATCCCATGCGGCCGGAGGCGGCGCCCGCCGTTGCGCGGATGCACGCACACGGCCTCCGGTCGGTCCTGCTCACCGGGGACAACGCGGCCACGGCCCGCAGCGTCGGCGACCGCGTCGAGGTCGGCGAGGTGCGGGCGGAACTCCTGCCGGACGACAAGGCGGCGGCCGTGCGCGCATCCATCGCGCGCGATGGACCCACCGCGATGGTCGGCGACGGCATCAACGACAGCCAGGCGCTGCTGGCCGCATCGGTCGGCATCGCCATGGGCGGCAACGCCACCGACGTGGCGGTCGAGTCCGCCGACGTCGTGCTGCTCAAGGACGACCTGACGAAGCTCCCGTTCCTCGTGGACCACGCCCGCCGCGCCCGTCGGGTCATCATCGAGAACGTGACGGTGGCGCTTGGAGCGAAGGCGCTGTTTCTCGCCGTCATGGCGCTGGGCGCGGCGACGCTCTGGATGGCCGTCGCCGCCGACATGGGCGCGTCTCTTCTCGTGACCTTCAACGGTCTGCGGATGCTCGGCACAGGGTCGGCCAAGGGCGCCGCCGCCGCGCGTGCGCTCTCACCGGCCGATCAGAGGACCTGATCTCATCCGCGCATCGTCCCGCGGCGTTCGTGGCCGACGGCCCTGCCCGCAACGCCCTCGCCGGCGGGCGCCGCTCCGCGCGGTGGTTTGCGCCCCGCGCGCGGACGATCTAGAGTCCTGTGCGCCTCGGCTTCCGCGCTCCGGGGCGCTTCACCGACACAGATGAACGATGTCCGGGCACCGGGCCGCGCGGGCCGCGTCCGGACCGCCAGGGAGGACACATGGACAGCAAGGCTTCGGCCGTCTGGAAGGGCGATCTGCGGGGCGGCAGCGGGACGATCTCGGCCGCGAGCGGCGTGCTCTCCGACGCCGCGTACACGTTCGCGACGCGCTTCGAGGGCAGCGCCGGGACGAATCCGGAGGAGCTCGTCGCGGCCGCCCACGCCGGGTGCTTCTCCATGGCCCTGTCGCACGGCCTCGCCCAGGCCGGCCACACCCCCGACCACGTCAGCACCGCCGCCACGGTGAGCCTGGAGCAGGTCGAGGGCGGTTTCGCGGTCACGAAGATCCACCTCGAGGTCTCGGCGAAGGTGCCGGGCATCGATGCGGCCGGATTCGACAAGGCGGCGAACGACGCCAAGGCCGGGTGCCCGATCTCGAAGCTGATGAACGCCGAGATCTCGATGAACGCCGTGCTGGAGGGGTAGGTGGGGTCGGACGGGGCGCTGCGATCCCTGCAGGAGGCCGCCGGCCCCCGTCCCTTCCTCCGCCATTCGCGGCCTGAGGTTCCGGCGCCGTAGACCGGTGGCCTCGTTGCCGTCCCATCTGGCCGGCCGTCTGCTGGTCCGCGGCGGTGGCCTTCGCACGTCCTTTCCGGACAGATCGGGCTCACCATAGCCGCGGGAGGCGGCCTCCCCCCAAACACTGCGCCTCATTCTGAACCGGACTCTGCCGGTTCGCCGCGGCACGCCGCGGACGAGAAACCCGGTCGCGAGGACCGGATCGGTCGCTCCCCCGCCTTCCGGCGACACAGCCCGCCAAGCCTGTGCCTACCAATACGGGTAGGGACGAAGGCCGTGCAGTCGTGGCAAGCTACGGCCCCGTACGATTGGTCGACATCGTGGAATCGCGATGCTCGGTCAAGAGGTTGCCGGGAGCGAAGGGAGCACGGGCAGATTCCCCCGCGCTCACACAGCGCGCCGTCGGGCCGGTTCGAGGAGGCACGATGACCTCACCCGAGAACGATGCACCACGGAGCTTCGCGGACCGTTTCCACGTCGAGTCGCGACTGGGACGCGGGGGCATGGGCGACGTGTACAAGGCGTTCGATACGGTGCTGCGGCGAACCGTTGCGGTCAAGACCCTGACCCCCGGGAGGGTGGAGCCGGAAGCGATCGAGCGCCTGCAACGCGAGGCCCGGGCGTGCGCTCGACTTGCGCATCCCGACATCGTCACGATTCACGACGTGCTGCAGGTGGATGGCAGCGTCTGCATCGTGATGGAGCACCTCGAGGGAGAGAGCCTCGAGGCCCTGCACCGCTTTCCGAGGTTCTGCAACCTCGAAGCGAAGCTCGGCATCATCATCGGCATACTGGGGGCGCTGCACTACGCCCACGGGAGGGGCGTGGTGCATCGGGACGTCAAGCCAAGGAACGTGCAGTTGTTGCCGGACGGATCGATAAAGGTGCTCGACTTCGGCGTCGCACACGTTGCGGGAGCCGAGACGCTGACCGTGACCGGAACGATGACAGGCACCATGCACTACGCCTCGCCGGAGCAGTTGCGGGCAGAGGATACGGATGCCGGTACCGACATCTACTCCACCGGCATCCTGGCCTACGAGATACTGACGGGGCGGCGCCCGTTCGAAGGCGACAGCGTCGCGGCGGTGCTCGCGAAGGTGCTGCAGGAGCCGTTGCCTCCCTTGGGCACGACGTGGAGCGGGGCTTTCCCGGAGATCGAGCACATCGTCCGGAGGGCCACGGAGAAGCGCCGCGAAGATCGGTACGTCACTGCGGGAGAGATGAAGAACGCGCTGACGTCCTTTGTGGCCGCGTCGCGCGAAGCGCTGGCCGGGGAGCCGGCGGCGACAGCGCCAGAGTTCGCCCGCACGGGCGCCGGGACGCGGGAAGCGCGGACTCTGACGGCGGCCGGCGGGACCGCGACAGGAGGGCGTAGCGATCCGCTGATCACGGCGGCGACCGATCTCGGGCCCGCGACCGGCGACGAATCGCGGTGGCGGGCTGTGGAACCCGCGCCCAGCGGGGAGCCGGGACCGGTCCCGGGCACCGATGGAGACGCAGGTCGGGGAGCGGAGAGTTCGACATGGCGGGGCGGCTGGCTTCCCGTTGCTGGCGCGGCGGGGTTGGTGGTGTCGATCGCGGTGCTGCTCATCGCGTATTCGTGGAACTCGTCCGGGTCGCCCGACGAGGTGCCTGCCCCGGACCCTGCGCTGGTGTCCGCCGCCCTGCCGGCCGGCGAGCCGCGGGCAGGCATGGCGACCGCCGTGGTGCCCGCGCCGGACGCTGCCGTGCGTCCGGCGAATGAGGCGCTGCCTCCGACGGAGGCCGGAGCGCCCGGCATCCGGACGACCGAATCGATGCCCGACGGCGAGCGGTCCTCGCGGGAAGCGACCGCCGCCGCGGGACGCGGGCGCGACTCGAGCGTGCCGACCGGTGCTTCGGCGGCGCTCTCCTCCGGGGGCGATGGCTTCGTCGCGCCGGCTGGCAGTACGGCGCGGCCCGGCGAAACCGCGCCCGGGCCGGGGCCGAACGACAGCGCCAAGCTGCTGTACTACGCGCCCGCTCCCGTGGTCGGTGCAGCCGGGCCGGCCGGTTCCGGCCCCATCCCACCCGCGGACGTCGGCGCCGGCGGGTTCACCAACGCCGGCATCCGGTACCGGATTGTCAGGCGCGACTCGGACGGGAGCGCCGGGGAAGTCGCCCCGGACACCACGTTCCGGTCCGGTGACCGCATCCGGTTCGTGTTCGAGCCCAACGTCGACGGCTTCCTCTACGTGGCGCAGCGGGGCTCCACCGGGCGCTGGTCCATGCTGCTGCCCCACCCGCTCATCAACGGCGGCCGGAATGCAGTGACGCGGTTCGCAGAGGTCACCATTCCCCCGGAAGGCTGGTTCCGGTTCGACGAGAACCCGGGAACCGAGCAGGTCTTCGTCTACTTGAGCAAGGAGCCGGTCGACACCTTGCCCGGCGGCGCCCGCCCGGTCGTCACTGCACACTCCGTGGAGCAGCCCACGGTAATCGAGCTCGCCAACTCCGTGCGATCGAGAGATCTGGTGTTCGAGAGCGAGGACCCGCTCGGCGACGCGGGGCAGGCCGCCTACGTCGTGAACCAGGACGGCGCCGGAGGTCCGGTGACGTGGACGGTGGAGCTGCACCACCGATGAGGCGGCGGTCGCCGGCCGGGGAGGCCGCGGCAACCGGACCACGGGAGCGAGGTAGCGGCCACATGGGTGGAGGCATCGCGAGCGCGGTCGACCTGCGGAGCCACGCATGCGCCCTGGCACTTGGAGTTGCCGTTGCGGCTGGCTCGGCCACGGCACCGGCGATGGCCGAGCAGGACCCTGGCCTCCGCATCGTGGTACTGGAGGGTGAGGACAGCGTCAACATCATCGGGCAGGGGACGGCGGTTCCGACGGTAGTAGAGGTCCGCGACCGGAACGACCTGCCGGTGTCGGGCGCGTCGGTGGTGTTCCTGCTCGGCGAGGGAGGCACCGCAACGCTGAACGCAGGCTTGTCGCAAGTGGCCGTCACGACGAACGCGCTGGGCCAGGCGGCGGTGACGGTGAACCCGCTGGCCAGCGGGGCGGTGCAGCTTCAGGTGAGCGCGGCGTTCCAGGGACAGGCGGCGACCGCGGCGATCGTGCAGACCAATGTGGCCACGGCGGCCGCGGCGGGAGGCACGGCGGGGGGTGCGGCGGGCACCGCGGGGACGGGCGGTGGAACCGGAGGAGGAGCCGGCGGAGCTACGGGGGCGGCGGCCGGAGGCGGTGCCGGCGGCGGGCTGGGCGCGGGGGGCGTTGTCGGGATCGTGGCCGGAAGCGTGGGCGCGGCGGTGGCCGGAGTGGCGGTCGCTCGGGATGCCGATCCCGCCCCACCCGTCGCGGCGTTCCGGATCTCGCCGAACGGGCTCGGGATGGCCGGGCTGACGGAGTACCGCTTCGACGGCAGCGGCTCGTCGGATCCCAACCGGGATGCTCTGACGTACGCGTGGGACTTCGGGGACGGCGACCGGGGATCGGGCGTCACCGCGACGCACGTCTACCGAACGCCGGGCACGTTCGACGTCACCCTGACGGTGAGCGACGGCAGCGCGGAGGCGACCACCATTGGTTCAGTACAGGTAGGTCACACTCTTGACGGCCGATTCGTGGGAGGTTGGGTCAATGACGGCTGCGGTTCAACGTCCGTTACCTCTACGCTTGATTTGCGCCAGGACAGGCTGATGTTGAGCGGTAGTCTTGAGGACTACGCAGTTCCTGCATCGTCGCGGTGCATCCCCTACAGTTTCTATTGGTCCGTCCTCGGCACGATCTCGGACGCCGACGATTTTGTTTGTCCATGCGATATACATCTGGAGCTCCGGTATGCCGGCTCCAGTCTCGAAACACCTAGTGCCGAGAGCACTGAGGAAGGGCCATGGGACGGGGTTGTCGCGGCGGGCGCCGATAGCATCGACCTCGGGTTCGTCGTTCTGCGGCGGGAATGACGACCCCATACAAGCAGACCATCCGTCGAAGGATGTGAGATGCCCGGCACGGGCTGACTCGATCAGGAGGAATCGAATGAGCCGTCGGTCCCGGCGAACAGTCATCGGGTACGCAGCGGTGGTTGCCTGCGTGGCGGTGCTGGCGGCGACCCTGGCCGCGGCCGGCCGGAGCGCCTTGCGGCAGGCGGAGCAGGACCGTACGCGCGGCCGGGATCTGGTGTTCGAGACGGCAGACCGGGAGACGTTGCAGCTCCCGACCGTTCCGCGCGGCTACGCGCTGGTGATCGGCGTCGGCGAGTACCGCAACCTCGACGCGTCGAGGCAACTGCTGTTCGCGCAGAGCGACGCCGAGGCGATGTACCGCGTCCTCATCAGCCACGAGGGCGGCGCGTTCCCGCCGGAGAACGTGCGGCTGCTGACCGGCGCGCGGGCCACGCTCGCCAACGTCCGGCAGGCCGTCGAGGAATGGTTGCCGTCGGTGGCGACCCCGGCCGATCGCGTCGTCGTCTACTTCGCCGGGCACGGCTTCGTCCAGAACGGCCGGGGATACCTGGCCCCGACGGACGTCGATCCGCGGCGCCTCGAGGAGACGGCGTACTCCATGGCGGCGCTCGGAGACGTCATGGCGAACCGCGTGCAGGCCCACTGGAAGGTGCTGCTGACCGACGCGTGCCATTCCGGCAAGATCAACGCCGAGACGACGAACGAGGCGCTGGACCTGCAGTTCAGCCGCCTGCCGCACAGCTTCCTCACGCTGACCGCGACCCGGGAACGGGAGCAGAGTCATGAAGACCCCGACCTGTCGACCGGCTTCGGGTTCTTCACCTACTTCCTGACCCAGGCCTGGCGGGGCCACGCCGACAACGACCCGTGCGACGGGCGGATCACGGCCGACGAGGTCATCGAGTACGTGCGCACCAACGTGCGGCGGTATGCGCGCGACCGGCAGCTCTCGCAGACGCCGACGGCGCGCGGCGACTACGACCCGGCGATGCTGCTCGGCGTCGGCACGGTCTGTCTGGGGACGGTCGATCGCGAATCGCCGTCACTTCTGGGCACGGCGGTTGTCGAAGCCAACATGGACGACGTGGACCTGTACATCGACGGCGACCTGGTGGGAACCGTTTCACGCGACCGGCCGCTGACGATTCCCCGCCTGTCGTCGGGGCTGCACGAGTTCATGGGCGTGCGCGAAGGCTACGAGCCGGACACCAAGCAGATCATGATCCCGCCCGGCCAGGAGGTCACGGTCACGCTCCGCATCCGCTACCCGCGGCGGATCCGGGAGGCGGCCCTGGAGCTGGGGGAGCGGGGCGAGCGCCTGCTGTTCACGCAGCGTTCCACGATCAATCCGCTGAACATGCTGCCGGTGGCGCGGTCCCAGAGCATCGAGGATCTGGAGCGCGCGCGGGAGCTCTTCGAGGAGGCGTTGGCGGAGGATTCGGCATACGGCAAGGCGGCGTACCACCTGGGCCAGGTTCACCAGCTTCTGGGCGACTACCGGGACAGCCAGGATGCGTATCGCCGGGCGCTGGAGATCGATCCGAGCGACGTGGACGCGCGCGTGCAGCTCGGAGCCGTGCTGCTGGAGTCGGGAGACCCGGACGCGGCCATTCGCGAGCTGACCGACGCGGCCCGACTGGACCCGACGGACGAGCTCCAGGCCATGGTGGCGCGGGCGTACTGGGACAAGGGGGTATGGGCGGACGCCGTGACCTGGGCGACGCAGGCGATAGCGCGGGACGCGTCGAACGCGCAGGCTCATCTGTGGAAGGCGGACGCCCTGCGGCAGATGGCGGCCGTCATGGAGCGGGGCGCCCAGCGGCAGGCCCTGTACCGGGAGGCGGGCGAAGACTACCGCGCCTTCTTGAATCTCACCAACTTCGAGTCGTCCCTCGGAGAGAGGCTGGCGTTTCACTTCATCGGCTTCGGCGTCGGTCGGCGGCGGCACGCCGACCGGGAGGACGCGTGGCGCAGCCTGCGCACGGCCGGGTATCTGGGCCTGTGCATCACCGAGCAACGAACCGCCAATCCCCTCCGGGCGCGCGAGTACTGCCGGCGGGCGGTCAACTACAGCGAGCACGATCCCATCGCCCACTTCCTGCTCGGCAACGTCAACCGGGACCTGTTCAACGTCTACCAGACGTGCGAGTACCTCTCGGCCGCCGCGCGCAGCTACAGCCGGATGCTCGAGCTGAACGAGCATCTCGTCGAAGCGGACAACGCGCGGAACTACCGCGAGCAGATTACCGGCATCGCGCGGCAGCTCCGGTGTTGACCGGCGGCGCCGCGAGCGCCCAGTCGGCGGGCACCGTGGCCGCGTGCCTCGGCCGCCCGGAAGGCACGCACGGCGCGTGTCGTTGGTCGTGACGAAGGGAGGAGATGGACGTGAGCAATCCGCGTCATGCCTTCGGAACGAGGCTGGTTGCCAACCCGATCCTCGGAGTCGTCCTGATAGTGAGCGGACTGTCCGTGCTCGGGACACCGTCCGCTGCGGCGGCCGGGCAGGGTGCCGACCTGCGCATCGTGGTGCTGGAGGGGGAGGACAGCGTCAACATCATCGGCCAGGGAACCGCGGTGCCGACGGTCGTCGAGGTGCGGGACCGGAACGATCTCCCGGTCTCCGGCGCGTCGGTGCTGTTCCTACTCGTTGAGGGGGGTACGGCGACGCTGAACGCGGGGCTGTCGCAGGTGGCGGTGACGACGAACGTGTTGGGACAGGCGGCGGTGACGGTGAACCCCTTGGCGAGCGGGGCGGTGCAACTGCAAGTGAGCGCCGCGTTTCAGGGGCAGACGGCGACGGCGGCGATCGTGCAGACCAACGTGGCCACGGCGACCGCGGCGGGCGGAGCCGCGGGTGGCGCGGCAGGAACAACCGGTGCGGGTGGCGGCACGGGAGGCGGCGCGGGTGGCGCAACGGGGGCGGCCGCGGGCGGCGCGGGCGGTGGGCTGGGGACAGGTGGCATCGTCGGCGTCGTGGCGGGGAGCGTAGGAGCTGCGGTGGCCGGTGCGGCCGTGGCTCGGGAAGCCGATCCGGCCCCGCCGGTGGCCGTCTTGCGGGTCACGCCGAACGGGGTGGGCATGGCGGGGCTGACGGAGTATCGCTTCGACGGCAGCGGATCGTCGGATCCGAACGATGACACGCTCACGTACGCTTGGGATTTCGGCGACGGCAGCCGCGGGTCGGGTGTGACGGCGACGCACGTCTATCGGGCGCCGGGTACGTACGAGGTTGCGTTGACGGTAAGCGACGGCGTGGAGCGGGTGACGCGTCGCGGTTCGGTGGAAGTTGGCCCTGACCTGAGAGGACGGTTCGTGGGACATTGGCAGTTTGCGAATAGCGACTGCCTGTTGGACCTTACCGAGATCTTTGACCTGCGGCAGGCCGCGGCATCGATCGATGGCACGTACACCTACGTCGCCACACCACGGACGAGTTCGGACCGCTGCGGGCCGCACGAGTTCTACTTCTCCGTCAATGGGAGCATCGACAGTGCCGGTGACTTCGTGTGCCCGTGCGACATCCGGTTGGACTGGCGACTCACAGGCTATAGCAACGGGCCGCCCGATGGTGATTGGGTTCGAGATCTGCGCGGCGTCGTTTCTGCGGCGGCGCGCAGTATCGACTTCGGTTTCGTTATCGTCCATCGACAATGACGACTGCGGTGCGCTGCAGACCTGTCCTGGCCGCAGCGAGTCGTCTCGCCCCTGCTTGCGGAGGAACCGTAAGGCGAGGACAGCATCAACGTCATCGGCCAGGGAACGGCGGTTCCGACCGTCGTCGAGGTGCGGGACCGGAACACCTGCCGCTAGCGGCTCGTCGGTTCCAGTGCCGATGAAGAGGCCGGGACGGTGCGTGAACAGGGTTGTCAGGGAGGCGGGATGAGAACTCAGCGGTGCGGAAGGATGCCGATGCTGTTGTGCCTGGCCGTGCTGCTGGGAGGAAGCGGCGTCAGCGCCCAGGAAGGCGCGCCGTTTCTGACCCTGCACGAGGCGGTCCTGGTCGCCCTGGCGGAGAACGACCGGATGCTGACGTCGCGGGAGAGCATCGAGCAGGCGGAGCTCGGCCGGACGGTGGCGGAATCGGCGTTCGGCATCCGGATCACGCCCAACGTGCTGGGGTCGTTCGGGCAGTCCGACGTGCGGAACCAGACCTACGGGGTCGGGGCGTCGAAGCGGTTCACGACGGGGACGGAAGTCCGCATGGATGTGGGGGCATCCACCTTCCGCAACCAGATCGGGAGCTTCTACGCGGCAGACACCACGATCCTGCTGAGGCAGTCCCTGCTGCGGGGCTTCGGGCCGACGGTGGGTCGGCGGCAGATCGAGCGCTCCGAGTACCAGATCGCGGGCGCGGAGCGCCAGCACGGGATCGCCGAGCAGCAGCTCGCCCTGGAGGTGGCGGGAGCCTACTACCGGCTGATCGCGCAACGAGAGCTGGCGGCGGTGGCCCGGACGGCACTGGAGAACGCAGGACAGTTGCTCGCCGCATCGGAGGCGAAGCTGCGGGCGAACCTGGTGTCGCAGCTCGACGTGTTCCGGGCGCGGCAGCTCCTGGCCGAGGCGGAGGGCCGAGTCTTCGACGTCGACGGCGCGGTCGAGGACCTGAAGGATCAGCTGCGGTTCCTGATGAACCGGGACGTGGACTACGACTTCCGCGTGGCCCCCGAGATCGACGGGCGCGTCGACGCGGTGGCGGCGGGTGACGCGGTTGCGACCGCGCTGAGGAACCGCGTCGAGTTGCGGGAGGCGGACGCCGTGGTGGCGGAAGCCGAGCGCGACGTCGGCTACGCGCGCCACCAGCTCCTCCCGCAGGTGGACGTCAGCTTGGCGTTGACGAGGCGGGAGACGGCGGACGCGCTGCGGAACGCGTTCGGGGTGGACCGGTTCGAGCCCGTGACGTTCTTCTCGGTGTCGACGCCGCTGGACCGGACGGCGGAGCTCGCGGGTGTCCGGACGGCGATGATGGAACGCGACCGTCGGATCCGGGCGCGCGACACGCTGCGGCGCCGCATCGCGCAGGAGGTCCGCCGCGCCGTGCGCCTGCAACAGCGGCTCGCGAATCGGCTGGAGAGCGCGGAGGTGAGCGTGGACTTCGCGGAACGGGAGGTGGAGCTGGCGAACCTCCGCTTCCAGCGCGGGCTGTCGAACAACCTCGACGTGGTCAACGCGCAGGCGGCGCTGCTCAACGCGACCACGCGTCGGCTGGGCGTGCTGGCGGATCTGGCCCTCTCCCGGCTGACGCTCCGCGCAACGCTGGGGACGCTCGACGCGCGGCGGGACGTGCGGTAGGAGCAGGCATGCCACGGGTCGGGAAGCGGACGGTCGGCATAGGGGTTCTGGTGGCCGTCTGCGTGGGCGGGCTGCTGGCCGTGCGACGCGCGCCGACGGACGGGGCGGCACTGGCGTGGACGGTGGACCGCGGCGATGTCGTCGCCGACCTGGTGGCGCCGGGGACGCTGCGCGCGGCCCGGTCCACGACCTACCGGTCGCCGGCGAACGGCCGGGAGCTGGAGGTCGTCCATCTCGCGCCGGAGGGATTGCGCGTGGTGGCCGGCGACCTGATTGCGCGCCTGGAGACCCGCGACCTGGAGGCCGACCTGCAGCAGGCGCGCGACAGCGTGCACGATGTCGAGTTCGCGCGGCAGGTGGCGGACCTCGAGCTGCTCGAGGCGACCGCGGCCCACCAGTCGGCGGTGGACGGCGAGGGGGCACTGACCCTGGAGGAGACCCGGACGAACCTCGGTCTCACGGAAAGGAGGGTGACTCGCCTGCGCCGGGAGGTGGCCAACCTCGAGCCGCTGCTCGAGCGGGGGTTCATCACCGGCGACGAGCTGGAGCGCTCCCGGGTGGAGCTGGAGGCCGCGGAGGCGGACCTCACCATGGCCCGCCGCCGGGCGCGCCTGCTGGTCGAGCAGACGGACCCGCTGAATCGCCGCCGGACCGAGCTGCAGTTGGCCCAGAAGCGCGCGCAGCGGGACGGCGTCAACCGGCGGCTCAGCGCGGCGCGGCGGCGGGTGGCGCAGATCGGCGCCCTCATCGAACGCTCCAGCATCCAGGCTGCGAACCCCGGGCTGGTCGTCTACGAGGAGTTCATGGCGTCCTCGCCTCGCCGAAAGGTCCGGCTCGGTGACCGGGTGACGCCGAGCCAGGGCATCGTGCGGGTCGTGGACGTGGATCGCATGCTGGTGGACACCTCCGTGCCGGAACGTTCGGTGCATCGCGTGCGGCCGGACCAACCGGCGACGGTGCGCCTCGAAGCGTTCCCGGACCTGAAGCTCTCGGGCCGGGTGGCGACCATCGGCGTCCTGGCGCGCACGACGCGCGAGCAGATGGCCGAGATCAAGCGGTTCGATGTGACGGTGGAGCTCGATCCGACCGATGCGGAGCTGCGGCCGGAGATGACCGCGCGCGTCGACATCCGGGTGGGAGCGCGGCGGGACGTCGTGCGGCTGCCGGTCAATGCGCTGTTCGAGCACGAGGGCCTCACCCTGGTCAACGTATGGAACGGCGGGCGGCCCGAGGCGCGGCAGGTAGAGATTGGTGAACAGAACCAGCGGTTCGTGGAAGTGGTGGCGGGCATCGACGAGGGCGAGCGCGTGATGCTCGTGGGAGAGCCGGCGCCCGGCGACGCCTCGGCTGCGGCAGGCGCGCCGACGGCCGCCTCGGGCCGGCGCGGACCGCGTCCGATGCCGGCGCTGCCGCGGAGGTAGCGATGGCGGTCCGGGACCGGTACGCGGAGGTGTTCCGCATCAGCCTGGAGGCGCTGGGCCGGTACCGGCTGCGAACGGCGCTGAGCACGCTGGGCATCGTGCTCGGGATTGCCGCCGTCATCGCCATGTTGTCGGTCGGCGAGGGTGCGCGGCGAGAGGTGTTGCAGCAGGTCGAGCAGCTCGGGCTCGACAACGTCATCGTGCGAACCCGGGGCTTCGGCGGAGACACCGGACTCCGCGCGGAGGATGCGGCTCTGCTGCGTGACCTGTTGCCGCGCGTCGTGGCCGTGAGCCCGCTGGTCGAGCGGCGCGTCGTCGCATCGGGGCCGCTGTCCAGCCGGCGCGCGTCCGGGCTCGGGGTCACGCCGGCGTACGGCGCGATTCTGGAGCTGGACGTCGACGTCGGACGATTCCTGGCGCCGCTCGACGGGCGCGCCACCGGTCCGGTGTGCGTGCTCGGGGCCCGTCTGCGCAGCGCGCTGTTCGGATACCGGGACCCGGTCGGGGCGCGAGTTCGGATCGACCGCGAATGGTGCGAGGTCATCGGCGTCCTCGCCCCGCGCTCGACCGGGGGGCGGGCCGGACGGACGGCCGCGGCTCGGGATCTCGACGAGGTCGTGATCATGCCGATCGGCAGCACCCTCCCGGTGAGCCCGTCCGTCGCGCCGGGGCAGCGGGTCGACGAGGTGTGGATTCAGGTGGCGGGCGGAGACGACGTCCCGTCCGTCGCGGGATCGGTAGCGCGGACCCTGGCCCGCGCCCACGGCGCAGCGCGCGAGATCGACGTCGTCGTCCCGCGCGATCTCCTGAACCAGCGCGTGCGCACCCAGCGGACCTTCAACGTGGTGGTCGGCAGCGTCGCCGTGCTGTCCCTGCTGGTCGGGGGCATCGGCATCATGAACACCATGCTCACCTCGGTACTGGAGCGAACGCAGGAGATAGGGCTGCGCCGTGTCGTCGGAGCGACGGGTCGCGACATCGGCGTGCAGTTCCTCACCGAGAGCCTGATGGTGACGATGACGGGCGGGATGGTCGGCGTCGCCGTGGGCGTCGTGACGTCCTACGCCATCACCGCCTATGCGGCCTGGAGTACGAGCATCTCGACCTCTGCCGTGGTGCTGGCCTTCGGCGTCTCCGCCGTCGTCGGGATGGCGTTCGGAATCTACCCGGCGCTGCGGGCCGCCGGGCTGCAGCCCGTCGACGCCGTGCGGTACGAATAGCAGCCGCGGCCGGCCGCCGCGCCGACCGCCCGTGCCGCGGTTGGCGCCGGCGACCCCGCCCGCTCCAGGCCCCTGACGGTCGCCGGAAGGGATCAGCTCCGCGACGACACGACCCGGACCGGTCTGCGCTGCGTCACATAAGGAAATCCGTCGTTGAACCCGGCGAGCTCCCGGAACAACTCGGGATTGCGGCAGTCGTCGGCGAGGCGGCGATCCAGAGAGTGGCGCAGGTCCTCCTGGGCAGTGACCATGACGTGCCGATAGAGGTTCGTCACGGACAACCTCAATCCGGGGACCGTCCTCGGATACGCACCGTGCCAGGTCGCCCCATGAAACACGATCAGGCTTCCCGCTTCCGCTTCGACGGGCACCGCCTCGCGGGCTGCCTTGGCACCGTCGGGCCTGCCGTCGCGCCGGTGAGAACCGGGGACGTAGGCGAGGGCCCCGCCCGCCCGCGTGTAGTCCGTGAGACACCACGTCGCGTTCGCGACGAACGCCGTCTGGCCCCAGGGTTGGGGGACCGCGGTCTGATCGGCATGCAATCCGAGCGTCGAGCCGTATCCGTACTCGTCCCGCCACTTGACGAAGCACTGGTGGTTCGAGAAGCGCGTTCGCGCCTCCCCGATCAGATGCCGCGCCAGCGCTACGGCGGCGGGATGCACGGCGAGGTCGCGAAACGCCCGGTGATAGCCAGCGAGTTGTTGAACGACGACCTGGTTCGGCCTATTCCCGGTACGAACGACGATGTTCACCGGCTCCGCGTCCGGGTGGTACTCGAGTGCGGCATCCGGTCCGCGTTCCACCGTGAATCCGCAGCCGATGAACGCCGTCGTCCGCCGCAACACCAATTCCGACATGCTGCGAACCCACTGCGCCGACGCGCCCGTAACCTCCGGCGGCACCACGCACAGGCCGCTCGTTGCCAGCTCCGCCACGTGGGAGCTCAGTCCCAAGTTCTCCAGCTCCGGGCTCAACTCACCGTGACCACTCATTCGTAGCCCGCCCCCTTCTCCGGCGTCTCGTCCGCAACCGGGGCCGCCATGGCTTCCCCGTCAACCGGCCCGCGGCCCGCTGTACGGAATCGGGACCCGGGCCGGTGGTCGCCGGGCCGGGCCGGTCACCTTTCGTCGCCCTGTGCATGGCCAACGGACCAGGCACGACCATTGCCACTGCGCCATCGAGGCCGAAACCCGGCAACGCCGCCGCGGCCAATCGGAACGCCCACCGTTGACCAGCGTGCGCGTGAGCCTCGACGCCGTGGTACGCTGCCTTCATTCGACGTCCTTTGCCGGCAGCCGCCACAAGCCCGCGTGCAGGCGTTCGAAGCCGGGATAGCTCCGACGCGCGGGAACTGTGAGCACTGCCTGCGTCGTCTTCGCCTGCAGGAAACCACTCATGACCGGTTCGTTTCCTTCGACACCCATGGACCGAATGCTGTCGGCGGTGCTCGAGATCGTACCCGACGCCATCCTTTCAGCTCCCGGACGCGGTCGCGTCCTGCGGTGGGCCTCGCAGTTCCCCGCGTTTGCGCTCGAGTCGACCTTCGGGTTCGAGAGCCGGCTCGACGAAGACTCGCCCCAGTGCGACCTCTTCCTCTCGGTGCAACCGCGGTCCAGGTTCTCCAGGCACCTGATTGCATCCGGCGCGCACTCGCGCGCCACGGCATCGGCCCGAGGGCTCGGCGGTGTCCTCACGGAAGTGGCCGAGGACGACGGCTTTCTCTCCCAATGGTTTCGCACCGTCATCCTTGAGTACGACCTCGCCGCGTCCCGGGCCCCGGAGACCGAGCCCCCAGGCGTCTTCCTCGAGCCCCACGGCAGCTTTCTCGACCGGCGCGCGAATTCGACGCCGTCCGCAAGCGGCCGCGGAGTGACCTGCGGTCCCCAGATCATGACTTCCGCCATCTGTCGGGCGGTCGGCCGCGCGACGGACCCGGCCGAACTCGGGGGGATGGAGCGCGTGCACCGCGCCCTGCCGCGCACGGCCACCACGGAGCACCTCGGCGCGCTTCCTGCCCGGGAGCCTCGCGCCGTGCGTCTGGTGGTCGCGATGCCCAAGACGGAAGTGATTCGGTTCCTCCGGCGCATCGAGTGGACGGGTTCCATGGTGCACGCCGAGCGCGCGCTTCACTGGCTGGATCGCCTGCGGGGCGACGCGGAAACCGCCACCCTGGCCTGCGATGTGTCTGCCGAGGGCGTATCGACCCGCCTGGCGTTCGAGCTGTTCGCCCGCGAGCGGTGGCACCGCGGGCGGCCCCGTTTCTGGGCGTCCATGATCGGGCATTTCGTCGAGAACGGATGGTGTACCCGGGCCAAGGCCACGGGACTGCTATCCTGGCCCGAGGGGGACTATCTCTTGACGGAGACCGGCGTCTACCAGCTCCTGACCGGAATCAACCACCTCAAGCTCGTGCTTCACGGCGACGGCATCGCCACCAAGGCCTACATGGGCGCGTTTCTCCTGCCGAGATGAGCGTCCAGGCAGCCCGCGCGGGAACGATCGGCGCCCAGATGCGCCGTGCGATAGACCACGGCCTCGCCTTCCTGGACGGCGCCGTTTCGGCCGAAGGCGTGTGGTCGTGCCAATACTACGCGTTGTCCGCACCGGTCATGCGGAAACCCGACACGAACCCCTTCGTGGGCGCCCTCGGCTCGCTGAGGCTCGCCGGCCTCGACCATGCCCGTGCGGTTTCCGTGGTGTCGCGCACAAGGCGTCACATCGGCGACACGATGGAGTTTCCCGGAGTCTGGCGGTACTGGCCTCACCTGCCCCCCGACGTGGACACCACCTCGACTTGTGCCCTGGCTCTGGGATTCCATCCCTGGCTACTGGCCGGCTGGAACCGGGAGCGCCTCCTCCGCAACCGCGACGGCAGCGGGCGTTTTCACACCTGGCTGCTGGATGAACCTATCGAATCCCCCGATGCCGACGCGGTCGTAAATGCCAACGCCCTGGGGTATCTCGGGCTAACCGCGTCCACCCGGCCCGTGAGCGACTGGCTCGTTTCCCTCGTCGAGACCGGCAGGGAACGGGAGGCCATTCACTACTACTGGGACCCCGTCGATCTCTACGCCGCCATGGCGCAGGCTCGCGAGCTCCACACAACGCTGTTCGAGGACGTCCGACCGCTGGTCGCGACGCGGATCCGTGACCGGCGCGTCCGTGACGGCTCCTACGGTGATGTCCTGCGAACCGCCATCGCACTTCTGTCCCTCGATTCCCTCGGCTACCCGCCTTCCCGGGACGACCTCGGCGCGTCCGTCCACGTGCTGCTCATGGGGCAGCAAGCCGACGGCGGCTGGCCCGCCTGCCCTCTTTCCTCCGGTCCCCTCTGGCCAGAGGAGCGCCGCTTCGCATTCGTGTCACGGTGCTACGACACCGCATGCTGCGTCGCCGCGCTCGTTCGCGCGAACGCGGCGCTCGACTCGCGATAGCCCACGACGCCGGCCCCGGTGCGGCGGTGGCGCGGGCGACCGGCCCCCGCGGCCGGCTTCCCGGGCGCTATGCCTCGTCGCTCGTCGTTGCCACCGCGATTCCTTCCTTGATGAGCCCCGCGGCGAATTCGCTCGCGAATCCACGCGCGAAGGATCCGCCCGTCGTCTCGAGGAACTCTCCGATCCGGATGGTTCCCCGGTCGAGCAGCACCTCGATCAAGCTCCGGCAGCGGGCGTCCAGCTCGAATTCCTGACCGTTCGCCCGCAGCACGATGACGTCCTCCCCGGGACGGGTCACCACTTCCGCCTGTTCCCAACCGCAAATCCGCAGCTCCAGGTCTTCCCAGGCTTCGCCCCGCCACGGCTCGATCTCCTGCCGGAACTGGCCCGGCGTCCGCGCCTGCCAGGAGCGTTGCAGGTCACGGGCCAGGGCGCCGTCGCCGGCCTCGACGAGGGCCGCGTCGATCACCTTCCTGTAATCGAGAATGAACTCGCGCAAGCTGCTCTCGTCCGCGTAGAGGGGCACGTTGCGCCGCAGCCCTTCGTGCCCGGCGACCTTCGCCTCCAGCCAGCCGAAGAGCTGCGCGCTCTTGAGGTAGTGAGGGCTCAGGGTGAGATGAATGGTGCCGCGCCCGTCGTTCTCCTCGGCGACGTGGGCGCTGTGCCACCATCCGCGGGGGATGTAGAGGACGTCACCTTCTTCGAGAGTGCCCGTCCATACGGGGTGGGCCGGCGCGGCCTCGTTGGGTTCGACATCCCGGCTCAGCGGTTGCCTTCGCACCTCTCCCCAGAGGCGCCAGATCTTCTGGCCCCGCACCTGGAGGATGTAGACGTCGTGGTCGTCCCAGTGGTTCGCGAAGCACGGCGCGGACCGCCAGGACGCATAGAGGTTCACCCCGGCGTAGTTGGCCAGGGCGCTCTCGATCTCGTTGATCAGCGCGCGAATCGGTTCGTGCAGGGTGTGAACGCTGTTGAGAATGACGGAGGCGCCGTTGCGCACGAAGGCTTCGAGCCGCTGCGGATCTACCGCGCCGTGCCACGGCGCATGCGACCGCGAGCCGAAACGACGGCCCGCATAGGAGTAGAGGTGCTCCGGCACGTAGTCGCTTTCCTGGACCACCTGCAGCTGCGCCTGGGACAGGTTGCGGTTGTAGATCAGGTCGCTGAGGTCTTCCCAGGACACCAGGTGGTGGAACCGCTCGCGAGGTCCGTGAAAGAGCATCGGCCGACAGCGTTCGTACTGGGCCTGGTGGAAGGCCCGTGACCCGAGCGGGCGGAAGAGCCTCTCCAGGCCGCGCAGGCCCTCGTCCCCGCCCTCGGCCCGAAACTCGTCGATGTCGAGGGGGGCGGGCAGGGCCGCCGCGGGTTCCTCGGGGTCCTTCTCGTAGCCCACCTTGATCGGCGGGATGCCCGCTCGCCGGGCGATGACGTGCGCGAGGGCGTCCTCGTAGGCCTCTTCGTACCGGGACTGGGCCCGCATCCTGATCCCGCCCGGGGCCGGCCTGGCGCCGCGGAACATCTCCGATGCCTTCATGCCTGCTCTCCCTCCATCGCGCCCCGCTCCAGGAGCTGGCGGGCAACGAGGCGCTGGAACGCCCCGGGCTCCCGGGCGAGATCCTCGTACGAGCCGGACTGCACCAGCTTCCCCTTCTCCAGGACGTGGATGGTGTCCGCCTCCCGGATGGTGGACAGCCGATGGGCGATGACCACCCGGGTCGCCGCCAGATCCCCGATGCTCCGCATCACCAGGGCCTGCGACCGGTTGTCGAGCCAGTTGGTCGCCTCGTCGAGAAACACGACACGAGGCTTGCGGACCAGCGCCGCGGCGATGAGAATGCGCTGCGTCTGCCCCCCGGAGAACAAGCCGGTGTCTCCCACCGGCGTATGCATGCCCAGGTGCATCTGGCGGATGTCCTCGTCGACGGAGGCCAGCCTCGCCGCTTCCCACGCGTCCTCTTCGGTCAGGTCGCGGGCGACCCCGACGATGTTCTGCAGTACGGATCCCGGCTGCAGGCCCGCGTTCTGCGAGACGACGCCGAGCTGGCGCCGCAGCGACCTCCGGTTGAGCTGCGTCACGTCGTGGTCGTCGTAGTAGACGGCGCCGCGGGTGGGCTCCTCGAGGCCCAGGGCGAGGTTGAACAGCGTGCTCTTCCCCGCGCCGGACTCGCCCACGATCGCCGCGAACTCGCCCGGCCGCACGTGCAGCGAGATGTCGTCGAGGACCGCCTCGTCGGTGCCCGGATAGGCGAACCCGACTCGTTCGAACCGCAGCTCGCCCCGCAGCTCGACCTCGCCGGCGCCGGCGCCTCGGGCGTCCTCGCGCGTCTCCGGGACCAGGGCGAGGAGGGGCTTCACCTGCTGGTATTCCGGAATGACCGACGACAGGGCCTGCACGGCGGCGCCGAGGCGCGTGGTGGCGCCGAAGAACATCATGGACGTGGCGTAGACGGCGAAGAACACGCCCACCGTCAGCTCTTCCGATTCCACGAGCAGGGTCGTGGCGAACAGGATCGCGGCCGCCGCCGCGGGAATGCTGGCCGTGATCGCGACCGCCAGCTCGTTCAGGCGGTTCACGCGAATCTCCGCCTGCTTCTGACGGACATAGCCGCGCGCCCAGAAGCCGAACGCGCTCTCCTCGGCACCCGACGACCGCAGCTTGCCGATGCCGGCGATGAACTGGAACAGGGTGCCGGCGAGCCTCTGGCGCGCCTCGACGTGGCGTCGATGGGGCGCGAGCTGCAGGACCGCGAGCGCGACGATGGCCGCGACCGCGGCAGCGCCGACGGTCAGGCTGACGCCGGCGAGCACGGGGTCGTACCAGAACAGGAGCAGCAGGGTGGGGGAGAGGAACAGGACGGAGACGAGCGAGCTGGTGACGACGTTCGACGCACGCTCCCGCAGGCTGTGGAACACCAGGGCGCGCGAGGTCAGCTCCCCCGCCGAGAGGCCCTTGAGGGCGCTCGGCCGCAATGCGACGAGACGGTCCCAGACCGCGGCACTGAGGAGGGTGGCGGCGCGCGCCTCGACCCGCAGCAGCGTCGAGCTCTGCTGCACGGTCATGAGCACGCCGAACAGCGCCACGACCAGCATCGCGACGGTCAGCGACCACAGGAGCTCCCGGCTCCCGGCGGGCATCACCCAGTCCGCGAACAGCCCGGTGGCGACGGCGGGGAAGAAGCCGCACAGGCCGACCAGGAGGCCGGCCGCCGCGAAGCGCGCCGCCTCCATCGGCAGGCGATGCCCCGCCATGGCGACCACGTCCCGCGTCGTGACCGGACGCGGCGGGAACGGCCGATAGAAGACCCAGGCCCGGTCCTCGAGCCGCGCCGCGCCCGCGCCGTCGAGGCGCTTCGAGCCGCCCGCCGCCGGATCGATGACTCGATAGGGACCGATGGCGCTTGGAAGCAGGGCCACGGGACCGCCGTCCTCGCGCCGAAACGCCAGCATCGAGAAGCTGTCCCCGGTCCACCAGCGGCTCTCGGACGAGAGATCGACCTCCCGCGCCCGCACGCGGGAAGCGATGAGAATGCCCTCGAGGGTCGGCTCGTTCCCCTCGGGCTCCACGAAACGGATCCTCTCGCGCCCGCCGATCAGCCTGAGGGCCTCGACCAGCGGCGGACCGCCGGCGGGGGCGGCGGCCATGCCGCGGCCGGGGCGCGCGACGCGCCGGAGCGCGCGGCGCGCCTCTTCCGCCGCGCTCTCGCGCAGCTTCGCGCTGTCGACCTGCAGGTTGGCGACGTCGACCGACGCCAGTTGCCGGGTCAGCCGTTCCGCCGCCAGCGCCGTGCGGT
The DNA here is from genome assembly GCA_026708265.1 of Acidobacteriota bacterium. Lineage (GTDB taxonomy): Bacteria > Acidobacteriota > Vicinamibacteria > Vicinamibacterales > UBA8438 > JAGWAJ01. The sequence continues at coordinate 48,312 of JAPOVI010000215.1, forward strand.
GGAAGCGCTTCAAGGCGTCCATCAGCAGTCCCTGCCGGGCAAGGTCCACGGACGAGACGGTGGAGACCTCCACGGCCTCGCCGAAGCTCATCCAGGTGTACGGCGAGAGCGGCACGGCCTCGGGTATGTCCGGGCCGGTATGACCGGTGCCCAGGAAGGCCCCTACCTGACGGGTCGGCACCCAGACGACCCCGCGACGGGCCGAGACCACCGCCTGCGGCGCCAGCGCGGTTTCCTCGCCCGCCTGGACGGAGACGTCGACTCTCGGCAACAGGGGTACGTCGCGCGCCACCGACTCCGACAGGGCCTCGATCCACAGGTCCGCCTCCCGCGCGAAGTCGCCGGGCGGCAGGCTCTCCAGAACCCCCGCAAGCGGAAGCCTCTGAACGCGGAACCCCGGCCGCCCCTTCACGCGCAACTGCAGACGGCTGGCGCCGGTTCCGTCCGTGCAGAAGAGCAGGCGCCCCGCCGCGGCGCGGGTGACGTGCTTGTAGCTCGAGACGACCCGGCTGCCTTCGAGCTCGACGACGAAGACATCGACCTCGCCCGACTCCACCCGCCAGACAGACTCCGCGTCGTCGAGCACGAGCTCGCCCGCGACCGTGGAGAAGGTGTCGGCGGCCAGCCGCTCGAGCCGTTCGGCGCCCTGGCGGACCGCGTTCGGTTCGGGCATCGGCTCGACTCACCGGTTGGCGACCAGGTGCCGGTAGAGACCGCCCCGGTCCCGCATCAGCTCGTCGTGGCTGCCCTGCTGGATCGTGCGACCCTTGGCGAGCACGATGATCTGGTCGCAATCGCGAACCGTGCTGAGGCGATGGGCGATGATCACGCACGCGCAACCCCGACGCCGCAACGCATCGTCGATCTCCGCCTCCAGCATCGCATCGAGGGAGCTCGTGGCCTCGTCCAGGACGACCAGCGAAGGCCGGCTGACCAGGGCGCGCGCGATCTCGAGCCTCTGCCGCTGGCCGCCGCTGAAGTTCGTCCCCCCTTCCTCGACGTGAGCCGCGTAGTTCCGGGGGCGGCGCGCGATGTCGCCATGGATGCCCGCGTCTCGCGCGGCGCCGATGACCAGTTCGTCCGGCACGGCAGGATTCCACATCGTGAGGTTGTCCCTCACGCTGCCCGCGAAGAGTGAGATCTGCTGGTTCACCACCGCGACCGACTCGCTGAAGATCCTGTGGGGGACCGCTTCTCGCGGGCGCCCGTCGAACAGCACCTCCCCTTCCCACGGCCGACAGACTCCGGCGATCAACAGCGCCACCGTCGACTTGCCCGACCCGCTGGGGCCGACCAGCGCCACCCGTTGGCCTGGTCGCACCGACAGGTTGAAGTCCTGCAGCAGCGGCCGTCCGCGCGGCTTGTAGCCGAAGGAAACACCGCGCAGCTCCAGGTAGCCGGCGAGGCGCAGCCTGCCGTCGATCGTCGCGATCCCGCTCGCTCGCGTGCTGTCCTTCGCGACGACCGACGCGTCGTCCTGCGCGTCGACGACGTCGTTGACGCGCCGCAGATCCGCGTCGAGCACGTGAATCGTGTCCATCGACAGCAGCAGTCCCCCCACCGGCGCGAGGAAGCCGTTGGCCATGAAGTAGCAGGCCATGAGATCGCCCACCGACAGGTTCCCCGACATCGCCCGCAGGCCCCCTATGCCAAGCACGACGGCGCTGCCGAGGATGGTCGTGACCGTGGTCAGGCTGGCGCCGACGAGCCCCAGCTCCCGGAACCGTTGCCGGGCCGCGAGCTCACGGGCCTGGAACCCGCTCCAACTGGCGAAGAAGTCGTCCTCGTTGCCCGCCGCGCGTATCGCGTAGAGGTTGCGCGCCGCGAAGTTGCTGATTCCGGCCAGCTGACCCTGCTCGCGGCGCATCCGATGGTTCTCGTCGAGACGGAACCGCGAGGCCGTTCTGAGCGCCAGCAGGCCCATGGCCGCGGTGACCGCCACCGGCGCCGCGATCAGGGGGTCGAGGGCCATCATGGCGGCGAAGAAGGCGAGACACGTGCAGAGGTCGATCAGCATCCGGGAGAGATGCATCGCCCCGGCTCCGGCGATTCCGTCGATCAACAGCGTCCGCTGGGCGAGGTCCCCGGCGAAGCGGCTCTGGAAGTACTCGATGGGCAGGCGGAAGATCTTCGTGACGAAGCGCTCGGCCTGTTCCACGGACACCGCGACGTTGAGGTCGCGCAGGCTCCGCTGCTGCAGCCAGGTCACGCAGAAGGTGAGCACGGCCAGCGCGCCCACGCCGAGGACGATGGGCGTCCCCGCCGCCTCGCCGCCAATGAGGACCTCGTCGACGAACGCGCCCAGCAGGAGCGGCAGGCCGATGCCGGGGGCGACCAGCACGAGGCCGCACAGCGCGCAGAACAGCAGCCGCAGCCGATGCTGCCTGAACCACGGACCGAGCTGCCGGCGCAGGCTCGGCCGCTCGCCGCGCCTGGCGAAGCCCGGACCCGGTTCGAGCTCCAGGACGATGCCGGTGAAGCGGTCGTTGAAGTAGTCGTGGGAGACGGCGCGGTAGCCGTCCGCCGGGTCGTTGAGCAGGTACTTGCCGCCGCGAATACCCTCCAGCACGATGAAGTGGTCGAACTCCCAGAACAGGATGGCCGGCAGCCGCAACCTCCGAAGCTGATGCGGCTCCCGGCGCCAGCCCGTCGCCCGCAGTCCATAGTGCTCCGCCGCCAGTTGGAGGTCCCGGGCGGTGCAACCGTCGCGGTTGACTCCGCACCGGGACCGCAACTCGTCCATGCCCACCCAGCAACCGTGGTGCGCGAGCACGACGCCGAGGCAGGCGGCCCCGCACTCGGTGGAGTGGATCTGCGGGAAGCTGGGCGTCCGGCCCCGGAACCCGAGGTACCTTGTCCAGTCCACGACGGTCACCTCCGGGGCGCCGGGGTCCCCCCGATTCGGCCCGACTTCAACCGGCTGCCTTTGCCAGTCCTCGCGTCCGGCGGCTACGGGAGTTGGCGCACCAGGAACTGCACCGGGCTCTGGCGCCCCAACCGAATGCGCAGCCGCCGCAGGACGTCCGTGGCACGCCCGTCCCCCGCGGCGCGCGCCGGCGTGGACGCGGCGATCCGGACGAGATACGACCGACCCGTCCGGAGCCCCGTCCTCTCCGCCAACCGCGGCGGGATCTCGCCGGAGTTCCTGGAGACGGAGAGCACGGTACCCGGCGCGTCGGAAACAGCGGCCGGCCCCACGGGGAGGACGTCCACCGGCATCCCGGGAGCCAGCTTCTCGGCGTCCCGCGCGGAGACGAAGGCGAGCAGCTCCGCGCGAGCCCCGCCTTCCGCGTCGACGACAGGCGGGGCAGTGGTGTCCCACTGCACCGCCGGAACGCCATGGAGCCAGAGGCTGTGGTCCGTCGTCCCCGCCACGAGCCAGGCGAGCACGATCAGGGCGAGGCCGGCACACAGCCTCGTCACGACGAACTGATGCGGTGGATCCACGCGGACGAGCCCGTTCAGCGAGTCGGGTTGGGCGTGCGCGACGACCGCGTCGTCCCGGTAGAGGTTCTTCGCGAACATTCGGGTGACCGCCGGACGCCCCCCACAGTGATACGGCCGCGCGCGAGGCGTTGCGCGTCGCGAACGCTACTCGTCGTAGTCGTTGGCGTCCCACCACTGCGGGGCGTTGTTCCAGCGGTCGTTGTCGTCCTCGCCGCGGTCGTTGGCCCAACTGGCGGCGCTGACCGATTGCAGCTCGGCCGCCTTCAGCTTCGCCCTGGGCGGGAGCACGATGTTGGTGGTGTTTTCGCTGTCTTCCAGCACCTTGATCTTGAACCCCTCCGGAATGGGAACGTCCAGCTCCTCCTTGATCGCCCTGTGCGGATCTTCGAGCAGTCTGGCCCTGAAGGCTTCGTCCTCGGCCGCCTTCTCCAGAAGGTGGATGCGCATTTGCCCAGCAGTCTTCATGGTCCCTCCTTGGCGCGTTCGCGAGCGCCCCATATTCCGGCGGGCAGACCTACTCGCACTCGAACGTAGCACGACCTCGCACTCTCCGTCCCTACCCGAATTGGGGGGATCGTCACAACGGGAATGCGGGCTTCGGGGACTACAGGTCGCCGGGAGACTACCGGTGCCGCAGCGCGTTCATCGGATCGACCCGTGCCGCCCGATGGGCGGGGACGAGTCCGGCGGCCAGGGCGACGCCGGTCAGGATCAGGCCCGCCGCGGCGGCGACGGCGGGCGGCAGACCGTCGACTTCGTAGAGCATCGATTGCGCGATGCGCGCGACGCCGAGCGCCGCAACGAGGCCGAGCGCTCCGCCCGCCAGGGTCAGGCGCGCGACCTGGCCGAGCACCATGGCCCGCGTCCGCGCCGCGTCCGCGCCGAGCGCCATGCGCAAGCCGATCTCCTGCGTGCGCTGGGCCACCGCGTACGCCAGCACGCCGTAGAGCCCTATCGCAGCCAGCACGGTCGCGATCCCCGCGAAGGCCGCGGACAGCACCGCCATCGCACGGTCCTGGAAGCCGGTGTCCTCCACCTGCTGCGCAAGGGTCGCGAGGCCGGTGACCGGCAAGGTCGGAGCGGTCTCGGCCACCACCGCGGGAATGGAACGCAGCAGGCCCGCTGCCGGAAGGGCGCTCCGCACGTAGAACGCGAGGGATCCGACCGTCTCCTCCTGTCGATACGGAACGAACAGCAGCGGCGGGGCGGGGCTTCCGGGGTCGTCCTGGCGCGTGTCCGCGACGAGCCCGACGATCTCCGTGTCCAGCGCGGCGTCGAGCCCGCCGCGGCCCACGCGCCTCCCCACGGCCTCGCGCCCGAGCCCGAACCGGCGTGCGAACGCCTCGTTGACGACCGCGACCGGCGGAGCCCCGCGCACGTCCGACTCGGTGAACGTCCGGCCCGCCAGCAGCGGGATTCCAAGGGTCCGGAAGTAGTCGGCGCCGATCTGATTGAGCCTCGTACTGCGATTGGTGCCCGGTCCGGCCTCGAATCCCTCGACCATGACAGACGTTCCCTGAGCGGATCCCGAGAGCACCGGCGTCGAAGCCGCGGTCACCGCGCTCACCGCCGGCTGGGCCGCCAGCGCGTCCTCGACCCGCTCGTAGAGTGCGCGCGCCTGCGCATCCCCACCGCCGTCCAGGGCCGCCGACAGGCGGAACGTCACGACGTCTGCGGTCTGGATGCCGAGGTCGACGCGGCCCTGGTTCCACAGGCTCTGGATGAAGAGCCCGCCGACCAGCAGCAGCATCGCCGCGAGGGCGAACTGGGCCACGACCAGCCCGTTCCGAAAGCCGGCGGCCGAGCGGGCGCCGCCCGGTTGGGCATCGTCCTTGAGCACCGAGATCAACGCGACTCGCGTCCCGTGGAACGCCGGGAAGAGCCCGAACAGCACGCCCGTCCCCAGCGCGAGGGCGCCCGTGAACGGCACGGCACGCGGATCCAGCGTCAAGGGGATGTACTCGGCGACTTCGGGCGGCAGGAGCACGCCGATGAGACGGAGGGTCCATTGCGCCGCGACCAGCCCGGCCGCGCCGCCGAGCATCGCGAGCAGGCACGACTCGGTGAGCAGCTGCGCCAGCAGGCGCCGCCGCGGCGCGCCGACCGCGAGTCGCACCGCCATCTCGGATCCGCGCGCGGCCGAGCGGGCGAGCAGCAGGTTCGCGACGTTGGCGCACGCAATCAGGAGTACGACCGCGGTGACGACGAACAGAAGGAACAGCGGGGGGCCGGCCACGTCGTCGATGACGCTCTGTCCCCGGCGTCCGTCCTCGACCTGCAGCGTTCTCGCGACGAACCGCTCCCGGGCTTCGTCGCCCGCCCCGGCCAGCAGCGGCGCCTCGACCTCGGTGAGGATGCCGCGGTACAGTGGCTGCACCGCCGCGTGGGCCTGGTCTCGCGAGACCCCCGGCTCGAGTCGCGCGAAGAGGTAGAGCCAGTAGCTCCGGCGGTCCTCGAAGCGCCCCTCGCCGCCGCCCGTCGACAGCCGGCCGTGCATCGTTAGCGGCACGAAGAGGTCGGACGGCTGGTTGAACGTGGTGCCCCGAAACCCTGGCGGAGCCACGCCGGCGATGGTCAGCGGTTGCCCGTTGACGACGAGGGCATCGCCCACCACGTCGCGCGTCCCGCCCAGGCCGGACTGCCAGAACTCGTGGCCCAGGACGACGACCGGATGCCCGCCGATCGACTCGTCGACCTCCGGACCGAGCAGGCGCCCGACCGCGGGGGCGAGGCCGAGGGTCGGGAAGTACGACCCGGAGACCTGCGTCCCCTGGACGCTGACCGTCTGCCCCCGGTACGCCGCAACGGCGCGGAACCCTCGGTGCGCGGCGATATCGGTGAAGACTGTCTGCTCCCGCTCGAGGTCGCGGAACATCGGGTAGCTGAAGACCTCGTCGCACGAGCCCGCCCCGTCGCAACTGCTCGAGCCGCCCTTGGGACCCGGCGCTCGGAGGTTGACCAGCCCTCGAGGCTCGACGACCGGCAGCGGGCGCAGCAGGACCTGGCTGAAGAGCGAGAAGATCGCCGCGTTGGCCCCGATGCCGAGGGCCAGCGACGCCACAGCGACGCTCGTGACGACCGGGGTCTTGAGCAGGACGCGCAACGCGAGTCGGATGTCGGCCATGGTTGCGGGCCTTGATGGTCTTCAGCGCGGCGACATGGTGACGCCCGACACGGACAACACCAGTCGGACCACGTCGGACTGCCGGGCGATCCGATGCTTGGCGAAGATCTGCTTCACGTGCCAACGGATCGTGCCTTCCTTCCGGCCCATGAGGGCGGCGATCTCGCGGAGACTGCGACCGGTGGCCAACTTCACGGCATGCAGGACACCTCCCTGGTCGGTCAACCCATCGCCCTGCCTCAGCAGTTCGACGGCACGGTCGTTGGCCGCGACGATCCGCCCCTGCCGGTCAACCTGGATGACAGTGGTTCCCGCGACGTCCAGCAGCCCCGCGAGCGACTCTCCGAGCGCGCCGGCCTCGGCGAGCGCATGACGGAGGAGCACGAACTGGCGCACGTGGGGCAGAACTCGCTCGATCATCCGGACCCGATCGGCGCCCCAACCGCCCGCGTCGACGGGATCGCCAAGCGCCCAGACCACCCGCGTTCCCGCCGGCCCGTCGAGACGCACGTTCAGGCTGTCCCGGGTACTCGTGCGTCGCAGCACCTCGTTGTACGTCGCCGACGTCTTTCGCTCCTCCTCGGTGTAGAGCTCTCTGACGTGGACCAGTTGGCTGTCGGGCAGTAGCCTGAGGCGCGGCACACGCTCGTCCCGAAACCAGTAGTCGCGCAAGTAGAGCCTCTCGAGATCCTTGCGGCGTTGTCCGCGGAAGCAGAACTGCGCGAAGTAGAGCTCCGCGTCCTGTTGTGAACGCCCCCCGGCGACGACGAGACCGTCCCCCTTCACGCCGCATGCGGCATCAATGAGAGAAGCGGCCTCAGGCCAGTCGGTCGCGTCGAGCGCCACCTCGTGCAGCGACCGGAGCATGCGATCGTACAGGTCCTGTTGACCCATTCCTCGGACTCTAGCGCCATTTGCGGATGGGCTGGCCCCCTCGAATGGGAGGGGTTCGCCAGCCGGCCCTTCCGGCCTCGGTCCCTCCTGTTTGAGGGGCGCGCAGGAGCCTGTCGATGCGGTACGTTCATCGGCGTCGGTTCCGATCGCATGGCCGGGCCGGTTGCGGCACCGATCGGAGTCGCCGTGGGCATCGAGATGCACGGCGTCAATTACGCTCGGTGAGCGGCGGCAGCTTCGATAGAACGTCAGATCGAATTCGATAACGGGACGCAGGTCCGATAGTCCGGGGCCTGCACCCCGTCGGCGACGGTCTCGTTGTTCCGATCTCAAGAAGCCGCGCGTAGTCGCATCATCGCTGGCTGGCGCTGCTCGCGCGTCGGTCATGGTGTCCGGCATGGCTCCCGACCGTATGGGAGGTCCTTACCGTGATTGGTCGAGTACTGATTCCAGTCCTTGCCTTCGTGTCTCTTGCGGCGACCTCCGTCGTGTCCGCGCAGAGTTCCATCGCCGGCAGCGTCTCCGACGAGACGGGCGGCGTGCTGCCAGGAGTTACCGTGGTGGCGGCCAGCGAGGCCCTCATCGAGCAGCGTCGCGTCGCATTCAGCGATGCGCGGGGGCGCTACGCCGTGGAGGCGCTGCGCCCCGGCCTCTACACGATCACGTTCACGCTCCCGGGCTTCAGCACCGTCGTCCGGGAAGGCGTCGAGGTGCTTGCCGGCGTGAGCGTGCCGATCAACGCACGGCTCGCGGTCGGCTCCCTTGAAGAGACCGTCACCGTCTCCGGCGCCACACCGGTCGTTGACGTGCAGCAGGCCACTCAGCGCTCGGTGATCGGCCGCGAGACCATCCAGGCCCTGCCGACCAACCGCACCACGCACACCGTCGGGAAGATCCTGCCGGGCATGAAGATGACCGGCTCGATGCTGGGCGGCGCGGGGAGCACGATAGTGCAGCAGTACATGACTGCACGCGGCAAGAGCCACGCGCAGAACACGTCCCAGGTCGACGGGGTCGACACGCGGATGATACACGGTGGCGGCCTCCTTCCCTACGACAACATCGGGATGACGCAGGAGGTCTCCATCGAGACCAACCCGACCACGGCGGAGACCGCAGGCGGCGGCATCCGCATCAACATGATCCCCAAGGAAGGCTCGAACGACTTCAGCGGCGACCTCTACTTCAGCGGCATGGTCGCCGACTGGCAGGCAGACAACATCACCGACGAGCTCCGCGCCCGCGGCGCCACGACGCCCACGTCCACGGAGCACATGTTCGACATCAACCCGGCCCTTGGCGGACCCATCGTCCGCGACCGGCTCTGGTTCTACGCTTCGGGGCGAATCAACCACGCCAGGCTCCGTCCGGCCGGCGCCAGCTTCTTCTCTCCGGATCCGGAGACGGGCCGGCTCCTGCCCGATCCGAGCCGCCCGGGCTTCAACGACACCGCCACCGACAATGTCTCCTTCCGCCTCACCTGGCAGGCCGGCGAGAGCCACAAGGTCATCAGCTACCGGGACCAATTCTGGCGTTACCAATCCCACATGCGGGGCACGGCGACGACCGACTGGTCGACGGTGCCGGAGAGGTACTCGCGAGGCACTCAGTACGTGTGGCCCACGAAGTGGACCCACACCGCAACCAACCGGCTTCTGATCGAGGCCGGCTTTCAGCACTGGCAGTACCGGAACAGATTCTTCATTCCACAGGTGGGCACGCATTTCGAATCGCCCGAGACGTGGGCGGGGCCGCCCGAGACGCAGACCACGCCGTGGTACGCGAACGCCGGCCAAGTCCATCTTCCCGGGAACTACGTGACGAAGGCGTCAGACCGCGGCTACTGCTGCCGGGACTCGAGACTGCCGGCCTACGTCTACCTGGCCACCGTGGCGTACGTGACCGGTTCGCACAGCTTCAAGGCGGGCCTTACGGGTCGCTGGGGACGCGAGCAATCGTCACAGGAGGCGCACAACGGTTCGCTCGTACAATGGTACCTCGATGGCAACCCTTTCCGGGTGTTGGTTTCGCCCAACCCCTCCGAGATCAGAACCGAGGTCAACCGCGACCTTGGGATCTACGTGCAAGATCAGTTGACGCTCGACCGCTTCACGTTCAACGCCGGGGTCCGCGTGGAGCATTTCAAGGGGGGCATCGGAGAGAGCTCCTCGCCACGCGGCCGCTTCGTGCCAGCGCGCCGGGCCCAGGGGGCCGAAGTACTCGACTTCACCGACGTGCTGCCCCGCTTCAGCGTTGTCTGGGACCTGTTCGGCAACGCGCGCACGGCGCTCAAGTTCAGCGCCGGACGCTATGTGGGAGCGCTGGGCGTCTTTGCGCTGCGGCCCTACAGCCCTGTCCGGCGAAGCGGCGAATACCGCAGCTGGTTCGACCGCGACCTCGACGGCCGTGACCTCCCGACGAATGGGGACGACATCGCGCAGGACAACGAGATCGTACCCAGCAGCGACCCGCAGTTCGGGATTCGCGCCGCACGCCGGCCCGATCCCAACCTGCAACGCGAGGACAGTTGGGACTTCTCGTTCGGCGTGCAGCAGGAGCTGGCGGCAGGCGTATCGCTCAACGTCGCCCACTATCACTCCACCGAGGGGAGGCTGTGGGCGTTGCGCGACATTGGAGTGTCGCCGGACGACTACCGGCGGTTCGACATTGCCAATCCGCTGGACCCGAGCGAGAGGATTCCAGTCTACGATCTCATACCCGGCAGGGAGATCGGAGACGTGGTCGAGCGGTCGTCGGACCTCAACAAGCGCAGCTATCACGGGGTCGAGGTCAGCGTGCAGGCCCGGCTTGCGGGGGGCGGCACAATCGTCGCCGGGTGGTACGCCGACCGGCAACTGGCCACGGACTGTGACACGCACGACCCGAACCGCTTCCGCTTCTGCGACGAGACGGGGGAGCTGTTCCAGGACCATGGCGTCGTGGACCCGATCGCCTTCCGGCACGAGTTCAAGCTCGCCGCCTCCCGCGAGCTGCCGGGTGGGCTCGAGGGCGCCGTCTCGTTCATCAGCTATCCGGGCGCCGGCAGCTCGCCGGCGGCCCCTTTTCCGCCAACGGACAATACCGACCCGCGGTGGAGGGACGTGGTGTACCCCGTGCCGTACCGCCTGTTTCCCGATGGAAGGCCTACCGCGCCGATCGACGACGTCCTCCTGCTCGCTCCCGGCGCGCAATATCTGGACCGCTGGAACCAGATCGACGTGAGCATCAAGCGGCGCTTCAGCGTTGGCGGCGTAGACCTCCTGCCGGCGGTCGACCTCTTCAATGTCGGCAACTCCAGCCCGGTGCTGGCCGAGATCGAGACGTACGGCTCTGCCGGCAAGCCGATCACGATTCTCGGCGGCCGAATGCTGCGACTTGGGGTACTCGTGTTGTTCTGATATGGACGCACTCGTCAAGCCAGCACCGTCGGGCGCTACGGGTCACTG
>JAPOVI010000424.1 GCA_026708265.1 Acidobacteriota bacterium
CGGGCGATCTCGTCGCGCAGGGCGTCGGTCTTGGGGCTCGTGCCGTACGCCCCGAGGTAGCTCCGGACGCGGTCCCGGAGCGCCCGCGCCCGGCCCACGTAGATGGTCTCCCCGCCGCGGTTGTAGTACAGGTACACTCCAGGCTGCTCCGGCAGCCGGCCGATCTCCTCCCTGAGATCACGAATGGACATCCGCTCTAAGATATAGGGTTCCGGGGCCGCTCGACCGTGCGCGCGTACGAACACCGATGACCGTCACCGGCGCCATAGGCGCGACATTCCTGCTCCCGCTGCGCGGCATCATCGCCTGCTGCGTGGCGCTGCGCATCCACCCCAACGTGCTGACGCTCGTCGGCGTGCTGGTGAGCGCCGGCGCCGGCTGGGCGCTGGCCGTCGGCGAGTTCCGCCTCGCCGGCTTCGTGATGCTGGGCGCCAGCGTCTTCGACTTCATCGACGGCAAGGTGGCCGACCGGCTGCGCCTCGCCTCCCGCTTCGGGGGCTTCTGGGACTCGGTGATGGACCGGTTCTCCGACCTGTTCCTGCTGATTGGCCTCATCTACCTCTACGCGGACCTCGGCCGGACCGATTACGTGCTCATCACGGCGCTGACGCTTGCCTTCTCGGTGATGACCAGCTACAGCCGGGCGCGCGCCGAGTCGATCATCCCGCTGTGCAAGGTCGGCTTCATGGAGCGGCCGGAGCGCATCGTGCTCTTCATGATCGGCGCGTTCACGAACCGGATGGCGGCCGTTCTCTGGGTGATCCTGGTGCTGTCGGTGGTCACCGTGCTCGACCGCATCTACTACACGTGGCGCGAGCTGCGCTCCGGCGACGGACAGGTTCCGGCATGACCCTGAAGCGGCTCGTCTCGCTCCCCGTCCTGGCCGTGTGGCACGCCCTGTTCTGGACGTTCGAGCGCGCCACCTGGCAGTACGATCTGATGGTGCTCGCCATCCTGGCGTTCGTCTGGCTGACGCCGCCCGGCTGGCTGGGCGACCCGATGGCGGCCGGGCCGGGGCTGGTGGGCCTCCTCGCCGACCTCTTTCGCTGATGAGCGCGACCCTGCGGTCGCGTCGGGAGTCTCCTACGCCCGGGCCTGGTATTCGCCGGTCTCGGTATTGACGCGCACCTTGTCGCCGTTGGCGATGAACGGCGGCACCTGCACGACGAGCCCCGTCTCGAGCCGGGCCGGCTTGAGCTGCGCGCTCGCGGTGGCGCCCTTGATGGCGGGCGCGGTCTCCTCCACCGTGAGGTCGACCGTCAGCGGCAGGCCGATGCCGACCGGCGCCTCCTCGAAGAACTCGACCGTGATGGTCGCGTCGGGCAGGAGGTAGTTGGTCGAGTCGCCGAGCGTCTCCGCGTCGAGCTGCGTCTGCTCGTAGGTCTCCGTGTCCATGAAGTGGTAGCCCTCGCCGTCGGCGTAGAGGAACTGCATCTGCCGGGCGTCGAGCATCGCCTGCTCGACGAAGTCCCCGGAGCTGAACTTGTGATCGGTGAGGGTGCCGGCGCGCACGTTGCGAAGCTTCGACTGCACGAAGCCGCGCTTGTTCCCGGGCGTGACGTGCTGCAGCTCGAGCACGCGGAACAGGTTGTCGTTCCGCTTGATCAGCATTCCGCGACGGAGACGGGTGGCCTGAATGGACGGCATCGGCGATCCTGGCGGCGATCCTGGCGAATTCGGTCAAGGGAGCACGCGGGGGGACTACCGCCCGCCCGGTGCGCCCGGAGAGTCTGCGAACAGCCCGCGATCGTACCACACGCCAATCGCCGGAGACCGCGCGGCGCCTTCCCTCGCCGCTGCTTGACGCGTCCCGCCCGCGCGCCCGGCAGGGCTCGCCCCGGCGCCTCCCCGGCGATCCGGGGGCCATTCTCTCGCCCGCGCCGCGGTCTGCCCCGGAAAACCGCCCCGGGAGCGCCTCCTTAGCCTCAGTGCTGCGCCGAGACGGCGGGGCAACCGGGCACGTAGCAACGCCATCGGCGCTCGACGCCCACCCGGATGCCGATCCGCGGGCTCCAGACCGGCGGCGCGGTCCGCTCCCCCCGGTCCTCGACGTACAGCGGCCCGCCCCCGAGCGGCGCCCCGTTCTGCGCCAGCGTGACCCCGAGGGCGGCCGTGAGGTTGCCGGGGCCCCGGCACAGCGCGGCGTCGCTCGGCGCCGGCCCCGGCCGCGCCCTGCGACCGCGCCGGCGGCGCATGAGCGCGAGGCCCTCGCGAGGCTCGAGGGCGCGGATCAGGACGGCGCCCGGCGACCCGGCCGGCTCGGTGACCGCGTTCAGCAGGTGGTGCAGCCCGTAGTTGAGGTAGACGTAGGCCCGGCCCGGGGGGCCGTACAGCGGAGCGTTGCGCCGGGTCAGGCCGGACGCCGCGTGACACGCCGGATCGTCCTCGCCGGCGTACGCCTCCACCTCCACGATCATCCCGGCCGCCGTCCCGTCCTCGGTGACGTGGACCACGACCTTGCCGATGAGATCGAACGCCGCCTGCAGCGTGGGGCGCGCGTAGAACGCACGCGGCAGCACGGAGGCCCGCGTCACGAGCGCCTAGTCCGCCGCGGCGCGCGCCCGCGCCGCCTCGAGCACCGGCCGCAGGTGCCGGCCCGTGTGCGAACCCGGATGCTCCGCGACCTGCTCGGGAGTCCCCGCGACGACGATCCGCCCGCCGTCGCGTCCCCCCTCCGGGCCGAGATCGATGATCCAGTCCGCCGTCTTGATGACGTCGAGGTTGTGCTCGATGACGAGCAGGCTGTGCCCCGCCTGCAGCAGCTTGCGGAACGCGGCCAGGAGCTTCGCGATGTCGTCGAAGTGCAGGCCGGTCGTCGGCTCGTCGAAGAGGTACAGCGTGCGGCCGGGACGTCGCGACCCGAGGTGGGCCGCGATCTTGATGCGCTGCGCCTCCCCGCCGGACAGCGTCGTGGCGGGCTGGCCCAGGCGGAGGTAGCCCAGGCCGATCTCGTCGAGCACCTCGAGCTTTCGCACGACCTTGGCGGACGCTCCGAAGAAGTGCAGCGCCTCGTGCACGGTCATCTGCAGCACGTCGTGCACGCTGCGGCCGCGGAAGGTCACCTCGAGGACCTGGGGCTTGAAGCGGGTGCCGTCGCACTGGTCGCACGGCACGAAGACGTCGGCCAGGAACTGCATCTCGACGCGGACCACCCCTTCCCCGTCACACCCGTCGCACCGCCCGCCGGGGACGTTGAAGGAGAAATGGCTCGCCGAGAGCCCGCGCGAGCGCGCCTCGCGCGTCTGCGCGAACAGCTCGCGGATCGGATCGAAGGCCTTCAGGTAGGTCACCGGATTCGACCGGGGCGTCCGGCCGATGGGCGTCTGGTCGACGAGCACCGCGTCGCTCAGGGCCGCGGCGCCCTCCAGGCCGTCATGCGCTCCGACCCGCCGGTCCCAGCCGCCGGTCGCCCGCTTGATGGCCGCGTAGAGCACGTCGTGCACGAGCGTCGACTTCCCGGACCCGCTCACGCCGGTGACGCAGGTCAGCATGTTGAGCGGGATCTCGACGTCCAGGTCGCACAGGTTGTGCTCGGAAGCGCCCTGGACGCGCACCGAGGGGGTGCCCGGGGCCCGCTTGCGCCGCGTCGCGGGCACCGGAATCGCGAGGTCGCCGCGCAGGTACTTCGCGGTCAGCGACGTGGGCTCGCGGGCGAGCTCGGCCTCCGGGCCGGCGAAGACGACCCGGCCTCCGCTGGTTCCGGCCCCCAGGCCGAGGTCGACCACGTAGTCGGCGGCCCGGATCATGTCGGCGTCGTGCTCGACGACCAGCACCGTGTTCTGCTGGTCGCGCAGCCGGGCGAGGATGCGCATCAACCGTTCGTTGTCGCGGGGATGAAGCCCCACGGACGGCTCGTCGAGCACGTAGAGAGTGCCGACGAGGGCCGATCCGAGCGCCGTCGCCAGATTGATGCGCTGCGACTCGCCGCCCGAGAGCGTCGACGAGAGGCGGTCGAGGGTCAGGTAGTCGAGGCCGACGTCGCCGAGAAACGAAAGGCGCTTGCGAATCTCGCGCGTGACGCGATCGACGACCTCGGCCTCTTTCGCCGACAGCAGCAGTTCGTCGAAGAAGGCCCGCGCCTCCGCCACCGTGAGCGCGCACACCTCGTCGATGGTGCGCCCGCCGACCCGCACGTCCCGGGCCTCCGGGCGGAGCCGGCCCCCTCCGCAGTCGGGGCAGGTGAGGTAGCCCCGGTAGCGGCTGAGGAACACCCGGATGTGCATGACGTACTTCTTGCCCTCGAGCCAGCGGAAGAAGCCCTGGATGCCGCGGTAGCTGCCGTCCCCCTCGATGACGAAGCTGCGCTCCTCGTCCGTGAGCTCCGACCACGGCACGTTGAGCCGGATGCCGCGCGCGCGGGCCGCTTTCTTCAGGCCGGCGAGATACGACCGATAGTGCGGCTTGCTCCACGGCTCGATGGCGTCCTGCTGGATCGACTTCGACGGGTCGGGGACGACCAGCCCCATGTCGAGCTCGATCACGTTGCCGAAGCCGTGGCAGGTCGGGCAGGCCCCGAACGGGCTGTTGAACGAGAACAGGCGCGGCTGCGGCACTTCGTACTGGATGCGGCACGAGCGGCACTCGAAGCGCTCGCTGAACTCGTGGACCGTCGGCTCACCGCCGCCCTCCCCGCCCCCGTTCCCGCCCCGGGCCGGAACCTCGACCGCGAACGCCGTTCCTCCGCCCTCGGCGTAGCCGGTCTCGATGGAATCCGTCAGCCGGGTGAGGACGTCAGGGCCCACCGCGACCCGATCGACGACCACCTGCAGGGCGCTCCGGCCGT
>JAPOVI010000045.1:0-32022 GCA_026708265.1 Acidobacteriota bacterium
CGGACGGATTCGACAACCTGCGCGCGCTCGTCGACCCGCGACGGCGGCGGGGGGAGGGCCGGTTCCGGGCCGCGCGGCCCCGCCACGCCGCCGGGCGATGGGCCCTGCTCGCGCCGTCCGCCGACGGGTCCCGGCCCGCGCCGGAAGCGGCCGGCGGCGCCGAGGCGGCCCGCCGGCGGGCCCGAGCGGACGCCTTCGCGCGGCAGTTGCTGCTCCGCTGGGGCGTGGTCTTCCGCGACCTGGTCCGCCGCGAATCTCTGATGCCGCCCTGGCGGGACGTGCTGGAGGCGTTGCGACGCCTGGAAGCCCGCGGCGACGTGCGCGGAGGACGCTTCGTGGCCGGCTTCGTGGGCGAGCAGTTCGCCCGACCGGACGCGGTCGAGCTGTTGCGCGTCGTGCGCCGCGAGGGTCGCTCCGGTCCGGCGGTGCGGGTCGCGGCCGCCGACCCGCTCAACCTCGCCGGCATCGTGACGCCCGGCGCACGCATCAACGCGCTGTCGGGCGACACGGTGGAGCTCCTGCCGCCGGGAGAGGCGTCGCCGCACCTCGGCGGCGCCGCGGTGGCCGGCGCCGCACCCTGACACCCGCCTCCCCCGGCCCGGAGGCGCGCCAGGGCGATTCGCCCGACCGGTCGCCCGTCTGCTACTGTGGGGGGCTTGCCCGGTCCCTGCCGGCAATGCTGCGTTGCCGGCAACTGCGACACCGCCGACGAGACGAGGACGGAACGATGTCACTGAGAATGGGACGCCTGCCGCTTGCCTGTGCCGCCGGACTGCTGCTGACCGGCCCGCCTCCCACCGCCGGGCAGGATGCGGCGGCGCAACCGCCGCGGCTCGACACGCGGGTCATGGTGGAGCACCTGTCGGCCGACGCGCTCGAGGGCCGCATGACCGGCTCGCCGGGAATCCGGATGGCGGCCGACTACATCATCGAGCAGTTCGAGACGATCGGCGCGATTCCCCTCCCGGCGCTGGCCGACTTTCGGCAGCCCTTCCGCTACACGGCGGGAATCGTCGATTCCGGCACCACGCTGCGGATCGAGGGCGAGGAGATCTCCATCGGGCCGGGGGGCGGGTGGGAGCTGCTCGCGGAGCAGGTCACGTCCGACTCCGCGGAGTCGAGGGTCACCGCTCGGGGCAGCGTCGTGGTCACCGTTTCCTCACGCGAGGAGCCCGGAGTGCCGCCGGCGCCGGGTTTCCCGGCACCGCCGGATCCTCCCGCGCCGCCCGGGTCCCCCGGGGCGGCCGCGGCCGTGCCCCCGCCACCGCGCGCCGAGGAGGGCCCCGCCGTGCGGGCGCTGTCGTTCTCGGAGTCGGGCACCGTGGAGGGGCCCCTCGTCTTCGCGGGCTACGGACTCACCGTACCGGAGACGGATGACTTCGGTTACGACAGCTACGCGACGCTCGATGTCACCGACAAGATTGTGGTGGTGCTCCGCTACTTCCCCGAGGATACCGAGGGAGAGCTCCGCGCGACGCTGGCGCGCTACGCCGGGCTCCGCTACAAGGCGACTGCCGCGCGCGAACGGGGTGCGAGGGGGCTCATCGTGATCACCGGGCCGCGCTCCCCGAACGCGGGGGCGCTGGTCCCCCTTCGATTCGACACGGCGGTGAGCGATTCGGGGATCGTCGCCGCGACCGTGAACGGAGCCCTGGGGGCGGCGATCATCGAGAGCGCCGGCCGGCCCCTCGAAGAAGTGCAGGCCTCCTTCGACAGCGCCAACCCGCACGTGGCCGGGTTCGACCTGCCGCTCGAGGCGACCCTCGACGTGCGGGTCGAGAAGCGGGAGGCGACAGGGCACAACGTCATCGGCTATCTGCCGCCGACCGGCGGCGTCGCGGCGGAAGGGCCGTACGTCCTGCTCGGCGCGCACTACGATCACCTCGGCTACGGCCGTGGCGGCGACTCGCTGGCGCGCGGCGACGAGGCGGGTGAGATCCACAACGGCGCGGACGACAACGCCTCGGGCGTGGCCGTGGTGCTTGCGGCCGGCGCCCGGCTGGCGTCGGCGGAGCGCAACCGCGGCGTCATCCTGGCCCTGTGGTCGGGCGAGGAGCTCGGGCTGCTCGGGTCGGCGGATTTCGTCGCGCAGGCGCCGGTGCCGATGGACGACATCGCCGCCTACCTGAACTTCGACATGGTCGGCCGCCTGCGGAACAATTCACTGTCGCTGCAAGCGACCGGCAGCAGCTCGATCTGGACCGACCTGGTCACGGAGCTCAACGAACGGACGGGATTCGACCTGTCGCTCGTCCCCGATCCCTACCTCCCGACCGACGTCCGGAGCCTCAACGCGGCGGAGGTGCCGAGCCTCAACTTCTTCACCGGGAGCCACGAGGACTACCACCGGCCGACGGACGACGCCCACACGCTCAACTACGAGGGCCTCGACCGCATCGTCGAGCTCGCCACGGCGGTGACCGCCGACCTGCTGGCCCGTCCGGAGGCGCCCGACTTCCTCCGGGTGGAGGAGGTCCAGCAACGCGGCGGCGGGGCGACGATGCGGATCTTCACGGGGACGATCCCGGACTACTCGCAGGACGTCGAGGGGCTGGCGATCTCGGGCGTGGTCGGGGGCGGCCCCGCCGACGAGGCCGGGCTCGCGGGCGGCGACGTCATCGTCGGGCTCGCGGGCCGGACGGTCACCAACATCTACGACTACATGTACGCGCTCGACCTGCTGAAGGTCGGCGAGCCGGTGGAGGTGATCGTCCTGCGTTCGGGCGAGCGGATCGTGCTGGAGCTCGTGCCCCGGGTCCGGGACTAGCGCTGGAACCCGTGCCGGCTGACGGTGCTACGATGGGAGCGGCGCGATGACCGGCGACACGAAGTGGTTGACCGGAACCGGTGTGGTCCTCGCCGGGCTGCTCGGCGGGCTTCTGTCCGCGCAGATCCAGGGCGTGAACACCAGTCTGAGCGGTCGAATGGAGCGGCTGGAGAACCGGTTCGACGGCCTGGACGAACGCCTCCGGAACGTGGAGATCACTCTGGGGAAGGTGGACCAGAGACTGCTGACGATCGAGCGCGTCGTGCTCCCCGGCAACGAGCAGCCCGGAGAGTGACACCTCCCGCCTGCATCGCGGCCGCTCCAACCGCTACGCGAAGTAGTCGGGCTCGTTGCCCGGCTTCCACTTGATGTTGCAGCCGATGCTCGGGCGCTGATCGCCGGTGGGGCGCTGGCCGGCGGCGACGGTATCGACGGCGGCCCGCAGGTCGCGCCCGGTGACCGCGGTGTCGTTCTCGGGCCGGCTGTCGTCGAACTGCCCCCGGTAGGCCAGCCGGAGCGCGGCGTCGAAGACGAAGAAGTCGGGGGTGCACGCGGCCCGGTACGCCTTCGCCACCTCCTGCGTGGCGTCGATCAGGTAGGGGAAGCCGTAGCCGAACTCGGCGACGTCGCGGGCCATAGCCTCCGGCCCGTCCTCGGGGTGGGCGGCGGCGTCGTTGGAGTTGATGCCGATCACCGCCACCTCTCGCGCCTGGTACTCCTGCGCGAACTCCGCGAGCGCCGTCTTCAGGTGCTTCACGTAGGGGCAGTGGTTGCACAGGAAGACGATGACGGTGGCCGGGGCGCCGGCGAACTCCGCCAGCGCCACGCGGTTCCCGAGGGCGTCGGGAAGCGTGAAGTCGGGGGCGCGGGTCCCCAGGGCGAGCATCGTCGAGGGCGTGAGGACCATGGGCTTCCCGGGCGGCAGGCGGCTCGACGAGCGCGCCGCCTGCCGCGAAGGTAGCAAGAGCTAGGCGCAGGCTCCTAGAACGGATCCGACTGGGCGCCCTCCTGGAAGGCCCAGATGCGATTGCGGGTCAGGATGTAGAGCACGCCGTCCTTGGCGACCGGCGTGCAGTAGACGGCGGCCCCGAGGTTGTACTCCCCGATGACCTCCATCTCCTTTCCGGCGCGCAGCACGACCACGTCGCCGTCCTCGTCGCCGAGGAACACCTTGCCGTCGGCGACGAACGGCGAGCCCCAGACCGCGGCGAAGGTGTCGTAGGTCCAGAACTCCTCGCCGGTCTGCGGATCGAGCGCATGCAGGAAGCCGGAGAGGCTGGGGATGTAGAGCACGCCGTCCGCGATGGCGGCGGTCGACATGGTGCGGTAGAAGTCCTCCCCGCCCCGGTGCCATACGGCATGCGTGTCGGTGACGTCGCCGCTGCCGGTGGCGTCGATCACCCAGAAGTGGCCGGGCGCCTCGCCGTGCTCCGGATCCTGGCCGACGCCGATGTAGACCTTGTCGTCGTAGATGACCGGGGTGGACAGGATGTTGTTCCGGGTGCCGCGGCCGCCGAGGATCCACTCGGAGTCCTCGGGATTGCAGTCGAACTCCCAGAGGAGCTCGCCCGTGGCGGGATCGAGGCTGTAGACGACGCCGTTCCCGCCCGCGAAGATGACCTGCGGGCGCCCGTCGATCACGCCGTAGGCGGGGTTCGTCCAGGCCCCGTGCAGCACGTTCTCGCCCACCGGGTTGCTCTCCCACAGCAGCTCGCCGGTGTTCTTGTCGAGGGCGATGAAGTCGGGAGAGAAGGGCGACGGGATGTTCACGTGCCCCTCGTCGACCCCGTTGCTGGTCACCGTGTAGAGCACGTCGCCGATGATGAGCGGCGATCCGGTGGCGAGGTTGTGGGGGAAGACGTCGAGCTCGCCGATCATGTCGTAGGACCAGACGATGTCGCCGGCGATGGGCCCGGTGTCCTCCTCGTCCAGGAACGGCCCGGCATTGCCGTCGGCAAAGCCCCTGGCATCGAGGCAGACGACCTGGGCCTCGTTCGAGACGTACCAGATGCGGTCGCCCTCCATGAACGCCGTCGAGCAGACTCCCTGCAGCGGCCAGTCGTTCACGCGCCCCGCCGAGAGCTTGGGATGGACCATCTGCCAGATGAACTCTCCGGTGTCGGCGGCGAACGCCATGACGACGCCCTTGTCGCCCTCGATGGACGGGTCGCGGCGGCCCTCGTTGTTCGTGCCGACGTAGACGCGGCCGTTGGCGACGACCGGGCCGCCGTAGGCCTGCGAGCCGACCGGCTGGGACCAGAGGACGTTCATCCCGGTGTCGGCGTCCCACTCGCCGACGATGCCGGTCTCGTCGGACACCATGTTGCGGGACGGCGAGTTGCCGAACATCGCGACATCCTGGGCGGATGCCGTCGTGGCCGTGGTCGCCGCCAGCGCGGCGGCCGCGAGGGTCAATCCGTGTCGAGTCATCGGTTCTCCATCACGCGGACGTTGTCGTAGTAGATGTCGATCGGCGAGTAGCCGATGAGGCCCGGGCTGCCGTTCCGCACCGGTTCGGGGTCCTCGACCGTCACCGTCCACTCGTCGGGCTCCGGGTCGCCGCGCGGCCAGACCTTGCCGCGGACGACGGCCCGATCCTCGTCGGCGTCGACGCGCAGCTTGAGGGTGTACCAGGCGTCGGGCTCCCACGCGAACGGGAAGCGCTGCGCCATGCGCAGCTCGGCCGCCCACGAGCGGACCTCGATGCGCTGGTGGTTGCCCTGCAGGTCCATCGTGTAGCCGGCGTTGATGAGGCCGATGTCGGGGCGCCGGCGGCCGCGCTGGGTGGACATGACGTCGGCCTGAACGGTGTAGCCGGACATGTAGGAGGGCCCGATGTAGATCGCGTGCCGGTGGATCCCGGTGCGGGACGCCCCCTTGCGGAAGAGTTGCTCGCCGCCTTCGTCGACCACCTGGAGGCTGCCGCCGCCTCCGATCCAGTGCGCCGGCCGACCGTTCTCGAACGTCTCGGTCCAGGGAAGCGGCGAGAAGACCCGGATGCGGGCCGCGGCCGAGACGTCGCCGACCGTGGCGACCACGCGGCCCGTCTGGTTGGTCGCGTCCGGCGGCGACGTGAACTCGCCGTTCACGCGCAGGCGGGACGCTCCGAGCCCATCCAGCGTCCAGACCGCGTCCTGCGGACCCAGCGCCCGGCCGTTGGCGTCGAACCCCAGCACGCTGAAGCGGACCGGCTGCCCGGCCGCCGCGATCACTTCCGCGGGTACGACCTGAATGCTCGCGACGACGCCGTCGGGAGCCGTTTCCTCGGCGAGCGGCGGCGTGGCGGCGGGCTGCGGGTCGAACGGCGCGTCGGGGTCGCCGATGCAGTAGATGCCCGACTCGGCCGTCACGTAGAGGCGGCCGTAGGCGGATGCGAACGAGCCGTAGATCTCCGCGTAGCGGCCGTCGGCCACCTCGAGCTCGTCGTGGTCGAGCTCGGTCGCGCCGTCGTCCGCCGGCTCCAGGATCCGCACGTTGCCGTTCACCTCGGTGATGAAGAGCTTGCCGTCGGCCCAGACGGGGGAGGACTTGCCGACCGTCCCCACGCTCTGCTCCCACAGCACGGTTCCGTCGGCGGCCTCGATGGCGAACAGATTGGCGGAGTTGTCGATGACGTAGAGCCGGCCGTCCTTGAGAAGCGGCGACGAGAATCCGACCTGCAGATCGTCGATGCGCCAGCGCTCACCGGTTGCGGTGATGTCGCCTTCGCCGGTCGCGTCGATGGCCACCACGCGGCCCATCGTGCCCCGGTCGACGTTCTCCTCGCTGTGCGCGACGTATACCGTCGTGCCGTCGATGACGGGAGAGACGTTGATGCCGCGCTGGCTCAGGCGGAACTCCCACACCTTGCTCCCGGTGCGCGCCTGGAGGGCGTAGATGTGCCCGTCGGCGTTCCCGTCGATGATCAGGCGCTGGCCGTTCACCACGGCGACAATCGGAACGGACTGGGTGTTCATGTCCGCGGGCCGCCCACCGGGCGTGGAGATCCACCGGATGCGCCCGTTCGCCTTGTCGAACGCGACGTAACGATGTGTCGGCGGCCCTCCGAGGTCGCCCCAGATCGAACCGATCACGCCGAGGATCAGCCGGTCCTCGTCGATGATCGGGGTCGACGTCCTTCCGCCGTAGCCCGACGCGCGCCCGAGGTCCTCGGCGAGCCGCCAGCTCCAGACGATTGCTCCGTCGCGATCGAAGCAGTGAAGGTGGCCGTCGATGTTCATCGCGTAGAGGTAGCCCGTCTCCGGGTCCCCCGTCACGCTTCCCCAGCCGACACGGTTGAACGGGACCGTGGTGTTGAGGATGCTGAAGCTGTGCTCCCACAGCTTCGTGCCGTCCTCGGCGTTCCAGCAGGTGACGATCTCCTTCTTGGAGACGCCGTCGCCGATGCGGCCGTTGGCACAGACCCGACCGTCGAAGACGGCAGGGGTGGAACGACCGATGTACTCCTGGAACCAGATGAGGTTGTCCCCGTCGACCGACCAGCTCGACACGAGCCCGGTGTCGGCGGAGACCCCGGTCTGGGCCCGGCCGCGCCAGCTCGGCCAGTCCTGCGCCTGCGCGGAGCCGGCGAGGAGCGCCGCGCACAGAACCAGGAGCGCCACGCGCGCGGCGGCGCCGTGATTCGCCTTGGTCATCCCGAACCTCTCTGAGATGGAGTAACCGGACCCGTAGCAGCCGTAGATCTTAGCACGCGGGGGGTCACGGGCCGGCCGTTTGGCGGACAACCCCCCCGCGGTGTAGGATCGCGCCGCCCCATACTGAGACTCGATCTCATGCAGCGCGGCATCCCGGGCCGCCGTGACACGGCGCGGCGCCCGGCAGCGGGCGAGGGCGTGGCCGCGATCCGGCATGGTGCGAGCGGTACGCTACGCGGGACGGACCGAAAATGCGGATAGTCGAACGCATGCGAAGACGCTGGGGCGTCGGGCCGGTGGGTGTGGTCGCCATTCTTGCGGCGTTCGCCCTGGCCGGCATGACGACGCTGTGGGTGAAGGGGCCGGTCATGAGCTTCCTGCTCCCCTCCATCGCCCCGGGGTGGCTGCAGTGGGCCATCTACCTGATCATCATGCTGCCTGTCTACCAGCTTCTCCTGTTGGG
The DNA here is from genome assembly GCA_026708265.1 of Acidobacteriota bacterium. Classification (GTDB taxonomy): domain Bacteria; phylum Acidobacteriota; class Vicinamibacteria; order Vicinamibacterales; family UBA8438; genus JAGWAJ01. The sequence goes on from JAPOVI010000045.1 coordinate 7,865, forward strand.
GTACGGCGCGTTGCTCGGGCAGTTCGACTTCTTCTGGAGCAAGCTGCGGGTCCTCGGCCGGCTGATCGCCCGCCGCGCGGCCGGCGCCTCGTCGAGTTGACGGGGCGTCGCCCCGTCCCGCCCCCGCGGAACCGCGTCTCGTCCCCGGGCCGCGGTCAGCCGCCGGCGGTGCGCTCCACCGCCCACGCGAGGCCGGTGAGAGCAATGGCGCAGGAGAGCGGCACGCTCACCCGGCGCCGGTACCACGGTTTCCGGCGGCACCATCCCAGGGCCGCCACGGCGCCCGCGATCACTGCCAACTGGCCCAGCTCGATGCCGGCGTTGAATGCCGCGAGGGCCAGCAGGCGTCCCTCGTCCGGAAGTCCGAGCTCCCCGAGCACGCCGGCGAAGCCGAGGCCGTGCAGCAGGCCGAAGCCGAATACGACGGCCGCACGCCAGCGGGTGAGCCGATCGGTCAGCACGTTCTCGACGGCGACCCCCGCGACCGACAACGCGATGAGCGGCTCGACGATGCGGGGGGCAAGGGCTACGACATCGAGCGTGGCCAGGGTGAGGGTGACGGCGTGGGCGACCGTGAAGGCCGTGACCTGCCAGACCAGGGGCCGGAGGCGCGTGCTCAGCAGGAACAGCGCCAGCACGAAGAGGATGTGATCCGCGCCCGCCGGGAGTATGTGGACGAAGCCGAGGCGCAGGTAGCGGTACGCCGTCTCTCCCGGGCCCGGCGGGGTGAACGGTCCCGACAGGTCGAGGGGCTCGCTCCGGGCGCCCGGCTCCAGGATCGAGCGGGTCTCGCCGCCGCGCACCGCGTCGACGATCGACAGGTGCACCTCCCCGAAGGCGCGGGAGGCGAAGAAGCCGACCGTTACCGCGCCCGGCGGGATGGCCCCCGTCAGCCTCGCCGTCAGGCCGAGCACGGACGGTATGTCGGCGGCCGCCGTCCGTGGCGCGCCGTGGTCGGGGAAGCCGACCTCGAAGGGCGCCGGCTCGCCGTCGAAGCGGACGCGCACGCGGCGCTCGAAGAGGCGGCGCAGACGCGCCAGGCGGAGGTCGAGCTCGTCCGGCCCGAGCGCGGCCAGCGCCGAGGCCAGCTCGGCGTCGTCGGTGTCGATCGGCGCGCCGAGCGCGAGCGCGTCGAGGTCGTAGATGACGTCGGCCACGAAGGCGCGCCCGGGCCCGAGCGTCAGCGTCACCTCGGTGAACGTCAGCGGGTGGGCCTGCGCCGTCGGGGGTCCCAGCGCAGCCGCGGCGGCGAGCGACAGGGCGGGGAGGAGGGCGGACGGCAGACGGCGCACGCCGCTCAGCATACCGCGCTCCGGGCGCGGCGTCGGGTCGACCCGCGGCACTGCCGTGCGGCTCGTCTCGCCGACCGGCTCGGCATTCGCGATGGCGCGGCCCTGGGCGGAACCACGGGGGACCAGGGCGCCGGCCGGCCTCGACGCCGACGCGCCCGTCAGGGGGTGCGCCGCAGCTTGACGAGGTACGGGCGTCCGGTGCGGAGGAAGTTGACGAGGGTATCGCTCTCCACGCCGACGGCCGCGAGCCGTGCGGTGGCTGCTCCGCCTCCGCCCACGTCGGAACCGGCCACCCGGAAGATCATGTCGTTCGGCAGCAGGCCCTCGCGGGCCGCCAGACCATCCGGGACGACCGCCACCACGAGGGCGCCGGGGCGAAGCTGCAGGTTGTCGCGCTCGGCACGGTCCTCGAGGGCAGGGGTCGGGGCGGCATCGCACAGCGTCAGGCCGACCGGTTCCGCCTCGCTGCGCCCGGCGTCCGCGCAGCGATAGAGCGGCGCATCCGCGGACTGGGTTCCCCCGCCGGCGGCGGCAGTGAGGGAGGCGCCCAGCACGACGGCTCCCGTCGCCAGGCCGATGCCGATGGCGACGATCCGTGGCACGGTGCCGCGGCAGGCGCGTCTCTGCATCGAACGCCAGTATACGCGGCCAACCAGACCGGCAGGGCCGGCTCGTCGTCGTCGAAGCCGAAACGGGTGGCCAGACGAGCCAGCGACATCGGCGCGCGGCACCTTGCCGACTTGCCCCGCGGCGCCGCCGCAGCGCAGCATAGCGGCAACGCTCGGGAATCGTCGCTTGCGGCTCCGATTCCCGCCCAGCCGGCCTGCAGGACCCGGCCGTCCTGCCGAAGGAGGTGCATCGTGACGCTGAGACTCTTCGTCCTCGCTCTCTGCCTGCCCGCGCTCGCCGCTTGCGACGCCGTCGACGCCGCCGGAGCTCTCGCCTCGGGGCAGGGCGAGACGTTCACCCCCCGCGTGGTGACCTCGGAGGACATCCCGCCGGACATTCACGAGGATTCCTGGGCACGTCTGCCGCGCCTCACGCGGGAGTCGCTCGACGCGGACGGCCAGCGGGCCTACGACGTCATCGTCCATCCGGACAGCCGCTATTCCGGCGGGCTGCGGGGTCCCATCGGCATGTGGATGTACAGCCCGCCCATGGCCGAGCATCTGTTCCCGGCCAGCACCTACCTGCGCTTCGGGGCCGACGGCAACCGGGACCAGCGGCTCGCGGAGCTTGCGATCCTGACCGCGGCCCGGGCGCTCGACAGTCAGTACGAGTGGTCCGCCCATGAGCCGCTGGGACTGGGCGCGGGGCTCGAGGCGGAGATCATCGAGCTGCTCCGCTGGGACACGCCGCTGGGCGAAGCGGGGGAGCTGCCGGGACTGAACGAGCCGGAACGGACCATCATCCGCGTCGTCCGCGAGCTGATCCGGGAGCCGAAGCTGAGCCGCGAGGCGTTCGAGGCCGCGCAGCGAATCTTCGGCAACCAGGGCCTGATGGACATCGCGGGCCTCGTCGGTCATTACACGACCGTCAACTACACGCTCAAGGCGTTCGACGTGCAGCGTCCGCCGGGAAGCCGCCTCACGCTGCCGCCGTTGCCGTGAGCGCCGCGCGGGCCCGGTGCTTCAGGTGGACAGGTCGACGCCGACCGGGCAGTGGTCGGATCCGGCGATGTGCGGCCAGATGAAGGCGTCCTCGACCCGGCGCGCGGCACTCGGGGAGGCCAGCACGTAGTCGATCCGCCAGCCGACGTTGTTCCGCCGCGCGTCGCCCCACTGGCGCCACCACGTGTAGTGGCCGCCCTCGCCGGGATGGTGCCTGCGGAAGGTGTCCACCCACCCGGCAGCGATCCAGCGCGTCAGCTCCGCACGTTCCTCCGGCAGGAAGCCGCTCGTCTTCGTGTTGGCGGCGGGCCGCGCCAGGTCGATCGGCTCGCGCGCCGTGTTGTAGTCCCCGATGACGAGAACCGGCCCCCGGAGCCGCAGCGCCTGGAGGCGGTCGAAGAGCGCCGCGTAGAACGCGAGCTTGTAGGGCACGCGGCGATTGCTGCGGTCCCGACCGCTGCCCTTGGGGAAGTACACCGACGCCACGGCCATCCGCCCGAAGTGCGCGACCAGCAGGCGGCCCTCGGCGTCGAACCGCGGCTCGCCCAGCGTCGTATCAACCCGCGTGGGCGCCACGCGGGAGTAGAGGCCGACCCCGCTGTACCCGGGACGCTCGCTGGCGGAAAAGGCGGCGTGCCATCCGGCCGGCGCGCGGACCCCCGGCTCCAACTGGTGCTCGTAGGCGCGCACCTCCTGGATGCCGACGATGTCGGCCTGCGAATCGGCCAGGAACCGGAGGAACCCCTTCCGGGCGCACGCCCGCAGGCCGTTGACGTTCCAGCTCACGATGCGCATGGCGGAAGACCCGTGCCGGGAGGGGGCGCGGCGACGCCGCGACGGAGCGGCATCGTGTATCGTGTCACGGGTGACACTCCGGTGGACTTGTTCGACCGGGCTGCATCCGAGGGCCAACGAGCATGCCGTACCGCGTCGTCGACGCCGACCTTCACGACGCGATGCTGGCCGCGGTCGGGGAGACGGAGCGGGCGCTGGCCGACGCCCTTCCCGCCGTCGCCGATCTCGCCGCACAGGCCGGGCCGCAAGCCGACGCGGCGGTTCGCCGGAGGGTCACCGAGTCCCTGGCCCGCCTCGAGAAGGCGACGCAGCGGCTCGTCTCGTCCGCCGCCCGCTTCACCTCCTGACGCGGCTCCCTATCCTTCCTTGTCCTCGTACTGCTCGCGGAGCTTGGCGACGATGGACGGATCGGCCAGGGTCGTGACGTCGCCCAGGGCCTTGCCGGCCGCGATGTCGCGGAGCAGGCGGCGCATGATCTTGCCGGAGCGGGTCTTCGGAAGGTCGGCCGTCCAGAGGATCTCGTCCGGCTTGGCGATGGCGCCGATCTTCTTGGCCACGTGCTGGCGCAGTTCCTCGAGCTTCGCGTCGGTAGCCTCGACGCCCTCCTTCAGCGTGACGAAGGCGCAGACGGCCTGCCCCTTGATCTCGTGCTCCTTGCCGACGACGGCGGCCTCGGCCACTTCCTGGTGGTCGACGAGGGCGCTCTCGACCTCCATCGTGCCGACGCGGTGGCCGGCGACGTTCAGGACGTCGTCGACGCGGCCGAGCAGCCAGAAGTAGCCGTCCTCGTCCACCTTGGCGCCGTCGCCGGTGACGTAGACGTCGCGGCCCCAGCGGTTCCAGTAGGTGGCCACGAAGCGGTCGTGGTCGCCGTAGATCGTGCGCAGCATCGAGGGCCAGGGGCGGGTCTGGACCAGGTAGCCCCCGCCCACCTTCACCGGCTCGCCGCTCTCGGTGACGATGGCCGGCTTGAGGCCGGGGAAGGGGCGTGACGCCGAGCCGGGCTTGAGCGGGGTGATGCCGGGGAGCGGCGTGATCAGGATGCTGCCCGTCTCGGTCTGCCACCAGGTGTCGACGATGGGGCAGCGCTCGCCGCCGACGTGGTGGTAGTACCACATCCAGGCTTCCGGATTGATGGGCTCGCCGACGGAGCCGAGCAGGCGGAGCGAGCTCAGGTCGTGCTTCCGGACGTGCTCCGGGCCCCACTTCATGAACGCGCGGATGGCGGTCGGAGCCGTGTAGAAGACCGTCACCTTGTGCCGCGCGCAGATGTCCCAGAAGCGGTCGCGGCCGGGGGTGTCGGGCGCGCCCTCGTACATCACGCAGGTGGCGCCGTTCAGCAGCGGCCCGTAGACCAGGTAGCTGTGTCCGGTGACCCACCCGATGTCGGCGCTGCACCAGTAGATGTCGTCCTCCTTCAAGTCGAAGACCCACTTGGCGGTGGCGTAGGTGCCGACCAGATAGCCGCCGGTAGTGTGCGCGATCCCCTTCGGCTTGCCGGTGGTGCCGGAGGTGTAGAGCGTGAAGAGCAGGTCCTCGGCGTCGTTCTCCCGCGGCGGGCAGGTGTCGGAGACCTGCGCCATCAGCTCGTGGTACCAGTGGTCGCGGCCGGCGACGACGTTGAACGGCGTCTCCAGACCCTCGCGCTTGACGAGCAGGACGTTCTCGACGCTCGGGGAGCCGTCGAGCGCGTCGTCGGAGATCTGCTTGAGCGGCACGATGCCGCCGCGGCGGTACCCGCCGTCCGCGGTCACGAGCAGCTTCGCCTGCATGTCGTTGATCCGATCGCGCAACGACTCGGCGCTGAAGCCGCCGAACACGACGCTGTGCACGGCGCCGAGCCGCGCGCACGCGAGCAGCACGATCGGCAGCTCGGGGATCATCGGCAGGTAGACGGCGACGCGGTCCCCGTGGCCGACGCCCAGCTTCGCGAGCACGTTGGCGCACTTCTGCACCTCGACGTGCAGCTCGCCGTAGGTCAGGGTCTTCTGGTCGCCCGGCTCGCCCTCCCAGACGAGGGCGCGCTTGTCGCGGCGGCTGCCGAGGGCGTGGCGATCGACGCAGTTGACGCTGGCGTTGATCTTACCGCCGATGAACCACTTGGCGTCGGGCGGCTGCCAGTCGAGCACCCGATCCCAGGGTCGGCTCCAATCGAGCTCCTTCGCGAAGTCGGCCCAGAACCCTTCCGGGTCCGCGTCGGCGCGCTCGTAGATGCCGGGGTCGTTGATGTTCGCGTTCCGGCGGAACGCCTCCGGCGGCTCGAAGACACGATCCTCGGTCAGCAGCGCATCGAATCCATCGGTCGGCTTTTGGTCGGCCACAGCATCCTCCCCTTCGTCGGCGACGGAGCGGGTCCACCCGGGCGGGAGTGCGCGCACGGCGCAACCGCGTCCGTCGGCGCGGCGTCGATCATAGCCGCTTCGTCGCGACGAGCAAGTTCCGCGTCTTGCCGTCCGCCGTCATCACGTAGTCCCAGAGCACGGCCTCGCGCTGGAAGCCGAGGCGCCGGAAGACCGACTGCGCGGCGACCTGATCGAGCGTCATGCGGGCTGTGAGCATCCGCAGCTCGAGGCGGCGCGCTATCCACTCCACCTCCTCCGCCAGCAGCCGGGCCAGGCCCCGGCGGCGGTGGGACGGAGCCACCTGGACCCGGATCTCGCCCAGGTGCCGTGTCCACGTGGTCCGGTTGTGGAGCAGGCTCGCCTCTCCGGCGACCGAGTCGCCCTCCACGGCGAGCACGGTGTGCGTGCGGCCGGCCTCGACGTACTCGGCCCAGCGCTCCACGACGCCCGGCTCCGTGATGTTGACCCGCAGGTAGAGCAGCGCATCCTGATCGAGGCTGTTGGCGAACGCGAGCACCGCCTCGCAGTCGTCGCGGGTCATCAGCCGGAGCGTCACCGGCCGGCCGTCGGCGGCGGCGACCGAGCGGGGGTAGCGGGCCCGCACGGCGGCGGCGCCGCCCGCTTCGGGCGCCATCAGCCGCGCCCGCCGAACCGGGCCTTCGCCTCCTGGCGCCGGGCGTGAAGGATCGGCTCGGTGTAGCCGCTCGGCTGCTCGCGCCCCTTGAAGATCAGGTCGCAGGCGGCCTGGAAGGCGACGCTCGCGTCGAGGTCCGGCGCCATCGGCCGGTAGTTGGGGTCGCCGGCGTTCTGCTCGTCGACCACCGCGGCCATCCGCGCGAGCGTCTCGCGCACCTGCGCCTCGGTGCAGATGCCGTGGTGCAGCCAGTTGCAGATGTGCTGGCTCGAGATGCGCAGCGTGGCGCGGTCCTCCATCAGCCCGACGTTGTTGATGTCGGGCACCTTGGAGCAGCCGATGCCCTGCTCGACCCAGCGCACGACGTAGCCCAGGATGCCCTGTGCGTTGTTGTCGAGCTCCTGCTGGATCTCCTCCGGCGACCAGTCGGGGTTCTCCTCGCGCGGAATGGTCAGGATCCGGTCGAGATCGGCGCGCGGACGCGACCGCAGCGCGGCCTGCCGCGCCGTCACGTCGACCTGATGGTAGTGGGTCGCGTGCAGCGTGGCGGCGGTGGGGGAGGGGACCCAGGCGGTGTTGGCGCCCTGCTGCGGGTGGCCGACCTTGGCCTCCAGCATGTCCGCCATGAGATCCGGCATCGCCCACATGCCCTTGCCGATCTGGGCGTGCCCCGGGAGGCCCGTCTCGAGCCCGACGTCGACGTTCCAGTCCTCGTAGGTGACCATCCAGGGGGCGGTCTTCATCTCCTTCTTGCGGATCATCGGTCCCGCTTCCATCGCGGTGTGCATCTCGTCGCCCGTGCGGTCGAGGAAGCCGGTGTTGATGAAGAAGACGCGCGCCTTGGCCGCCCGCACGCACTCCTTCAGGTTGACCGTCGTCCGCCGCTCCTCGTCCATGATCCCGATCTTGATCGTGTGGCGATCGAGGCCGAGGACGTCCTCCACCCGGGCCAGCGTCCGATCGCAGAAGGCGACCTCCTCCGGACCGTGCATCTTCGGCTTGACGATGTAGATGGAACCGGCGCGGCTGTTCTTCCTGCTCTTGACGTCGTGAACGGCGATCATCGACGAGATCATCGCGTCGAGAATCCCCTCGGGCGCCTCGTTGCCGTCCTTGTCGAGGATGGCGGGGTTGGTCATCAGGTGTCCGACGTTGCGGATCAGCATCAGGCTTATGCCCGGCAGGGTCACGCCGGAGCCGTCCGGCGCCGTGTACTCGCGGGCCGGGTTCATGGCCCGGTCGACCATCCGGCCGCCTTTCTCGAAGCGGTCGGTCAGGTCGCCCTTGATCAGGCCGAGCCAGTTGCGGTAGGCGACCACCTTGTCCTCGGCGTCGACGCACGCGACCGAGTCCTCGAGGTCCATGATGGTCGTCGTCGCCGCTTCCAGTCGGATGTCCTTGATGCCGGCGCCGTCGTCCCGGCCGACCGGGTGGTTGCGGTCGATGGCGATCTCGATGTGGAGGCTGTTGTTGCGGAGCAGCACCGCCGACGGTGCGGCCGCGTCGCCGCGATAGCCGGCGAACGTGGAGGCGTCGGCCAGCCCGGTCGTGGCGCCGCTCTTCAGCGTGGCGCTCAGCGCGCCGCCCGCCACCGCGTAGGCGGCAACGTCGGCGTGGCTGCCGCCCGCGAGCGGCACGGCGCGGTCGAGGAACTCGCGCGAGCGGGCGATGACGCGGGCCCCGCGGACCGGGTTGTACTCGGCCGTGCGCTCGCAGCCGTCGTCCTCGGGGACGGCGTCGGTCCCGTAGAACGCGTCGTAGAGGCTGCCCCAGCGGGCGTTGGCGGCGTTCAGCGCGTAGCGCGGATTCGTCACCGGAACGACGAGCTGCGGCCCCGCGATGGTCGAGATCTCGGGATCGACGTTCGCCGTCGTCGCCGAGAAGTCGTCGCCCTCGGGCACCAGGTAGCCGATCTCCCGGAGCATCGCCTTGTACTCCGGCAGGTCGATCGGCTCATCGTGGTTCTCGCGGTACCAGGCGTCGATGCGGCGTTGGAGCTCGTCGCGCTTGGCGAGCAGCTCGCGGTTGCGCGGCGCGAGGTCGTGGACCAGCCGGTCGAACCCGGACCAGAACGCCTCCGGGGAGACGCCCGTGCCCGGCAGGGCCTCGTCGTTGATGAAGTCGTACAGCTCCTTGTCGACCTGCAGCCCGCCCGCCGCTATCCGCTCCGCCATGCCTGCCTCCTGCTAGCCGGTCTCACGGGCGCTCCCACCAGCGCCCGGCAGCGGCAATTCTACTCTGGCGGTGAAGATCGGGTCTTGCAGCACCGGCGGCGCGCGCGCGCCGGCCCTGCTCGGCGAACCGGGAGGTCCGAGCGGATCTTGGCGATAAAGCCGATTCGGTGGTCGGGCATCTAGTCTCTCAGTTCGAGTCGCTGGCGCGACAAGACCGGGCCTTCAATCGGACCCTGTTGACGGCCGAGGGAATTGGCCTGGAGGATTGGAGTACGGGTACTCTCTTCGTTGATAGCCGCCCTGCGAGATTGGATTCGACCGACGGGGTCCTACGGGTTCGCACTCTACTTGGGGGCTGCTTGGCCCTTTGTTGCGGGGCGATCGGTCGAAGTGCGACGAAGAGCACGAAGTTGGTTCATTAGGTAGTCTCCGTACGGAGTAAGTGTCCAGTAGGTATTCGAGTCCTTGACGCTTCTCGCCCGCAAACTCTGGTCGATCAACCTCAGAGCGCGGAACTGAACCAGACAGGTCTCAATCTCATCGTCGCGAAACCGGAATGAAGCTAGTTCCTCTCCCTTCAAGTCCTCGTCATCGCCGAAGGCTTCCTTGGCTCGTTGTGCGAAGTAGTCGGAGAAGGTGGTGTGCAAATCATCTTCTGAGCACTCGTTAATCATCCTGGGTGCCACCGCGCCGAACATATCGTTCCATGTGAGCGAGAGGTGCGCGTCGAATCTCGGACTATCGTACCTTCGCCCTGCGCTGAATTCAAAATGGAGCTTGAATTCATCCTCTCCCTGCATCAAGTCATCCGTTCCTTCCGGGGGATGGGTCTTGTCAGCCTCGGCGCTCCGTTCCAGTTCTGCTATGCGATTCCTCAGCATGAGGATCTCGGTGACCGTGGATTCTGTTGGAACCTTGTCCGCGCGCACCCAACCGATCGCGGGACGACGCTTGATGGCCGACGTTAAGCCGACGATGACCTTGGCCTTGAGGTCGTCTGCGTTCGTCCAATACACGCATGTATGCTTTCCCTCAACTCGCTTGCGGAATCTCTTGAGCTTCTCCCAGGATTCCGTGTCCGTTTCGGTCTTCTCGCGAGGGAGATTGTCCGGATTCTTGTACAGCAAAGGAATGACGGGTGTCCTCTGACTTATGGCATAGTCGTATTCCCTCTCGGTGTATCCGATGCCCGTTTCGTCCATCGAGCCGTAGCGGCCCCCGATGATCACGACGTAGTAGTCAGAGCCGTCGATGACCTCCTTGATCAGTTGCCACGCGGCGTCGTCTGATGCTGGAAACAACTCCATTCCGGCAGGCATGTGGTCGATCTCAAGGACTGCCTTGAGCACCTCCTGGCGCTCCTGTACGAGGTCGCGGAACGTGGAGCTGATGAACACTTGGTATCGCTTTTCCATTCGGGCAGCTCGATACGTCTCGATAGTCTGCGGGCTTTGTCGCGTCGCCGAGGGTTGGCCTCGGCCATCGTGCTATTCCTGCCGTTGACACGACACAACAGCGATCGTAACGTGGATGGAGGATGGCGGCAAGGCCGAGGCACCCGAAGAAGGAGGTCGAGGATGCCCTGGCTGACGCAGAGGCGGCCGGCTGGTCGGTCACGCGCACATCGTCTGGACATCGCTGGGGTGTCATGAGGAAGGGCGAATCGATGTCGACTCATCACTTCACGCTGATCGTCGGCGGTCGGGACCTGCAGAGCGATGGGGTCCTCGATGCCCTGTACGAGGCAGGGTGTGACGACGCACTGATCGGTCGGTCGGACGGGATCCAGTACGCCGAGTTCGACCGCGAGGCGGCCGGGCTCGTGGAGGCCGTCCTGTCGGCTGTCGCCGACATCGAGCAAGTCGAGGGGGTAGAGGTTGTCCGGATAGCGGACGCCGGATTGGTGTCGATGGCCGACATCGCGGCTCGGACGGGTCGCACGCGAGAAGGCGTGCGACTGCTGGTGACCGGTGCGCGAGGTCCGGGGGGCTTCCCGCCACCGATCACGGATCCGCGCAGCCGGTACCGACTGTGGCGCTGGTCGGAAGTGGAACGATGGCTGGCGGCGCGTCTCGAGGAGGAGTCCACGGCAGTGGAGGATCACGCGCTGGCGGCCATCAACGCCGGCCTGGAGCTTCGGCACCATGGACACTGGCTGGACGCGGGTCGGCGCGCCAGCCTGCGGGCGCTGGCGGGACTGACCGGGGGCGAGGAGCCAGGAGCGTCCGGCGGGGCTGCCTGAAACGCCGCAGACGGATCGAAGCACCTTGCGCGCCCCTGCGCGCGCGTTGGGAATGTGCACGGACACGGAGTTCGTGCGTCGCCGGTTCTGCGGCGCAGCCTCCTGGGGGGGTGACTGGGCGACGCGAACGCATCGTCGGCAGCTTCACAGATCATCGTTCCAGAGGGCGGCCAGGAAGTGCTCGAGCTGCCAGATCTCGATGCCGTCCTCCAGAGGGGCGCGCCTCCGCGGCAGACGATGCCTCGGTCGACGAGGCTTCCTCGCCGAGCGCCCCGCAGGCTTCGCAGGCGCTTCCGGTGGGCGTGCGGGGCCGACTTGGTCGCGATGGCGAGCCGGTCCAGACAGCGGGACCCGAACGGCTGATCGCCATTAGACATGGCGGATTTCATGATGATCGCCATCAGACATGGCGGATTTCATGAGAATCGCCATTACGGGCATCAGGGCCCGGCCTTCGGTGCGGAGGGCCGGCACGGATGCTTCGGGTGAGGTATGGTCGGCGGCGTGGGCGACGAGCGAGGCTTCCCCGACCTGCGTGCGTTCCTGGATCGGCTCAGGGTTGACGGCGACCTGGCCGTCATCGAGGCGCCGGTCGACCCGGTGCTCGAGGCGGCGGAGATCCACCGCCGGGTGATCGCGGCGGGAGGGCCCGCGCTGCTCTTCAGGAACGTCACCGGGGCGTCGTTCCCGCTCGTCACCAACCTCTTCGGGACGGCGCGTCGGGCCGAGCTCGCGTTCGGAACGCGCCCGCTGCAGCTCATCCGCCGGGTCGTGGAGCTCGCCGAGACGCTCCTGCCGCCCACACCGGCGAAGCTGTGGGGGGCGCGGGACGTGGCCGGAGCGCTTGCCCGCGTCGGCATGCGGTCACGTTCGCGCGCGCCGGTGACGGAGGTCGTCACCCGCGACGTCCGGCTCGACCGCCTGCCGGCCGTCACCTGCTGGCCGGAGGACGGCGGCCCGTTCATCACCCTCCCGCTCGTCTACACCGAGCACCCGGAGCGGCCCGGGCACAACCTGGGGATGTACCGCCTGCAGGTGCACGACGCCCGGTCGACGGGCATGCACTGGCAGATCGGGAAGGGCGGCGGCTTCCACTACGCGGCGGCCGAAAGCCGCGGCGAGGCGCTACCGGCCACCGTCTTCCTCGGCGGCCCGCCGGCCCTGATGCTGGCCGCAATCGCGCCGCTGCCGGAGAACGTGCCCGAGCTGATGCTGGCGTCGCTCATCGCCGGCGAGCGGCTGCCGGTCATCGGCGGCATCGGGCCGCACCGGCTTATCGGGAGTGCGGAGTTCGCCCTCGTGGGATCCGTCGCCCCGCACGTCCGCCGGCCCGAAGGGCCCTTCGGCGACCACTACGGCTACTACTCGCTGGCCCACGACTATCCGGTGTTCACGGTCGACCGCATCGCGCACCGGCGGGACGCCATCTACCCCGCCACGGTCGTCGGCAAGCCCCGGCAGGAGGACTTCTTCATCGGCGATCTCCTGCAGGAGCTCCTCTCGCCGCTGTTTCCGCTCGTCATGCCGGGCGTCGTCGACCTCTGGTCGTACGGCGAGACCGGCTACCACTCGCTGGGAGCGGCCGTCGTTCGCCAGCGCTACGCCCGCGAGGCGATGGCCAGCGCCTTCCGGATCCTCGGCGAGGGGCAGCTCTCGCTGACGAAGTTCCTGCTCGTGACCGACCAGCGGGTCGACCTCCGCGACTTCCGGCGGACGCTCGTGCACCTGCTCGAGCGCACACACCCGGAAACCGACCTGTACGTTATCTCCAACCTGTCGATGGACACGCTCGACTACACCGGACCAGCGGTCAACGAGGGCTCGAAGGGGGTGTGGCTCGGCCTCGGCCCCGCGGTTCGCGCGTTGCCCGCCGCGTTCGAGGCCGCGGAGCTGCCCCGCGGCGTGACCACGGTGCGCGTCTTCTGCCCGGGGTGCCTCGTCGTCGATGCGCCGGCGTACGCGGCCGAGCCCCGCGCCGCCGAGCGCCTGGCGACGGCCGCCGCGTTCGCCGACTGGCCGCTCGTCGTCGTTTCGGACGAGCCGGACCGCGCCGTCGCGTCGGTGATGAACTTCCTCTGGACGACGTTCACCCGCTTCGAGCCGGCCGCCGATCTGCACGCGCGCGCGACCCGCGTCGTGCGACACCATGTGTCGTACACGCCCCCGATCGTGATCGACGCGCGCATGAAGCCGTCCTACCCGCGGGAGCTCACCTGCCGCCCGGACATCGCGCAGCGGGTCACGGAGCGGTGGCGGGAGTACTTCCCGTCCGGAGGCGTCGAGATGGGCGACTCCGAGCGGGCCTCGCTGACCTAGAGGAGTCGGCGACGTAGATACATCGGAGCGGTCGAGTCGACGAGGATCAAGCTCGATAGCCCGACTCGATCTCGCGCAGCATCTGATCGACGTCCGCGGTGGGGAAGTCGTTGCGCGCCGCGGCGCGAATGGCGGCCAGCTTGCGGTCCGCGCCCCCGGACGCCTGCTGGCGTGCGGCTTGCCGCAGCTTCTGGCGGACCCACTCCGACAACGTCAGCCCGTCGCGTACGGCCAGCCTGCGGTACGCGTGCACCTCCGCGTCATCCATGACGACCTGCAGCCGCGTACTCATGGCGGTAGCATATCCGCGGGTCGGGAGAGTACGACTACCGTTGCGCGCCGTCGATCTCGCCCTCTCGCTCCCTCCGGCGAGCGTGCAGAGCACGGCGATGGCGGGCGTGGCGACGGCGGAGGCGACGACTCGGCGTCGTCGATCCTGCAGCGCGATCCCTGTGCTACGGTTGGGATCGGCGGCCGGTTCCGGTTCGGCCGGTCCGCGTCGGGAGCGGGGGACGGGGTGTGAGGAAGCGCACGTTCTGCGGGCGGCGGCGTCGCCGGGGGTCCGCGCTCGTCGTGGCCGCCGCGGTCGCCGGGGCGGCCTCGTGCGGCGTCGAGGCGCCCGGGGCGGATGCCGAACCGCTCCAGACCGCCGAGCCCATCGCCGCCCACACCCTCGCGGTCTCCCTGCCCGCCGGCGCGGCGGACGGCGAGCGCGCCGCCGCGGCGGCGTTCGAGGCCCTGGTGGAAGGGCTCTCCGCCGGCGGGGTCGCGGTCGCGATCGCCTCCGGGGACGAGGCCTGCGGCGAGGCGCGCGAGTGCCTGGACGCGCTCCGGGCCGGGACGCTCGACGTCACGCACGCGGCAGCGGAGGACATTGCCGCGTTCTTCCCCGAGATACGCATCCTCGATATCCCGTACCTCTTCGAGAACGAGGCGGTCGTCGATCGGGTATACAGCGGCCCCTTTCATTCCCGGCTCCGCGACGCCCTGGTGGACCGCACGGGGCTGCGGGTGATGGCGATGGGAACCTCCGCCGGCTGGCGGACCCTGTCGAACACCGAGCGCCCCGTGCGCGCGCCGGAGGATGTGCGGGGACTGACGCTGTCGACCGCGGACTCGCCGATAGAGGCCGAGCTGGCGACGGCGTTGGGGGCTGTTCCCGTTCCCGTTCCGCGGTCGGAGCTGGCGGCGGCGCTCGCGAGCGGTGCGGTCGACGGAGTGACGTTGCCGCTTCCCGAGATCGTGGCCCTGGGGCTCCACGAGCGCGTCCGCCACGTAACGCTGGATCGCCACTCCTATGCGGCCGTCCTCTGGCTGATGAACGACGCCTCCCGGCAGGCGCTTCCGACGGCGCTGCGGCAGGTCGTCGAGGCGGGATTCGCCGAGGTGGCGCGGCTGACCCGGGCCGTCCCCGCGGGCCGGCACGCGGACGCGGTGCGGGCGGTGGAGGCGGCGGGCGGCGTCGTGCAGATTCTCTCGCCCGCCGAGCGGCGGGCCTTCCTGATGGCCGCGGGCCGCGTGGCGACCGGCTACGTCGACACCTACGGTCACGAGTGGCTGGTCTGGCTCGAGGGGGCGATCGCCGAGGCCGAGCGGGAGATCGCCGTCGCGCGCCCCGAGGGCGCCGCGGATCGCCGGTGAGGCCGAGAGGGACGTGCGGGTCGATCTCAACTGCGACCTCGGCGAGTCGTTCGGCCCCTACACGCTGGGCGACGACCGCGGCGTGATGGGCTGCATCACTTCCGCCAACGTCGCCTGCGGCGCGCACGCCGGAGACCCGGGCGTCATGCGGTCGACGGTCCGGCTCGCGCTCGAGGCGGGCGTCGCGGTCGGCGCCCATCCCGGATTCGGCGACCGCGCCGGCTTCGGGCGCCGCGAGATCGCCATGGCCCCGCGCGAAGTCGAAGACCTCGTGCTGGTGCAGATCGGCGCGCTCGCCGCCGTGGCCGGCGCGGAGGGCGGCCGGCTGCGCCACGTGAAGGCCCACGGCGCCCTCTACAACATGGCGGCGCGGAACCCGGAGCTGGCCGACGCGATCGCACGCGCCACGGCGAGCGTCGACCCCGGCCTGATCCTGTTCGGGCTCTCCGGCTCCGCCCTGATCGACGCGGGACGAGCCGCCGGGTTGCCCGTCGCGTCGGAGGTGTTCGCCGACCGCGCGTACACGGCCGCGGGCGCGCTCGCGCCCCGAGGGGAGCCGGGCGCCGTGATCCACGATGCGGACCGCGTGCTCGAGCGGGCGCTGGGGATGGTCCGCGACGGAGCGGTCACCGCCGTGACGGGCGAGAGCGTGGCGCTGGCCGCGGACACGATCTGCGTCCACGGCGACACCCCCGGTGCGGCGGAGCTGGCCCGCCGACTGCGCGCCGGGCTCGAGGCCGCCGGCGTGGACGTGCGGCCGGTCGGGGCAGGGTAGGGGACGCCGGCGCGCCGCCGAACGCCGGTCGAGGAGCGGTCAATGGACGGTGTACGGCGCCGAGAGCCCGAAGGGCGCTATCGCCGCGTCGAACCGCTCGCCGCTAGCCGACACCATCTGGTACGTGCCGTGCATCGTGCCGAAGGGGGTGCCGAGGGGACAGCTCGACGTGTACTCGAACGACTCGCCCGGACCCAGGGTCGGCTGGTGGCCCACGACGCCGAGCCCCCGCACCTCCTGCACCGCGTTCGTCGCGTCGGTGATGATCCAGTGGCGGCTGATGAGCTGCACCGGCTCCTGGCGCTCGTTCGAGATGGTGACGGTGTAGTGGAATTCCCAGCGTCTGCCCTGCGGCTGCGAGCGCTCGGGCGCGTAGCGGGTCGTCACCTCGATGCGGACGCCGTGCGTGACGGCCTGCGAGCCGGGGGCGGGGGTCGGGTCGTTGCCCACGCTCCAGATATACGACATTTTGGATGATCGCGGCCACTACGCTGCTCGGGGCCTACCGGAACGGCTACTTCCCGATGGCGGTCGCGGGGCGCATTCACTGGTTCTGTCCCGTCCGCCGGGGGATCGTGCCGCTCGACGGCTTCCACGCGTCGCGCCGCCTGCGCCGGACGGTGCGGCGAGGGCGGTTCGAGGTGAGCGTGAACCGCGCGTTCGCGGAGGTCATCGCCGCCTGCGCCTCGGGGCGCGGGCGGGGAGGGAGCTGGATCAGCGCGGAGATCGCCGCGAGCTACCGTGGCCTGCACGAGGCGGGATTCGCGCATTCCGTCGAGACGTGGCGGGACGGCGCGCTCGTCGGCGGCCTCTACGGGGTGAGCCTGCGCGGGGCGTTCTTCGGCGAGTCGATGTTCCACCGCGCCACGGACGCCTCGAAGGTTGCGCTCTGTGCGCTCGTCGAGCGGTTGCGGGCGCGCGGGTACGAGCTGCTCGACGTGCAGTGGGTGACGCCGCACCTGGCGCGCCTCGGCGCGGTGGAGGTCCCGCGAGCGCGCTACCTCGGGCTGCTCAAGCAGGCGATGCGCAAGGATTGCCGCTTCGCCTGATCGAACGCCCTTGCGGGCGCTTTGGGAGTCTGCGCGAGCACGGAGTTCGTGCGTCGCCGGTTCACGGCGCAGACTCCTGGTCTCCGGCGGCGGACGGCGGCGGCAGAGCGCCGCCGCGGCGGCGCTCTGCCGCCGGTGGTAGGATGCCCACCGCGTGAAACGGATCATCGTCTGCGCCCCGCAGGTGCCGTTCGTGGCCGGCGGCGCGGAGGCGCTCACCCGCGAGCTCGTCGATCGGCTCCGCCAGCGGGGGCACCATGCCGAGGTCGTCGCCCTACCGTTCGCCTGGCATCCGCGACGCGAGATGCTGGCGAACGCCGCCGCCTGGCGCATGCTGAACCTGAGCTACGCCGGACGGCATCCCGTGGACCTGGTGATCGCCACGCGCTTCCCGAGCTACTTCGTGCGGCACCCCAACAAGGTCACCTGGCTCATTCACCAGCATCGCCCCGCCTACGAGCTCTGCGGAACCCGCTACAGCGACTTCACGCACGACGACGCGGACGTCGGCGTGCGGGACTCCCTGTTCACCCTCGACCGCAGGATGCTGGCCGAATCGCGCCGGATCTTCAGCATTTCCCGCAACGTCGCCGCGCGCCTGCGCAGGTTCACGGGCCTCCGGGCGACGCCGCTCCATCATCCGCCGCCCCTCGCCGGGCGGCTCGTCGCCGGCCCGCTGGGGGACTACGTGCTGTCGGTCGGGCGCCTGGAGTCGATCAAGCGCGTCGATCTCATCGTGCGCGCCATGCGGCACGTGCGGTCGCCGCTCCGCCTGGTGGTCGCGGGCGACGGGAGCGAACGGCCGGCCATCGAGCGCCTGATCGCGGAGCTGGGACTCGGCGGCCGGGTGGAGCTGCGCCGGGAGGTGGACGACGAGGCGCTGGTCGCGCTCTACGCGGGCGCCCTGGCCGTCGTCTATCCGCCTTACGACGAGGACTACGGCTACGTGACGCTGGAGGCGTTCCTCGCCCGTCGGCCGGTCGTCACGGCCGACGACTCCGGCGGTCCGTTGGAGTTCGTGACCGACGGCGTCACCGGATCGGTGTGCTCTCCGGACCCCGAGGCCCTGGCCGCGGCCGTGGACGAGCTGTCGGCGGACCGCGAACGGGCCTCCCGGCTGGGCGCGGCGGGTTTCGCGCGGGCCGAAGCAATCACGTGGGATGGCGCCATCGAGGCGATGGTCGGCGCCGGTGACGGGGCGGCGGGCTGATGCGCCTCGCGTGGTTCGCGCCCCTCTCGCCCCGGTTGTCCGGCGTTGCCGCCTACAGCGCCGGCATCGTGTCCGCGCTCGCCCGCGATTCGGATCTCGAGGTCGATGTCTATGTCGGCGACGGCGATCCGGCGCCCCTCAGGTCCCGGCTGGGCTCCGGGGTGGAGGTTCGCGCGGCCCACGACTTCGTCTGGCGGCGACAGCGCCGCCCCTACGATCTCGCCGTCTATCAGCTCGCGAACGCGGCGTCCCACGCCTACATGCTGGGCTACGTCGTCCGCTATCCGGGGCTCGCCGTCCTGCACGACGCCGTGCTCCACCACGCGCGCCGCGGGCATGGTGGGGAGGAGCCGAGCCCCGGCGAGTACCGCGCCGAGTTGCGCCACGAACGGCCGGAGCTCCACGACGGTGTCGGCGGCATCGCCGGCCTTCCCGTTCCTCACCTGCTTGCCGCCTGGCCGCTGCTGCGGCCGATCCTCGAGACGGCGCGCCGGACGGCGCTGCATGACGGTGGGGTGGCGGATGAGCTCCGGCGGCGATACCCCGGGTGCCGCATCGACGTCCTCCGCTACGGCGTCGCCGGCCCGGATGGAGACGATCGGCCCGAGGCCCCCGGTCCGGTCGTCTTCGCGGCGGTGGCGCATACGACCCGCGTGGGCGGGATCGAGAGGATCCTGCGCGCCCTCCGCCGCGTGCGACGCGAGACGCCGGCCGCGCTTCGCATCCTGGGCGCGATCGAGGACTCCGCGCACCTCGCGGCCGGGGTCCGGACGGCCGGGGTCGACGCCGGCGCCGTGACCCTGGCGTCGGCGTCGCCGGGAGGCGATGGCCCGACGTCCGATTCGCTGTCCGGCTCCCACGTCTGTGTCGCGCTGCAGGACGGCCCGGGAGCGGTTACCGATTCGTGGATGCGCTGCCTGGCCGCCGGGCGGCCCACCGTCGTGAGCGCCCGCGCGCGCCTCGCCGACGTCCCGCTGCTCGACCCGCGCTCGTGGCACGAGCTGCACGGCGGACCCGATGACGGCGTCGCCGTCGGCATCGACCCTCGCCACGAGGAGGAGGCGCTGTGGCTGGCGATGCGGCGCCTGGCCGTGGACGGCGACCTGCGCCGGACGCTGGGCAGGCGCGCGCGATCGTGGTGGGAGGCGCGGCGCGGGCGGCAGGCCCGGATGGTCGACGACTATCGCCGCGTCCTCCACGACGTGGCCCGGGAGCGGCCGGCGGAGGGGGGCAGCCCGCCGGCGCACATGCGGACGGACGGGATGGAGCTGGCCCGCCGAATCGCGGACGAGTGCGGACTTGCCGGCGATCCCGTCGGCCTGGGAGTCACCTCCGCCCGGGCGGCACGGGGCCTTGGTTGACCATGTTCACCCGCACCATCCACAGCCTGGACCTCGAACGGCTGCGGCACGAGCGCGAGGCGACGGATCTCGCCTACAACGACGCGCTGACGCGCCTCGATGCGGCGATCCGACCCCTGGCGGGTCCGCCGGGGCTCGGCCTCGAGACGGGCCCCGACGATCCGGCGGCGCTCGCACCGCTCGCGGCCCGCGCCCCGGTTGCGCACGATCCGCGGGAGCCGTTCTGGAAGCGGTGGTTGCGGAGACTCGTGACGCCCGCCGTGCTCCCCGCCCTCGAGCGGCAGGCGGAGCTCAACCGGGCGCTGGTCGGCCATCTGACGCGGGCCGCGGCGGAACGGCGGGAGGAGCGCCGGTCGACCGAGCGCCTGCGCGGGTTTCTGGGCGCCGAGCTCGAAGCCTTCGCGAGCTTCCAGTCTCTGCTCGTGCAGTACGCGCAGCAGATCACTCCGTACATCGACACCCGGAATCGCGAGACGGCGGCTCTCCTGCGTCGAATCACGGAGGACAGCACCGTCGCGTCCGCCGGCGTGGCGGCCGGCCTCGAGGCGGTAGCGGCGGCGCAGCGCGGGCTGGACGACTCGTTCGACCTGCTCCATGCCTCGGTCCGCGTCATGAAGCGCGAGATCCATCGCCTGCGCGCCGGATCCGCCGGCCCCGACGGCGTTCGGCCGGCGGCTGCGGCAGGGGAGCGGGCATCCGGTCCCCCCGCCGCCGTCGACGACGACGACGGCGAGGACGAGGCGTCGACCTACGTCTCTTTCGAGGATGTGTTCCGGGGCGCGCCCGGCGACATCGCCGAACGCCAGCGCGCGTACCTCGACCATTTCGCGGGCGCGTCGGACGTGCTCGACATCGGCTGCGGCCGCGGCGAGTTCCTCGAGCTGCTGCGCGAGCGCGGGGTCGCGGCCCGCGGGATCGACACGAACCCCGAGATGGTGGCGCGCTGCGTCGAGCGCGGGCTCTCGGCGACCCGCGCGGACGCCCTGGGCCACCTGGCGGGGCTCCCGGAGCAGGCGGTCGGCGGAATCTTCTCGGCCCAGGTGGTCGAGCATCTCGAGGCGGCCTATCTCGTGCGGCTGACGCAGGAGATGCACCGCGTGCTGCGTCCGGGTGCCCGTGCCGTCGTGGAGACGATCAACCCGACCTCCTGGATCGCGTTCTTCAGTGCCTACCTGCGCGACGTCACGCATCGGCACCCGCTGCACCCGGACACCCTCGAGTATCTGCTGCGGGCGGCCGGATTCCGGGACGTCCGGGTCGCCTACAGCTCGCCGCCGCCCGCGGCCAGCCGGCTGGAGCGCGTAGCGGTGGACGGGGAGCTTGCCGCGACGCCGGCGGGCGCCGCGGTCGTGGAGCTGGCCGAGGTGTTCAACCGCAACGTGGATCGGCTGAACGACCTGATCTTCGCCGATCAGGACTACGCCGTGATCGCGACCCGCGGGGCCTGATTCCGGCTTCCACCGTCGCCGGGAGATTCGCTTCCCGGTTACTCGCCCTGGAGAATCGCCGCCGCTTCCTCGGAGACGTGCTCCACGAGCGTGTCTACCTGCGCCTGTCGCGTGCGGAAGCTTAGGACGCAGACCCGGGCGAGGAATCGGCCGCCCGCCTCGCAGCCGGTGATCATCACCTTGCCGCGCGCCCGTACGCGGTCGAGCAGCGAGCGGGTGGCGGCGTTCTCGCCCGCCACGGCGGCGCCCGGCAGGCGCAGGTGGAAGGCGAAGAGCGACAGGGCCGGCGGATCGAGCACGCGCACCGCCGGAAGGGCCCCCAGGCGGCGCGCGGCGTCGACGGCGAGCCGCCGCTTCTCCGCGATGGCGGCGCGGAGCCGCGCGGCGCCGAAGAGCTTCACGCACATCCAGACCCGCAGGCCGGGGTAGCCGCGCGACAGGTCCGGGCCGTGGCGGGCAGGTTCGTAGAGGTCGTCGCTCGCGGGCACCGGGAGGTAGCTGGCGTCGATGGCGTGCACGGCGCGGAGTGCCGCCCCGTCGCGCACCAGCAGGGCCCCGGTGCCGTAGGGAAGGAAGAGCCCCTTGTGCGGATCGAGGGCCAGCGAGTCGGCGCGCGGGAGCCCGGCGAGGAGCGGCCGCAGCTCGGGGCAGACGTGGAAGAAGGCACCGTAGGCACCGTCGAGGTGGAACCAGACGCGCTCGCGCGCGGCGAGGTCGGCGAGGTCGTCCAGGGGGTCGACCGCGCCCGTGTTTATGGTTCCCGCCGAGCCGACGACCAGGAACGGCCGCAGCCCGTCCGCCCGATCGCGGGCGATCGCCTCCCGAAGTGCGCCGACACGCATCCGGAACCGCTCGTCGACGGGGATGCGCCGGATGCGGTCGGGCATGATGCCCGCATGCCGTGCCGCCTTGAAGACGCAGTGGTGCACCTCGTCCGAGACGTAGGCGGTGCCGCTGCGGAGGTCCGGCCCCAGGTGGCGCTCGCGGGCGCAGAGGATGGCGTTGAAGGTCGCCATCGAGCCCCCCGGCGTGAGGAGCCCGGCCGTCGACTCCGGAAACTGCATCCAGCTCCGGAACCACGACAGGACGTTGGCCTCGAGCTGGACCAGGGCGGGCGCGGCGCGCCAGAGGCCGGTGAAGCGGTTCGACGTGTCCGCGATCAGGTCGGCGAGACCGGCCGGGAAGAGCCCGCCGCCGGGAATGTAGGCCATGTAGCCCGGTGCGCTGGTCGTGAAGGAGCGCGGAATCCACTCCCCGTACAGGCGATCGAGCAGGGTTTCGAGGTCGGCGCCCGACTCCGGGGCGGACTCCCGCATCGCGCGGCACAGGTCGTCCACCTCGACGTTGCCGCAGATCGGCTGCTCGGGCAGGCTGGCCACGTGGGCGACGACGCGGTCGAGCGCGGCCCGCCCCATGGCCGCCATCTGCTCGGCCGTGTACTCCAGGTCGGCGGGGTCCTTCGGGTCCATCCAGCTAGTCGAGTCGCGGCCGGCCGGCGGTGTTCGCCAGCTCCCAGGCGAGCTGGTAGGTCCAGCGCACGATGCGTGCCATCTTGTCGTAGTTGAGCTTGTCCGGGCGGTCACCGGGGGTGTGGTAGTCCGGGTGGAGGCCGGTGTGGATGAAGAGCGCCGGGACGCCGCGGGCCAGGAACGGCCAGTGGTCGCTCCGCCGCACGAGGTTCGAGCTGCTGTCGTCGTAGCGGAAGCGGATGGTGAGTCCCACGGAATTCGCGGCCGCGGCGGCGTCCCGCAGTTCCCGGCTGAAGCTGTAGCCGAGCACGTTGACGGCATTGCGGTTCGCCGCCGCCGACTGGACCGGCAATCCCCGGAACCGTCGCCCGCCGCGCGCCGGCACCTCCTCGTCACGGCCGATCATGTCCAGGTTCAACATGGCGACGGTGTCGGCGAGCGGCGCGAGCGGGCGCTCGACGTAGGACCACGAGCCGAGAAGCCCGCGCTCTTCCGCGTTCCAGGCCGCGAACAGGATCGAGCGCCGCGGCCGATCGCCGGCGCGTGCGGCGCGGGCGCCGGCGGCGGCGGCGGCGAGGACGCCCGCCACCCCGGAGGCGTTGTCGTCCGCTCCCGCGTAGATGCGCGAGCCGACCGTACCCTCGTGGTCGAGGTGCGCGCCGACGATGACCCACTCGTCCCGCAGCTCGGCATCGGACCCCGCGAGAAGGCCCACCACGTTGTGCTGGGTGATCCGGCGCTCGGTGACCGACACCGCCAACTCCACCTCGACGTCGGTCGCAATGGGCACGAACCCCGGTTCCTCCGCGCGCCGGGCCAGCCCTTCGAACCCGCGAGCGGACCGGCCCAGCAGCCGCGCCGCGAGGCGTGGCGCGATACGCGCGACCGGTATGCCGACGGTGTCCACCCAGGCGCCCAACTCGTAGCGGGGCGGGCGGCGCGGCGCATCCGGCCACACGCCGTTCATGCGGCCAGCGAACGTCGCGCCGCCGTGGTTGTGGACGTCCGTCACCACGAGCACGGCCACCGCGCCGCGTCGTGCCGCTTCGCGTGCCTTCAGAACGCTGCGGGCGTGCTCCGAGAGCAGGTCGCCGTCGAACGGGCTCGCGCGGTCGTACTCGTCCGGCTCGTGGGCCAGCACGAGAGCCACCCGGCCCGTCACGTCCGCCGCGGCGTAGTCGTCGTGACCGAGGGCGGGCGCCGAGATGCCGAAACCGGCGAAGGTGACCCCGCCTCGGACCGAGCCCGAGGCGCTGAAGCGCTCCGGGTGGAAGTCGCGTCCCAGCCGCGCGGGTGCCGGCGCCTCGCCCGGCGCGTGGACGGTGAGGGCGTTGAAGTCCGCCGGTCCGAGCGCCGGCACGATCAGGTCGAAGGGCTGCAGGTAGCCCCCGTCCGCCGGCGGGGCGAGGCCGAGCCCCTCGAAGCGCGAGCGGACCACCTCGACCGCCGCGCGGTTCCCCGGGGTGCCGGTGAGCCGGCCCCGCAGGGCGTCAGAGGCAAGGTCGGCCACGTCGCGGCGCAGGTCCGCGGCCCGGATCGTCGCTCGCCCCGGAGCAGGGCCCTGCGCGTCGATCGTCGGCGTGAGCGCGGCGAGTGCCGCCAGGAGCAGGAGCACGGCCGGCAACGGGCCGCGGCGCAACCGCCGGCCCTCCCGCGTCGGGTGCGCACGAGGAGGCCCCGGCGTCGGGAGGACAGCCGGCGTCGGACGGGTGGCAGCCACGCACTATTATGTCCCGGTCCCCGGATTCGCCCGCGGTGGCGGGGGACCGGAGGGGGGTCGGGAGGGGAAAGGGGGTAGAT